>JBCBVN010000115.1:0-11683 GCA_039817625.1 Bacteroidota bacterium
CCTGTCAGTGTCCGACGTGAGTTTTTCTCACTCTATGAAGTGACCAAAACTCCCCGCGATGCTATCGAGATCAGTGTCCTGGACACCTCTCCACAAGTATCTGCTGATATGGCCAATGCCGCGCGGGAACGCATAGGTTTTCTCAGCCGGGAACTGCAGCGCAATGCACAAGGCACCACCATGGAAACCCTGCGCCAGCAGGTAGACATCAAGCGAGCGCAACTTAAAGAGCTCAATGATAGTCTGGCCAACATTAGAGAGAATTCAGGTATTTATAATCACGTAGCACAATCTGAAGCTCTTGGTGAAATGGTTAGTGCTCAAGATCAACAAATAGTTTCTCTTCAAGCCATTGTATCAGCATATGAGGAAATCGGTACTCGTGCAGCCAGAGACAGTGTGGTCAAGTATGGTGCCAGACTCGAGGGCGTTCTGCAAAGTAAGCTGGTCCTGGATAGCCAACTCGTACTGCTCAATGGCGCCATGTCTGTTATCGAAAATCTCAACTACGACCGGGCCAATCTCAACAGCCAGATCAACCGAGACCTCGATCGGATGAAGCAATTCCAGACTGCCTATGAATCAAACCAGAAGGCTTTAGCCATTATTCAGCAGGCTGACATACCCGTCATTAAAGCGTGGCCACGCCGGTCGGTTATTGTTCTGGGCGCCACTATACTGGTCGTATTTATGGCTGTATTGACCATTCTCGTCGTTGATAATGGACAAAAATATCCGTGGCAAGAGTGGCTGACAGAAGATGAGTAATATCAGCAGTGCACAACCCGGCAAGGCGAATCTTCTTATTTGGACTTCCGCAGGTGGAAGCATCCTGCTAGCGGTTGTTGGCATCTTGCTAGACACTTATTGGCTGGCACTAGGCATATTGCCAATTTTGGGCGCTTACTTGCTGATTACAAAGCCCCTATTATTCTTCTGGGCGCTTATCGCCTGCCTTCCTCTGAGTGTGGAATTCTATTTCGGAAGTTTGGGTACTGACCTACCTACCGAGCCTCTGATGATCATTCTCACGCTTTATTTCTTCATTCACGCCATTTGCTACTGGCGCGGATACGCCGGCTGGTTTTACAAGCATCCCATTAGTCTGCTTGTCATCCTGCATCTCATCTGGATTATTTTTTCTTCCATCTATGCTACAGAGGCCGTAGTTAGCTGGAAGTTTGTGCTGGCTAAGGTTTGGTACATCATCCCTTTCTATTTCTTAGCTGGCCGATTATTAGACCGCCCAGAGCGCGTTCGAAAGATGGCATGGCTCATTTTTATTCCACTATTGTTTGTAGCTGTGCAAACGCTAGTCCGGCACGCCTCTTACGGATTCAGCTTTGCGGACCAGTTTCGTACGATGAGCCCTTTCATGCGAAATCATGTCAATTATGCCGGCATGATCGTGGCCTTTATACCATGGCTCACCTACATCCTATGGAAAGGCAAGGTAACGGTCAGGTTCTTATTCATTGGCTTGCTGTGGATTACAGCCCTCTACTTTAGTTACACCCGAGCAGCATATGTCGCACTCATATTAGCCATTGGTGCTTTCTGGATCATTAGGTATTCCTGGCTAAAACCTCTAATGGCTATTGGCCTGATTGGGGCAATTGCCGGCAGCATCTATCTGGTTAAAGACAACAACTACCTGGAATACGCGCCCAACTACGAGACAACCATTTCTCATGAGCGCTTCGACAATCTGATTTCTGCGACCTACAAGTTGGAAGATATTTCAACTATGGAGCGTGCATACCGGTGGGTAGCTGCCGGGCACATGGTACCTTATCATCCTTGGGTAGGATGGGGGCCAGGCAATTTCAGGTTCTACTATAAGAGCTATACCGTCACCAGTTTTCGCACCTACGTAAGTGACAATCCCGAACAGTCTGGTTTGCACAATTACTACCTGATGACCCTGGTTGAGCAGGGTTTCCCAGGCCTGATTATTTTGATGGGACTACTCCTGCTGCCACTGGCCTGGAGTCAGGATGCGTATAACGCCAGAAGAAAATGGATCAAAAGAGAACTGGCCAGAATCCAGGCAAATCTATCTACTCAAAAAGGAGCTGGTGATCGTGCGCTTAAGGAGACAACCTACGACCTGCGTAAGTCCAAAACCATAAATCGCTTACGAGAATACAATGCCATACTTATGGCCGCTGTACTCAGTCAGATTATCGTAGTGGCTTTTTTGCTGATCAACGATATGCTGGAGACGGATAAAATGGGCTCCCTCTTTTGGATCAACCTGGCAATTATGACCAATTTCACTAGCCAATTAGGCTATAACAGATCGACCGACCCAAATGGCCAGAATTCCACCGGCCAAACTCAAGAATAGATACAACAAAGCAAAACCAAGTCGATCAGTACCCGAACCAATTTCCATAAGCTCTAGACTGAAGGTAGAAAAAGTCGAAAAGCCGCCACAAAAGCCCGTCAAAGCGAGTAGGCGCCACTCTTCTGTCAATTTGTTTTCCAGCAACAAGGCAAAGCCCACACCCAATACTAAACAAGCCAGTACATTGGCCGCCAGGGTGCCCCAGGGCATTTGGCCACTCTCCAGTCCAGGGTTTAGCCATCGATCCAGTCCATAGCGGCAAAGACTGCCTATTCCACCACCGATAAATACCATTAGATAGGTCAATGCTCAATTTGATTTTCTCAAGATTTTTCTCTTCCTGGCTCTTTGCCTGCGTGCCTTCTCGCTGTAGACCGTCCGGTGGAGCACGTAGGTCAATCCCAGCGCGAGTCCAATCTCAAGTGCCAGCAATCTATGCAGACCCCAATATGGATCGAGTACAAACGCCATGCTGATGAAACTCATCGTAACCAACATCAGAATGGAGGTTGCCGTCATATGAGACAAACCACAGTCTATAAGTAAATGGTGTATATGCCTGCGATCGGCCTCAAAGGGTGACTTTCCTCTTAGCATTCTCGTGATGAATACGCGCAAAGTATCGAACAGCGGGACGATGAGTAGAGCAACCGCAATCGCTACCGGATTATTGAAGCAAAAGCTACCTGCCATAGGATAACCTCCGGCGCATAAATCAATAAAACGGATGGTGAGCATGGCCGTGAGCGTACCTATGAGCAATGACCCGGTATCACCCATAAAGATTCGAGCAGGCGTAACGTTGTAGCGCAAAAATGCTAGCAGAGCTCCAGCCAGCGATAATGCCAGCAAGCCCAGTACAGGTAGATCGTTTAAATAAAACCAGCAGCCCAAACAGATATTAATCAGACAACCCAGGCCGGCAGCCAGGCCGTTGATGCCATCAATAAGGTTGAAAGCGTTCATGATTACCAAGACCGTAAACATGCTGATTCCCACTGATACTAGATATGGAAAATGGGCTTTAAAGCCCAACAAACCATACATGCTCTCAAGTCTAACATCTGCACCCAAGACCAGAACAGCGGCAACCAGCAGCTGACCGGGCAGCTTGACTCTAGCCGAAAGTGTTCGCATATCGTCCAGGGCACCGAGAATAAATACAAGAAAAAGAGCTAAAAAGACATACGGCAAATGCACAAACTCGTTCCCCGGAGCAAAAATCATAGCCGGCAAGACTGTAGCAAAAAAAATGGGAATCCCCCCGAGTGATGGGGTAGCCTGCGTATGACTGGATCGGTCTTCTGGGTGATCAATGAGACCTCTTCTCCGCGCCAACCCAATGACGTAGGGCATCGCCACGAAGGTAATGGCGAAAGCGAGACAGCAGCTATAAATCAGAGTTCTCATGTGAGCGCAAATAGCGTTTCCTTGCAAATATGCATCGGTATCGGCTAAAGAAGTGTTTCAAAAAAGGCGCTAACAAACCGAGTACGAGGCAAATTGGTCCACATATCGGAAAAAAGTGTCATAAGAATACGACTAAAATAGGACTTCCCAGCTGGATTGATCAGGATACTGCACTTTCGTCAAAAACAGTCCATGGGGTGGTGCACTCCAGGAGCCATAAATGGGGCGTTGCTCTCGAAGCGCAGCATCTACCTCACCAAGCTCTATTTGCCTGCGACCAACGCGCAAGCAGGCTCCTACTATAAGCCGGACCATCCCCCTCAAAAAACGATCAGATTTAATGTGAAATGACCATCTGTAGTCGTGTATAACCCACTCAGCCTGCCTCAAATCGCAGCGCATGGTTTTAGCATCTGATTTTGTCTTGCAAAAGGGTAAAAATTCTTCGTATTGAAGGATCAAGGCTGCGGTGGCATGAACCAGCTCTGCATCAACCTGGCCCAGCATGGGGTAAACCGTGAGGGTTTCGGGGCTAAAAGGGTTTTTCTGTTGACTTAACTCATATCTGTATGCTCGCTCGGTGGCGCTGAATCGAGCGTGAACCTCACTGGATACACGGTAAATACTGTAAATGAGAATATCTGGCGGCAATAGCTTATTGAGTCGAAACAACAAATCCGCAGGCAGAACTACATCTGTGTCAAAATGTGCATAATATTCAGAGGCATGAACGCCCGAATCTGTGCGGCCGCAACCCTGAACTTGTATATCTCGCCTGAGGACTAACGATAATTTTTCTTCTAAGACCTGTTGAACACTCAGGGACTGAGGTTGCCTCTGCCAGCCGTGATAAGCAGCTCCATTGTAAGCCAGTTCGAGCATATAGCGCCGGGCCATCACAGTAGCGAACGCTTTTTGGGGATGGTCACAAACGGTGGCTTTAAATACAAAGGCTCAAAACTAGCGATGTCTGCTGGCTGGGCACCTGTGCCTAAAACGGCATCCAGTTCAGGCCCCAGGTGAGTAGCAATAGGTAAGTGGTCTTCGAGAGAGACATCTTCTGGTCGACCCAGAGCCTGAGTTAATTTATTACTTCCGCTACCACAAATAATTATCCGTGGGTGCTCGTCAAAGAACTGCTTGAATATTGAATCATCGACAGACATTGCCTTTGGAGAACTCTCGAATCGCTCCAACTCTTCAGCATCATTGAACAAACAAGCATACACCTCATCTCTTCTGGAGTTCTGGGTAGAAATTAGCGGGCCTGACCAGTCATTTGTATAGGCCGATCTGGCCAGTGCTCGCAAACTCAGTAACGGATATAACTTCAACCCAGGCAAGGCGAAAACCATCCCCTTAGCCATGGCAGCACCTACCCTTAAACTGGTGTAGCTACCAGGTCCTTGACTAAGTCCAATTATGTCGAGCTGATCTGCCTGAAGATGAGCTTCTTCAAGTGCTTGTTGGATATACACATTGAGCATAGCCGCATGCTGGAATGGCTCAGATGCAGATATAGTCGATAGGCTTCGCCCGTCTTGCCATATGGCAACCGAACATATTTCTGTGGCAGTTTCTAATAAAAGGGCATTCACGGCAGAAGCTCAGTTGGCGACCAAAAGTACTGATCAAAATCCTGAACTCGATCATCGACAACCTTTACACCTTCGGCTTCCAATCTTTCTTGCATTAGTGTAGGTGTAGCAAAATGATTGCGCCCACTGAGTTCACCCTTTCGATTGACGACTCGATGAGCGGGTATCTCGACTGCTGAAAGGGAATTGAAGAGCGCCCACCCTACCATACGAGCTGAGCCGAGCGTTAGAAAATCGGCTATTGCTCCGTAGGTCGTCACCCGGCCTTCAGGAATCAACTGAACGACGGCATACACGTCTTCGATGTAATGAGGATTCTTGGGGCCTGGCACAAATCAGTAGTTTATAGATCCGCAAAGGATTGTTCAACCAGTTTCTTCTGCTGGGCCTCATAGACCGCCTTATACCCTGTGGCAGGCGAAGCTGCAGCATCTCGCCCAACATAGCGAAGCTTGCGATGCAGCCCCAGTAGCTCACTGTGCAAAAACTGATCGCTCACAGAGGTCCAGGCTCCCATGTTGCGCGGTTCTTCCTGCACCCAAATCATTTCTGCCTTCGCATAGCGCTTGGCCAGATCCTTAATCTGTGCTTCTGCCAGTGGATAGATTTGCTCAAACCTGACGATGGCAACGTCTTTGACCTTGTTTTCAATGCGATGCTTATGCAAATCAAAGTAAACCTTCCCGCTACAGAGCAAGACGCGCTTGACTTTCTTCGCATCTTTGCTTGCGATGCTATCGTCATCAATAATCTCTCTGAACTTCGTGCCTGGCCCAAAGTCCTTGAGTGAACTTATCACCTCTGGATGGCGAAGCCCTGATTTGGGCGACATATGGATGAGCGGCACTCTGAAATCCCAGGCCATCTGCCTCCTGAGCAAATGGAAGAAGTTGGCTGGCTGAGTGGTATTGGCCACGACCATATTGTATTCGGCACATAGCTGCAGAAATCGTTCCAGCCTGGCAGAGCTGTGCTCAGGCCCTTGCCCCTCTTGCCCATGTGGTAGCAGTGCGACTAGGCCAGCCATACGCTGCCACTTACTTTCACCTGCGCTGATGAATTGATCGAAAATGGTGCTGGCTCCGTTGGCAAAATCACCAAATTGAGCTTCCCAAAGTACCAGGTTTTGAGGACTAGCCATTGCGTAGCCATATTCAAAACCCAAAACAGCAAATTCGCTCAGCAAGGAGTTGTAAATCTGAAAATGTCCTTGGCCATCTTCCAATCCATCCAAGCGGTTGTGAGTGGATTCACCATCGGCGCCGTAGAGCACAGCATGTCGATGGCTAAAGGTGCCTCTGCGCACATCTTGCCCACTCATGCGAACATTAGTCCCCTCCAGCAATAGACTACCGTAGGCCAACAGTTCTCCCATAGCCCAATCCAGCGTATCTGCCTCTCTGAGCTTAGCATAGTTTTTAAATAGACGGTCAACTTTCTTGATGGGGGAAAAACCATCTGGAAGCTTGGCCAGATGATCCAGAATTTTATTTAACTGCTCAAGCTCAACTCCCGTTGGTGGAGAATCCTGGAAGTCATCAACCGTTCTGGTATCGCGATTTAGTTTTCTCCAAGCCTGTTCCGGATCCTGATATTTGTATTTGATGTCGGTGTTCTTGACGACCTCATAGGTATCCTGTAGCATTTTGTTGAACTCAGCCTCCATCTCGTTTGCGAGCTTGCGTTCCAGGTCGCCACGCTTCACCAGCTTATCCGTATAAACCTTTCTAGGATCATCGTGATTTCTGATACGCTCATACATATCGGGCTGCGTGTAGGAAGGGTCGTCGCCCTCGTTGTGCCCGTGCTTGCGATAGCAAAGCATATCGATAAACACATCGCTGTTAAACCGCTGCCTGAAATCGATGGCCAGGCGACAAGCATAAGTCACCGCCTCAGGATCATCTCCATTCACATGGAAAACCGGGGCTTCAACCACTCCAGCTACACCAGAAGCATATAAGCTGGTACGGGCATCGCGGTAATCGGTAGTAAATCCTATCTGATTATTGATGATCAAATGGATGGTGCCGCCAGTTTTATATCCTTCTAGGCCGCTCATCTGCACGACCTCATATACTACACCCTGCCCAGCTACAGCCGCATCTCCATGTATCAAGATGGGCAGTATGCGGTCGTAGTCATTATCGTACAACATATCTGCCTTTGCTCTGGCAAATCCTTGCACTACCGGATCGACTGCTTCGAGATGGCTGGGGTTAGGCACCAATTTCAGGTGAAGATTTTCACCATTTGGTGAACTGTGAATCGAGCTAAAACCCAAGTGATACTTAACATCTCCGTCGCCAAGAACCTCATCGGGCATGGCTCCTTCAAATTCGTTGAAGATGGTCTCGTAGGTCTTCCCCATGATATTGACCAGCACATTGAGTCGGCCTCTGTGTGCCATCCCGATCACTACTTCCTCTGCACCAATACCTGCTGCTCGGTTTATGATGGCATCAAGGCCCACAATGGCAGATTCTCCACCCTCCAGACCAAAACGCTTTTGCGCAATGTATTTTTTCTTCAGAAAGTCTTCGAAGCCTACGGCGCCATTTAACTTCTCCAGTATCCGACGCTTTTCATCCAGCGACAATTCGTAGGCATCTGCGGGTTTAGACTTTTCAATTCTTTCCCTGAGCCAGCGCCGCTTTTCGCGATCGGCAATGTGGTGATACTCAAACCCGATGGACGAACAATAGATGAGCTGTAGATAAGAGATGATTTCACGCAGCGTACTCGGAGGAAGAAAAAGCTCTCTAGCTACCTGGAAAACGGTATCCAGATTTGATTCCGACAGACTATAATCTGCTAAATTCAGCTTGGCATCAGGGTCTTCAAATTCACCCACCGGGTCATACCGGGCATCCATGTGCCCCCGCGTTCGATAAGCTTTGATGAGTGAGAATACGCGCAGCTCGTTGATAATATGCTCTACGTCTATGGTGCCTTCTGTAGCTACATGATGGCTGCTGCCATTGCTATTCTTCTGAGCATAATCGAAGCCCGAAAAGAAATCACGCCAACTGGCGTCGACACTTTCGGGATCGCTCAGAAATTGATTGTATAATGATGAGATATAGGCCGGGTGGGCGTTTGCTACGTGCGAAAAATCACTCATGATTAAAGATGGTGGTCAGCTCAGTATTAAGGGGCAAGCAGCGTTCATGGGATTTCAGACATGACCTGCTCACCAATCATCTATACAAAGGTACACCAACTTGAGATTTGTTTTATCAAATCACAAACAACTTATGGGCTGACTGGATAGTAGCCCACTCGTTCGCCCACACATCGAAAGTGTTCGCGCAACTTCAACTGCTGCTCGGGAGTAAGTGCGATGGTCCGCCTATGCCCGGAATGGTACTCTATTCGCAGTAAATCGACCAGTTCATAGGTCAGCATATAATACAGATCCGTTGGTACCAGTGCCATATGTTGATAGTGGCGCATATTGGTTTGCCGACTGAAGTTACCCCTGTCCGATACCGTGTAAAATCCGATGATGGTGTCCGAAGACATTTTCAACTTCACATTGTAGTCATTCTCTGTTTGATGGGGCGCATATTCCGGTAGCTCGAGCTGTAAAAAAAGAACAGAGAGGCTATCCAGTTCTGTGTGTAAGACCGATGCCTTAGCTTCATCGATCAGGCGAGGACCGTCGATGGTCTCAAATTGTGAAATCATCTTATACCCCAAGCCCAACTGATCAGAAACCACTGTTCGCAACGAATCGAATGGATCTATAGAATCACTGGCAATGGCACAGGGGGGCAAGATGATGGTCGGCTCGTTGGTAACCATAGTGTCGGCTTGGGCCATCAACGGAGCAGATACCATTAAAAGAATACAAACGGATTGGCAAAAGCGTATCATAAAAAGGTCTTTCCAGGTAAAAGGTGTAAAGGTTTGGACTATTATGCCCTAAAACATCAAGCAGACTTACGCAGGTCGGTAAAATACAGTGTAGGACGTATGGCGTATAGCAAAGTAATGCTGGGCTTTTGGTTACTTATCCAAATACGCTCTACGCAATATGCTACCGACCTGCGGAAGTCTAAATGATGAAACCAAAGCGCGAAAATAAGTCCTATTCCTATTCAAACAACGAAGGGAATGCAATTGACTTGCATTCCCTTCTGAAGAAATCAAGGAAACTAATCTGAGATTAGTACTTGATATTGACTACGTAGTTATCGTCGTTATTCTCATTTTCAGGTGTTCCGGGGTCGTCTACGACATTGTTGACCTCTACTATCTCAATGAGGTAGTAGCGTCCACCGCGCAAAACGGCAAAAAGATCTCCTACAGAGACATCAGACACCTCCTCATTACTCACTGTGTCTGTGCAGTTGCAGCTGCTGTCATCACCATCCGGGGTATCGCCTGTATCGTAGGCTGCAATGATTTGTTCCTGAGTAATCACGCTGGCAAAAGAGAACCCGTCGGGTAGAGCAGAAAGATTCACTTCACGAAGAACTGCATCATTTGCCGCTGAAATTTGGCGACGCCAGTTGTTAGCCACGACTATATCTGTGTCGATGCCTTCATCTTGAATTTCGGCAGCTGCGTCATTTGATCCTGTACCCGTACCTGTATCCAGGTCAAGGCCTCCGGTTCCGACTCCTCCACCCTGGTTGAAGAGCACACCCATGAGGGTATTTTCCAGATTCGTTCCTTCGAAGGTGATATTGATGGTTACGCTACCTGTAGCTCCTCGATCATCTGTTACTTCAAAAGTGTAGCTTCTAGTCCCTTGAGAAGTACTGGTTGGCGTTACTCTGATGTCGAAAGACACTCCTTGCTGTTCTGAAGAGATTAAGGCCAGTGGGTTGGCTGGATCAAAGGTTTGATTTAAGAATTCCAGATTATTAGCAGGTAACAGGCTTCCATCTTCGGATATACTCAGTGAAGTAATGGGATTGGTACCATTATCATCTAGCGTTACTCGAACATCGAAGTTTTCGTTTGATGTAGTCAAAGTGGCATCGCCCGAAATGAAGCCGGCATCATCTTCTAGAACAGCTGTTGGGTCGCCCGCATCTGTGTAGTTGATCGTGAGGCCTACACTAGCAAATTGATTGTCCTCATCCGTAACGGTGAATAGATAGGTGTTGGCCCCCACAGAAGGGGTAGAAGGCGTAATGGTGATGTCGTAAGTCACTCCGCTGGCACTGCCTCCGGGTATGAGGAAGGGATTGTTGGAGGTTAGAGAACCACCATCGAATGTGAGGTCGCCAAAGGGTACGTTAATACCATCTCTGGATATGGCTAAGCTGCGCAATAAGGCATCGCCATCATCTAGGCGAACGCGCACCGTGAAGGGATCTCCCAATGGAAGATCAGTCGTGCTGCTGATGATTCCAGCACCTGACTCCAGCTGGATTTCGGGAGGCAGGGCAGTACCGTCGCCGGCGCCTTCCTCACCACAACCGGTGTTGAATAAGAAAAGATATAGGCCTGCAAGGACCAATAGTAGGTGGGAAAAGTTTCTCATGCTGAGTAGCGTTTTTGTTGGTTGAGTTTGTTTGGTACCGGTCACTATCAGGAATGGTATAAATAGCGAACGGCCAGTCTCATAACGAAGACTGGCCGCTCGATGTTTGCCTGTGAATTTGTTAAGGTTAAGCCAATTTTTTAGCTGCTGCCTGGAATTTGGCAGGGTCTGCGTTGCGGAATCTTGGCCCGGCTTCTTGCAGTACGCTTTTGATTGCGGTCTGCGACATATTAGCCAAACCTTTGTAGGTCTTTACTCCACGCGCTCTGAAGAGCGTGTCAAGCTTATCGCCCAAACCTGGAATTTTCGTCAACACATCGCCATCTACTTGCTTGGCAGGGCGGCCACGACCGCGCTTAGCTGTAGTAGGCTTTGTTGCCTTGGCAGCAGTTGCTTTCCTAGGACGACCTGGACCACGCTTGGCTGGAGTAGCAGCCGTAGCCGCCTTCTTAGGACGACCCGGACCGCGCTTAGCTGGAGCAGCTGAGTCTGCCTTCTTAGGACGACCCGGACTACGCTTCGCTGGAGCAGCAGCTGTAGCCGCCTTCTTAGGACGACCTGGACCACGCTTGGCTGGAACAGCAGCTGTAGCCGCCTTCTTAGGACGACCCGGACCACGCTTGGCTGGAGCAGCAGCTGTAGCCGCCTTCTTAGGACGACCCGGACCACGCTTGGCTGGAGCAGCAGCTGTGGATGAAGCTGCTTTTCGAGGGCGGCCTGGACCGCGCTTGGCAGCTGTTGCTTTACGTGGACGACCACGTCTCTTTGTCTTTGGCGGACTTGCAAGTGCCTCAGCAGCTTTTGCGTTTTGCTCTTCTAGCACTT
>JBCBVN010000116.1:0-11655 GCA_039817625.1 Bacteroidota bacterium
CCCAAACTACGAGGCTAAAAACTGGACGACCTCCGCCAGATTATCGCTGGGCAATATGCTACAAGTGGCATAGATCATAATCCCGTCTGGCTTGAGCATCTTTGGGTAGGAAGTCAGAATCTCGGTCTGTGTAGCCCGCAGGCGATCGATAAATTCCGGGCTCAATTTCCACTTGGCATCGGGATTACGCCTGAGTACACCCAGGCCGGAACAAGGAACATCCAACAGCAATCGGTCTGCTCGATGCTTCAAGCGTTTAGTGACCTTAGCGGAGCTGATCGCCCTCACCTCCACATTCTGAACGCCTGCCCTACGCGCGCGCTTGCGCAGATCGCGGAGTTTCCACTGGTGAATATCCAGAGCCAGTATGGTGCCTTTATTGCCCATCACAGAAGCGGCATGCATGGTTTTTCCGCCGGCCCCTGAACAAGCATCGATAAAGGTATGTCCGGGCTCCAGTTCAAGTGCTTTAACGACTTGCTGGCTGTGGATATCCTGTACTTCGAAAAGGCCCGCCTTGAATGCCGGACTAGAAAAGAGATTCTGACGCTCGCGGACGACCAGGGTCTCCTGATCTATGATCTTCAGGCTGGTTCCACTTTTGGTCAGTTGCTCTTTCAAATCTTTGGCCGTAGTCTTCAGGAGATTGACCCGCAGAAATACCGGCGCCTGCACATTGAGTGCCGGCAGGTACTTGGCCCATTGATCATCACCGAGCTCTGTTTCCCCCAGCTCGTCTAGCCAGTCCGGTATCGAATTCCAGACAGCTCGGCGCTTTTGGGCAATAGCCAGTCTTTTTTCAATTGTCGTTGGATCGAGTTTCTGAAACTCTCGCCAGGCAGGCAGTTGGTGCCCGCGCAAAAGAAGAGATATACCGATCAATCGCCACCAGTCATCATCAGAACGAGGTTCTTCTCCGGCTAAAAAGCATAATTTTCGGTAGTGGCGAACAACTTCGTAGGTATTTTCGGCTATGAAGGCCCGGTCTTTACTGCCCCTCCGCTTATCGGCTCTCAGCACACGAGCGACCACTCGATCGGCATATTGATCTTCGGTGAAGATGGCTTTCAGTGCTTCGACAATCGCTCTGAAGTGAGGTGGAAAAAGTTTCGCCATGACGCAAAGGTATGATAGTATGGATTGCAATCGTGCGAAAGCCCATTTTGCAGTATTTTTACCCTATGCATCCCAAATTCTATTTAATCGCTCAGCTTCTGCTGATCACAGTGGCTATTCAAGCCCAAAACACCTACCACGAACTCCTGGAATCTGAAGCGTGCACCAACTGGATACGCATCAGCAATCCACCTGCGGAAGTCCAAAACCATACGCACGCCCTACTGATCCTACAAACCGGCGGAGCAGAAATATTTACTGAAGACAACTCGCAGTTTGGTCAGATCGACAACCTTAACGGTCTGGGGCTTTTTGAAATTAACCGAACGAGCTCGGCGACCGGAGATACGCTATTCCTGGAACAGGCATTGGTGAATGAATATGCACTCGAAGGGCTGACTCAGGTCATCATGCTCCCTTTGGCAGACAGCCTCGATATAGAAGACTATGCGGCACCTGCTTTTAATGGCTCATTAGGAGGAGTCGTTTTCCTGACGGCCGGTTCCCATTTGAGCATTACGGGCACCATCGACGCCTCTGGACGCGGCTATGCGGGTGGGACCGATTTGATCAGCAACAGCAATTGCAACTCCCTGACTTTTGCCAATGATTATTACTATTCACTAGGCAACTGGCGAGGAGCACCTAAAGGCAGCGGCGGCACGCAACTGCCCACTGGCAGAGAGCTGGGTAGAGGCCCCCTACTCAATGGCGGCGGTGGCGGAAATGATCACAATGCGGGTGGTGGCGGCGGCGCCAATGTGACCCGTGGAGGTGCAGGCGGAACCAATGAAACACCAGGACTTTTCACCTGCAATGGAAACTTCCCGGGCCTAGGTGGCTATGGCTTACCCAACGCCGACAATCGCCTCTATCTGGGCGGTGGCGGTGGCAGCGGCCACGCCAATAACAACACGGGAAATAGAGGTGGAAATGGTGGAGGTCTGATCGTTTTGATTTCCGAAACCATCCAATTTGGCCCCAACTCCAGGCTGCTGGCCAATGGAAGCCCGGCACCAACCATAGGTGGAGATGGTGGTGGTGGCGGCGGGGCCGGAGGGACCCTGGCATTTTCCGCTAATATCGTCGAAGGAAGCCCTGTCGATGTAGATCTGAGTGGCGGAAATGGTGGTGACGTAGACAATGAAAATTTCGATCGCTGCATGGGTCCGGGCGGTGGCGGCAGCGGTGGCCGGTTCGTTCAGTGGAGCTTTGGCACTCTAGCAGCCAATCTGGATGCCGGAACCGGCGGTATCGGCTTTGACAGCGAAGCCTGCGATGATGGAGAAAACACAGGACAGGATGGGGAAGCGGGCTTGTTTGAGCTAGGCACAGTCATACAGGGACCTACCTATCTGGACAGTGAGCTCGCCAGCGCACAGTTGATCGGAACTGATGGCCCGGTCTGCATGGGCAGCAGCACGACCCTTTCGGTAGACTACGACGGATGCCTGGAGGTCGTTTGGCTCGTATGTCCGACACCTTGTGAAGATTTAGGGACTTCCGCAGGTGGCAACCCTTTAGGCAATGAGGCTAGCTTTCAGGTGCTACCCAACGGTGATCTTCAAGTATCCGATTTAAATCAAGACACCCTGGTGATACTCGCCGGGCTACAGTATCTGGACTCTATCCTACTGCTGCCCAGCTCTGTGACTTTAGTTGATGCCGAAGCGCCGATGGCCAACTTCACCTTTGTTCTCGTAAACGGGCAGCTGACGCTCAACCCCTCTCCTACTCCTGCCGGCAGCCAATACGAATGGGATTATGGCGATGGCAATGGCAGTACCGATAGCTTACCCGCTCCCCACATTTACACGGAATTTGGGCCTTTCATCATTAGCCTGATCGTAAGTAATGCTTGCGGATCGGATACACTCAGCCAATCGGTTTTCGTGTCGCCGCCGCCTGCTGCGCCCACCATTTTAGCCAACACCTTTGACGGATGTGCACCTTTCGATCTTATGCTTTTCGACGCCAGTCAGGGTATTTATGACAGCCTCTATTGGTCGTTGGAGGGGGGAATGCCCATGGAAAGTTTCGAATCTGACCCCTTAGTCAGCTATACCGAACCCGGGGAGTATCTGGTACGCCTTCAGCTGTTCCGATCGGGGATTCAAAATGGGCTGGCCGAACAAACTATCCGGATTTTTGAAGCGCCAGTGGTAGATTTTGAAACCGTGTTGAGCGAACTTGTCTTGACGACAACCAACCTGAGTGAGTTTGCCAATACTTACAGCTGGAATTTTGGAGACAATAATCAAAGCAATGAGTTTGAGCCGGTTCACACCTACCTTGCGGGAGGAGATTATGAAGTAACACTAATGGCTTTAAACCCGGGTTGTGCTGATTCGACAAGTCAGCTCGTTTCCGTCATCAGCAGCACCATAGAATTGTCGAATACCGCTTTTAAGCTTTATCCCAATCCGACTCGGTCTGAGGTATGGCTGGAGGGTCCTCTGGTTAGCGCTATTCGCCTCTTCAATTTTCAGGGGCAGCAGGTTCTACTGTGGACAAACCAGGAGGCGATTACTGGCCGGCGCCGTCTGGATTTAGGCGATCTGCCAGCTGGTGGCTATTTACTCTTTATCGAATCTGAAAAATATGGGGTTGTCAGACAGCGAATAATTGTAGAATAATTGGTACTGTTGCAATGGAAAAACAGCCAGGCCAAATTATATCAATCAGATAATTGACGAAGCTGCTTTCGTCTTGCGGATGAGATCAAATGTAATCTGGGCACTATTGGCAGTCATTTGCTGCTTGCTCATCGAAATATTCTTTTTCAGAGGCTTCTTACTCGAGCCCAACGCCTACATGTTTCCATTTGGCGGTGATGGTTATTTCATCACCTACAACATGAACTACCACGCTCAGCATGGGGAAGGCTTACAGCTCAACTCCATGAATTATCCGTTTGGCGAGGTCATTTTCATGACGGATGCCAATGGCGTATTGACAACTCTGGTTCAGCAACTCAGAGACTGGGGCCTTCCTACTGAGCACGCGGCCATCGGCTTCATGAATGTGGCCACCTACTACCTGATTCCACTCTGTGTCCTGTTCTTGTTTCTCATCTTACGGCAGCTAAAACTGCCCGCTTGGTATTCGGCCATTGGGGCATTATTCATCGGCTTGCTCTCTCCGCAGATATTCAGAATTGTCTGCGGCCATTATGCGCTAGGGTATCCATTCTTGATTCCAATGGTCATGTACTGGATTATGCGAGCCGACAATAAGGGATCCTGGCGTGTGGGTGGATTCTTTGTGGCATTAACCTTATTACTCTTCGGGCTCAACAATTTTTATCTCTTACTCATCGGGGCCGGGTTCTGCTTTCTGGTTGGCTTGATCGCCTTCTTCGGTCTGCCTAAGATGTCGATACCATTTGACCGCCGCCAAGTCAAGCAGATATCTCTGACCATTATGTTGGTTGGGATATTGCCCCTTATAGTCGGATATATTTTTAATGAATCGCTTAGCACACACGACGACCGAGTCAGGGTGCCTTATGGGTTCATGCGAAAGTTTGAGTTGCTGCCCAGTTTAGTTTGGACTGAGCGAAGCTTCATACAGGATAACTTGGCTGGTAAGTTGGGGCTTTCACCGTCGGGACCTGAATCGATGTCCTATCTGGGCATGGTGCCAATAATTGTGTTCTTGATATTGGCTTTTAGAGCTGCAAGAGGTAGATTTAGGAGCTGGAAAATCAGCGACAATCCCTATTTCAACCTGATATTTCTCAGTGGACTTGCTTTCCTCCTGCTTGCTGCCCATTTTCCTTTTTACGGCCCACTGAGAGAGTTGGGCAATCAGCTGCCGGTATTTCCACAGTTTCGGGCAGAGCAACGGCTTATCTGGGCGTTTTACTACGCCTTTACCATTCTGATGATCTACAAAGCCTATGGCTATCTGGAGGTATTAGCACAAAAAAAGAAGAACGGCCGCAGCTGGGCCGCCCTGGCCCTTGGTGTCGGAGTATGCCTGTGTACATTAGATGTAGAGAACTACCTGGATAGCCTCAATAATGAGATTTTCTTCCCCAACCACTTTTCAGAAGCGAAGAACCAGGAGATGGTGGACTTTGCCGAGGAGTTTGGTATTTCTACAGATGAGTATCAGGGCATGTACATGCTCCCGACCATGAACGGCTGGACAGACAAGGTCTATCACGATGGCCAATGGGGCACCTACTTTCATGGAATGCGCTTGTGTGTAGCTACGGGAATACCCATGGTCAATCAAATGCTATCGAGGGTATCTGTAGAGCAAGCTTTGCAGAATTTACAGTTTGTCAGTCACCCACTTGTAGAGCGGGAAAAAATTCAATATTTCCCCAATAAAAAGCCCATCTTACTATGCAGAGGAGAAGAAATGGAATTGCATCCGCGAGAGGAATGGCTCATCACTCAGGGCGATACCGTCGCTCAGGGGTTTGGGTTGGTCTTATTGTCCTATAATCCTTGGGAAGACGATAGCTACCAGAAGCGTCAGGAGGCCAGAGCATATGTTGAGGTCAATGGTGCTACAGCGGCTAAACCTCACCTAATGGTCGACTTTGACGAGTCTGAGTCTCCATTTATTTTTTATGGTGGCGGTGCCAAACCCTTTGAAGGTAAAAGCGGAGAACACGAAATTTGGGTAGAAGAGAATGTAAGCTGGCCAACCGATACGAGTTATGAAGCTTCCATCTGGGTCTATCCCGATAGAGACCGGCAGGGGCTTCCGCACTGGTATCTTCAGCAATGGAATGCGAGCGGAGAAATAACGGCCTCAGCCGATCAATGGTCTGTGCAGAGCTACGACACCCAAAATGGATGGGTCAGGACTACCATAAATTTTGATCTCCTGCCAGAAACGCAAAAGATCAGACTTGTCGCCAAGCATCCGACAGATTTTTGGTGCGACGAACTCTTAATTAGGTCACAGGCCGACACCATTGTCAGACAAGCCCCCGGAGAAGCTAACTTCTCCTTCAACAACTTCTTAGTCGAACCGGAATAGTCTCTACTCTTGTCGCATCAGGCTGATGGCAAAGCCACCTCCAGGAGCCATTTCGATGGTCCTGCTGTCACTTGAACGCACTTCAAATTGGTTGATTTGAATAGCGGTCGGATTATCTCGGTAATGGGCATCAGCAGCATCTGAATACAAGGTAGCTACATAGGTCGCTTCATCGTCGAGGAAGTCGAAGTCTAACTCATAGGTTCTGGAGTTTTCATCCGAAATACCACCAACGAACCAATCGCCGCTATCTCTTTCTTCCCTGGCCATAACCACATAGTCGCCAACTTCTCCGTCCAGAGCTAAAGACTGTTCCCAATCGACACCTACCTCTCTGATAAATTGAAAAGCCACTTGGTTTTCATAGCTCTCTGGGATGTCGCAGGCCATCTGGATGGGACTGTATATGACGACATATAAGCCCAGTTGCTGGGCCAGTGTCGTATTGATCTGATTATCGGGTTTGGTCGGAAGATCGATCTCAAACACGCCAGGTGTAAAGTCGATGGGGCCAGCGAGCATACGCGTAAAGGCTACAATGGGCAAATGCTCGGGTGGATTGCCTCCATCGGCAGCCCAGGCATTGAACTCCTGCCCACGCAAACCTTCCCGGGAAACGGCATTGGGATACGTTCTTCTCAAGCCCGTGTCCTTGATGGGCTCGTGGGCATTGATGGCTACTTCATAGGCTGCAGCCGTTTCCAATACCCGGCGATAGTGATTGACCATCCACTGCCCATGGTGAAACTCACCAGTGGGAATAATTGGTCCGACATATCCTGTTTTGACCACGTGCATACCATTGCTCTTCATGAGTTCATATGCAGCGTCGAGTTGTTGATCATAGGTGCGCGGCGCAGCAGAGGTTTCGTGATGCATGATGATATCGACTCCTTTCTCCTGAGCATAGCGACTCAACTCTTCGATGTCATAGTCAGGATATGGAGTGACAAAATCGAAGACACCCTCGCGATCGTCAAAACCGATCCAGCGCTCCCATCCGGTATTCCAGCCTTCTACGAGTACCCCACCTATGTTATTCGCCGCTGCGAAGTCTATGTATCGCTTAGTATTTTCGGTAGTAGCGCCATGCCTTCCATGGGCCTCGCCGGTGTCTTCCCATTGTCCTTCGTCGTTCATGGTCATACCGTAGTCCCAGCTGGCGCGGTTGGTATGCATTTCCCACCAGATGCCGATGTATGTTTGTGGTTCAAACCAGGATACATCTCCTAGTTTATTGGGCTCATTCAGGTTTACGATCAGCCGTGAGTCCAGGAGGTCAGTTGCCTCGTCACCAATTTGAATAGTACGCCAGGGCGTCTTGAACGGTAGTGCACGACTCACTTTGAAGTCTCGAAGATCAGACCCCACCAATCCGCTGGTCAGCAACAGATTGTCATTGTCCACCTTTAAGGTCATGCCGGAATAGTCTGTCAAATTGGCCTCGTGAAAGCTGAGGTGTAGGCCGGATGCTGTCCGCATCGTAACTGGGGTATTGACCGCATTGAATGGAATGGTCGTTTGTGCCAGATTGGGGTGATCCTGCTTAGACAGCGCATCAATTTCAGACACCAAGGTGGTGTTGTACAAATGCTCGTAAATATCCCAATCGCCGGGTATCCACCAGCAGTTGTGGTCGCCCGTTAGCTGAAATTGGGTATGCTCGTCTACAATTCTCACAGAGTCTACACCTTCCTGATCCAGGAATGCATACCTGAAAGCCACTCCATCGTCGTATGCCCGAAAATAGACATCTATGCGGCGATTGGGTGCTTCTTTTTCCTGCAATTCGAGAACGAGTTCATTGTAGGCATTGGTTACTGTTCGCTGCTCACCCCAGGGCATAACCCATTCTTCCTCGTAATTTTCCAGGGAAGAGCCAACGATTTCCAATCCAGTCTGAAGCGGATCCTGATCGGCAAATTCAAAGCCCATCGAGGACTCATCGATCACCAGTTCTTCCTTGTGGGTGACGGTGTACGTGGCTTCTCCAGCTTCCGACAAGCTAAAAACAAGCTTATTCACACTTTCCGGAGAGCTTACCTCTGTCACGAAAGATTCTTCTTCGCAAGCTGTGAAAAATGGAACAAATAAAAGCGGTAGCCAGCGCCAGTTGGCCAGCGAGATTAGAAGATGGAACTTTTGCATTTCGCAAGAAAAGTAAAAATGAGCAAAGACGGAAGGACAAAACCCTCACATCATTTACTGAACTCTTCACTCCTTCCTTTAATCCAAATTATTCGAGATCAGCTTCAAGAACTCATTCCGGGTCGTCACGCGCTCGAACTCTCCTGTAAATGCACTAGTTGTAGTTGTGCTATTCTGCTTTTGGACCCCTCGCATCATCATACACATATGGCTGGCCTCGATAACGACGGCTGCGCCCAGTGGCTTGAGGGTATTTTGTATGGCGTGCAGAATTTGGTCAGTCAATCGCTCCTGCACTTGCATCCTACGAGCAAAGACATCGACGATGCGCGGCAGTTTACTCAGGCCAACGATGTACCCATTGGGAATATATGCGATATGTGCCTTACCGAAAAAAGGCAGCATGTGGTGTTCGCACATACTGTACAGCTCGATGTTCTTCACAATGACCATTTCGCTGTAGTCCTCCTGAAACATGGCTGATGTGAGAATAGCTTCTGCGTCTTGCGTGTAACCTTGCGTTAAAAACTGCATGGCTTTGGCAACACGTTCCGGGGTTTTAACCAGGCCTTCTCTATCGGGATCTTCTCCCAGTTTTCCTATAATATCGTAGTACTTGTCGACCAGGTTTTCCGTTAATTCCTTGTCGTATAAATCCTGATGGCTGTAGGCCATAATAACTTATTGGTTATTCTTCGCCGTAGTATTCGGCGTAGATGTTTTCAGTTTCATGCAACTTAATACAGTGCAGTTCACAACCCTCCAATTCATCTCGGAGGCGCTGCCAGAAAAGGATAACCAAATTCTCGGTGGTCGGTTGAAGGTCGGCGGGAATCCATTCCACATCGAGGTTCAGATTCGAGTGATCTACGTCGTCTACAATCTGTTTTTTAATCAGCCTGCTGAGCTTCTTGATGTCCATGACGAAACCCGTCTTCGCATCGGGTCGGCCTTTCACCGTTACGAACAGCTCATAGTTGTGCCCGTGCCAATTCTTGTTGGCACACTTCCCGAACACATCCATATTGCGTTCTTCGCTCCAGTCTTTTACCCACAACTTATGGGCGGCATTAAAGCGCTCCCGGCGAGTGATGTAAACCATAGCAGGCTGATTTGAGGGCGCAAAGATAAGGTGCGTTTCTTTTTTCAGACTTGCGCAGGTAGAAAGTATTCCTCGAAATCGTCAGTTTACTCAAGACATCTGATACCGGCGAACTATATGGGCTTACTGATTCAGTATTTCAGAGACATATTGCACCCATTCATGGTTGGGAATCTGATCATCTATGTAGTAATCTGGCTGTATCCCCTTTTCGTCAATGGTCATATGTGGTATTCTCATGCTCCTTGATAAGCTGTAGGCCAACTCCAGTTCTTCGCAAGGAGACCTTACCGAGTACATATTCGAAATATCCAGCACACCCGCTGTCGTTGTACCAAACAGCTTAACCTTTTTACTCTGCTTGGCTGCCAGCAAGAATTGCTCTGTGGTGCTGCCATTGTTTTCATTGATGATTACCCCAATGTTTTCCGGAAATTCATGAACGGTATCGAAGCTCGTCACAGAAACGGGAAACTCATTTAGCATGACAAACTCTCCGAGTCGCTCGGATAATTTATCATAGGCATCCTGGGCCCACTTCTTCCCCTCTTCATCAAAGCCGTAGTCATCGTTGTTCACGAAATCCAACATCCGCTGATTATTCAATGGCGTTGACAGCATTTCAACCCCTATCGTCCGAATGGGATTGGTGTATAGAATGGGCAAAAGCTCTTCGAAGCTTCCGTCACTGCCGCCACCGTTATTTCTCAAATCGACAATCAGGTTTGGAGTCTGAAGAATGACGTCCTTATTGGCAAGTATCACACTATCTATTTTCCTCTTTTCCGAACCGCTGAAACTCGGAATTCTCAAGAGCGTGGTTTGGTCATTGATTTGCTCAAAGTAGGGATCTTGAGCAGACATGGACTTAAAGTAGCTATCTACCTCTGGTTCTGGTGCTAAGACGGGACTCATTCTTTCAAGGGTTACAAAACCCATCATCAGATGATTATTCCCGAGCAGTTCGGCCGTTTCGAAGTCTTCAGCAGAGTGGTTCCTCATGTAGTAATTGGCCGATAGGTCCTCCTCAATACTCAGTTTTATCTGTCCTGGAGTCCAGTATACGCCATCGGCTTCGATAATGAAACCGAGATACTTTTCACCAACCTTTTTAATGCCGATCTTGTAGGGCTCTGACACCCATATCCCCTCAAAATCATGCGTTTCCTTTTGCTCCAGGTACTGCTCAAACTCAGGGACATCGACCTCTAATCGTTCCCATTCCGAAAAACTCGCTCTGATTTCTTCATCACTCAATTGATCGCCAGCCGAGCTATTGCCTCCACTAACTGCCCAGATAGCCAGGTGTCCGGTGCGGAAAAAACTCAACCATTCATAAATGGTCTCCGCACATTCGGTTGCATCCGCTATACCCTTCACCCTTTCGACAAAAATTTGGGTATGCTGTGCATAAGCCTCCTCTCCTTTCTCATCAATTACATAGGTAAATCCCGCATCATTTTCTTCAAAGGTTTGCTTGGCCCATTCAAAATTTGATGGGCAATCGCATTCTTGAGAGACGGCTATGCCAGGGGACAACAGAAAAAGAATGAATATCAATCGGTTCATATTACTAAGTTGATGAGGTGGATAGTATATCCGAGTGGATTGTTGGTTGCCACAAACCTAGTCGCCCCTCCTATTTCAGAATTGTAAAAAACCTGCAACCATCACTTTTTACGGATAATGACCTCATTGTCAATAGAAATCAAGTCGTTCTTTAACCTTTTGGGCAATAGATCGCACATGAGTTTCGCCTCTTTCACGAAGTGACTTTGATCGTTATAACCACTTTGATAGGCCACTTCAGTCAGTGAAAGTTGTGGATTGAAAGTCATCAGTCTAAGTGCTTGTCTAATCCGTACGATCCTGATGTACCACTTAGGTGTGACTCCAAAATAGTCTTCGAACAATCGGTACATCTTTCGCTCACTGCATTTGGTATAACTCAGCAAATCTCTTACAGAAACCGCACCAGCTCTGGCGTGTATAAGTTCAAGGGCAAGTTGCAGGTTATGTCTGTCAAATGATTTAAGCTTAGAAATCAAGAGGTCTTCGATTTTCACTGAGCGCTTTTGAAGATCGGACTCATGGAGTATTTTTTCCAGTCGTCCTTGATCACTAGTGGAGAATAGTACATTGACAAACGCGGCATCTACAATTTTGGGCTTAGATGGTGTATTGAAAAAGTGATAGTACCCAAGCGGATGAAAATCGATGCAGATCTCATCCCAGTTCTTGCACACTTCAAATTTATGTGGGCTGGTATAAAGTCCTGTCGTGTAGAC
>JBCBVN010000117.1:0-11639 GCA_039817625.1 Bacteroidota bacterium
GTCCAGATTATGTATAGTATGTTGATTTGATCGCTCGGTGTCGCCATTTGTGCGAAAGCGTAGATTGGTGCCTGATCGCTCTACTATTCTACAGCCACAAATAGAACTTTACGAAAAGCAACTCTCTGTATGATCCGATCTATGCTGATTTGTAGTCTGCTGCTAGCCACCTTTTTCAGCTGCGGGAAGTACGCTATTGGCAGCGAGAAGCCACAACCCCCTGCAGAATTTCTTTCGCAGCAACTACTCGAACGACAAAAGGCTGGCCAGGGTGTCGCTGATATTATAGACCGTCTCGCCACTCTGAGCCCATCTGCCCTCCGAGCAGAATTAAACACCAAAGAAAAGCAGCTGGCTTTCTGGATCAATACCTATAACGGAATGGTGCAATACTGGCTGGCTGAGCGACCTGACTTATGGGAGAACAGAGGACGCTTTTTTAGCGGAAAACGAATCACTATTGCTGGCGAGCTAGTCAGTCTGGAGAATATTGAGCATGGGGTCATTCGAGGCACAGAAGCCAAGCTCGGGCTGGGCTTTGTACCCAAGTTTTTCCCTTCTAAATTCGAGCAGACATTCAAAATCAAGAAAGGGGATCCACGCATACACTTTGCATTGAATTGTGGAGCCATTAGCTGTCCACCTGTAGAAATTTATCGGGCAGAGACCGTCAACGAAAGGCTTGACCATAGAAGTCGGGTATATCTGGAGCGCAACACCACGCTATCAGCAGATGGTAGAACGGTTACCACCACTCCACTCTTCAAATGGTTTAAAGGAGATTTTAATGCTTATGGAGGGATCAATGATTTCTTAGTACACTTTGGCATTTTAAGCGAAGAAAACAAGAGAGTGAAACGCGCTTATACCAGTTATGACTGGACTCTTGCGCTTGATGTATGGGCTACAGATTAGGTCCGATTGCTCGATTTAAGAAAAATAGAGGCCTTGCATATCCACATCATTATACCTGCAATCAACGAAGCAGAAAATTTACTCCAGCTGTTGCCATACTTAGCTGAAGAACTAGGAAGTAACGGGAAAATTATAGTGTCTGACGGAGGAAGTAATGATGGCAGTCGGGAAGTTTGTAACGCTATGGGCGTTGATTTTTTTGAATCCCCCAAAAAGGGTCGAGGACCACAGATGAACTTTGCGGCTGCAGAATATCCCAATACTGATGTTTTTTATTTTTTACACGCTGATACCCGGCCGCCTAAAGGTTTCTGCGACGACCTAAGGGAAAGTGTAGAATTGGGCTTTCCCATAGGATGCTATCGATTTACTTTCGATTCACCCAGCCCACTTCTAGCCATCAATTCCTTTTTCACCCGCTTTAGTCCCCTTCCCTTTCGCGGAGGAGATCAATCCCTTTACGTGACAAAGAATGTTTTCAAAAAATTAGATGGTTTCAACTCGGGAATGTTGATTATGGAAGACTACGACATCATAGAGCGAGCAAGAGCCCAATTCCCCTTTCGAATCATTCCCCGGTGTGTTTGTGTCTCTGCTCGAAAGTATCAAAGTAATAATTACTTCAGGGTCCAGTGGGCCAACCTGACTATCTTCAGAATGTATAGAAGAGGTGCTTCTCAAGAAGCCATGATGACAAAGTACAAGTCTATGCTTAACTGACAGAAACTTTCGCTTAGATCAACTGCTGGGTTGATGGATCAATAACGAATTAAAAATTCCTAACTTTTCCCGAGGAAATTGTTTCTAATATCATGGCTGATATTGCTTGGAAAGATGGCGAGATAAACTATACCGACGAAGGGAAAGGTAAGCTTACCCTCATGTTGGTACACGGGTTCTGCGAGTCTTTACGCATGTGGGATGACTGGAAGCAACCCTTTTTAAAAGGGGACTGGCGCCTGGTTTGCGTAGACTTGCCCGGATTTGGAAATAGTACCGCTACCGGTGATACCATAGAAACCTACGCCGCCTCGATCAATGCCTTAGTGTCCAGCCTGGAGCTCGAGCAGGTGATCATGATTGGTCATAGTATGGGTGGATATGTAACACTAGCTGTAGCCGAGACGGAGCCGGACTGGTTAAAGGGTATTGGACTCTTTCACAGTCATCCCTATGCTGACAACGAGGATACGCGCGAAAAGCGAAATCGGAGTATAGCGTTCATAGAAGAAAATGGCCATTTTCACTACCTCAAACAACTCATTCCACGCCTATTTCCGTCGAGTCGGGCAGGCAGCTACACGCATCAACAAGACCGAATGATGCTTTTGGCCAGCAGAGCCAGCCAGGAAGGGATCATCAATGGGCAGCGGGCTATGCGAGATCGTCTGGACAGAAGTGCGTTTCTGAAAGAAACCGAGTTGCCGGTATTGTTCATCAACGGAGCGCTAGACGAAACCGTAAGCGAGGCTCAAAGGCGTGATCAACTGGCTTTGCCTTGTAGGGCGCAGCTTTGTTTTTTGCCGAAGGCGGGCCACATGGGCTTTATTGAAGACTCCCGAGCCACTCAGCGCGCAGTGCGGGAGTTCTTGAGCTTTTGTCAGGAATTCTTCGACTGATTAATTACTCTCTAAAACACGTACTACTCTGTCTATCCGGCTCTCATACTCGGGTAGACTGATAGCACCGATGATATTGCTGCGCTCTCGCTCCGTGAGGTGAAACGATATCGATTCTCTTAGCTTGTTCCCATCCAGTGTTCGGTAGGGGAATTTTACAACCTCAAAGGGGTGAGGGGCTAAGAGATCACCGACCAAGCCTATAGTATTTCCTTGCTCATAACTTTGAACATCTAAAACTCCAGCCACGAGCCCAAGCGGGTTGACTAAGCTTTCTACAACTCCTTCATTCGGATCTTGTGACAGACTGGCATCGCGTAGTTCAACACTTATTTGGACAAGAAGAACACCACTAGTGTTCTCTACAATCCAATCTTTATATACGTGTAAGAACCTGGCGGCGGAAATGATCCCGAAGTTGTCCCGATAGCCCGCATCCATAACGCGTATTCTAGGCTCCGTAGGAAGCTGTACAAAGGGAAGCACGTACGGATAAGTGGCATTCATCCGCAGAGCCGTCAGGAATCGAAGACTATCAGCTTGCTCTCTACCCAACAACCAACCCAGATCTACTGCATCAGCAGGAATAGTTCCAGTTGGCTTGAAAGCTTCTGGCGAAGCCATCAGGTGCCCTCCCGCCTGAGGAGAGATGCTAAGCCTTCTGCCATCATTGATAATACTTGGCGTGAGCAGCATCTGCGGAATTAATCCTTGAGCTTCGGGTTCTCTGTAGTAGGCAAGACTATGATCGAGTATGCCCCCCGTATTCAGATTAAACTTTTGTTCAAAACTATAGGCTCTGTCTCGGTAGTAGTAGTGTCCACCTACTTCGACCTGAGTAAATGGCAAAAACAAGTCATTACTTACAATGGAGAATGCGATGGGGTTAAGTAAGTCCTTACTGATGGCATCCCTGTGATCAGGATCAGTAATAGACCAACCTCCCTCAGTCAGCGAACGCAGATATATCTCTCGCAAATAGGCCATGCCGAGCATGCCACCCGATGCTCCGGTTAGCAAAGTTGTTCTACCCATCAGGCCTTCGCATAGGCGCTCTTCCAGCTTTTGCAAAACCATAGTAGCCCATAGGGCAGCAGCTTGGCCACCTCCACTTGCACTTACTATGACCAGTTTGGGTTTGTCTTCAACTTGTCTGCCTCTCCAGTTCTCCAGAATGCCTAGCCCCTGCTTTCTATCTGCATGATAACTGTCGCTATGACAATAAGCTTCAAATCGATCTTCGCTGTACAAGGCATACTCAGCATTGTAATCAAGTCCGTAGGCGAAGTTGCTCCTACTGAACCATTCTGTGGAGGTAATCCAATTAATGGAAAAACCGACCAAAAAGAGAATAATGAGCCGCCATCGAAACGCCCAATAGGATATGGCACCAATGACTGCCACAATTAAACTAAATAGGATTAGGATACTACCCGCAGCTGGGATCTGAAATAGTCTGTAATCAATCAACAGGCCGAGTATGATCAGCACCAAAACGGTGGAGAATTGTAATATCAAAGCATTCCAGTGCTGCTGCTTGAATACCCGCTCCAGAAGCTTGCGATCATAGTGGGAGACCGACCTGACCAGCCTTGTTTTCAAGCCATTACCCAGATACGTACGAACCCCCAGTGGATTCTCAGACTTGAGGGTATTCAAACTCTTTGACCGTCTGTACCTTCTTCTACCCAACTCATCTGGAGCTAAATGGGGCATAGCACTTAGCTTCGGTTCGTAGTACGCTATATCGCGATTGGTAAAATAAAAATAGCAAGCGTAAATAAGCAATGAGAGAGAAAGGCCTCCTAACAAGCCGCAAATGGATATGAAGAGTCGGATCCAGTCTGATCGTGTTTCGTAAGGTGCATTGAACTGAAACAATAGCATCAGATATACGCACAAGGCAAACAAAGGGAGCAGTGCATTATTGAGGCAAAACTTGAAGAATGGTCTGGATAGACTAGCTAAAAAACTGAAATACCTGGCAGATAGCAGATAAGTGGTCAAGTTCCAACTCATCGTGAAAAAGCCAAAGCAAAGTCCAACAATCAGGAAACTCCACAAATTGACCTGATCCAAATACTCTGGGTCGAGAAATAAATACTGCGCACCAAATGAAAATGCCAGATTTCCGGAAATGAAGGCAATAAGTACAAGCCACAGCAACAATAGCAGTACGCTGCTACGCAAGTGCAAAAGGAGCAACTGTACGGCAAAAGATCGATACAAGCCTAGGATGAAGGTGGGCATGGAAACCAATTGACCAGAGATCACCTAAAAGTAACGCTAAGCCTAATATACTGTATATTTGTAGCCCCAAAATTCCAAGGACATGAAAATATCGGTAGTAGGAACCGGTTATGTAGGTTTAGTAACTGGCACTTGTTTTGCAGAAACAGGAAACGAGGTCATTTGCGTAGATATCGACAAGGAAAAAGTTGAACGCATGCGCCAGGGGGAAGTGCCCATTTTTGAGCCTGGCCTCGAACTCCTTTTTGAACGCAATACCCGCCAGGGACGCCTGCAATTCACTACCAATCTGGCAGAAGCTGTTGAGCATGCCGATATTATCTTTCTGGCACTGCCCACCCCTCCTGGTGAAGACGGGTCTGCCGACCTGAGCTACATCCTTAAAGTTGCTAAGGATTTATCTACCCTGATCACAAAATATACGGTCGTAGTCGATAAGAGCACCGTACCTGTAGGGACTTCCGAAAAAGTAACCGCAGCCTTAGCCGAACGATTGGACACTAGCCTCTTCGACGTGGTTTCTAATCCTGAATTCTTACGCGAGGGCGTAGCCGTAGACGATTTTCTTAAGCCAGACCGAGTAGTCATTGGCACCTCTAGCCAGGCCGCTCGTGAAACAATGCATCGGCTGTATGAACCATTTGTACGCAGCGGCAATCCAATACTGTTTATGGATGAGCGCTCCGCAGAAATGACCAAGTACGCCGCTAACTCTTATTTGGCAACACGCATCACCTTTATGAACGAGATCGCCAATCTTTGCGAGAAAGCAGGTGCCGACGTCGACCAGGTACGCAAAGGTATGGGCAGCGATTCCCGTATTGGCAAGCGATTTCTTTTTCCAGGAGTAGGATACGGCGGCAGTTGTTTTCCAAAAGATGTCAAAGCACTGGCCTTTACCGCTCATGAGCACGACTATGATTTCAGCATTCTAAAGTCTGTCATAGGGGTAAATAATCAGCAGCGCCTAAGGATAGCGGAAAAGCTGGACGAATTCTTTGAAGGAGACCTCAATGGAAAGACCATAGCCCTATGGGGACTGGCATTTAAGCCCAACACAGATGACATCCGAGAAGCACCAGCCATCTACACCATCGACTACCTACTTGAGCGAGGTGCTCATGTGCGCGCATTCGATCCAGAGGCCATGGAAAACATCAAAGCCATCTACGGCGATCGTATAACACTGGTACAAGATCAATACGAAGCCCTAATCGGCGCAGATGCACTAGCCATCATGACTGAGTGGTCTGTATTCCGTACGCCAAGTTTTGACGTTATCCAGAAGCTCCTCAAAGAGCCTGTGATTTTTGATGGACGGAACCTCTATGATTTGGATAGAATGAAGCAGCTGGGCTTTCACTACAACAGCATCGGCCGCGAAATCATCCCCGCTGCCGAGACGCGGATTGCCTGATTAGGCTAAGAGCTGAAAATAGAAGAGGCAGCCTCACGTTTATGAGGCTGCCTCTTTTGCTGTAGGGGAAGGATTCGAACCTTCACGGAGCGGTTAGCAAAGCCTGCACTGCCGAGTACTTACAAAAAACTACCCGGCACAACTGACTTGTTTATCCCGATATCCCCACCCTCGAGACCGGAGGGCATGGCTGCCAATTTCATCACCCTACATTGTGTATTGTAATAGCACATTTGCCATCGATTGACATGTCAAATTTATAGCTAATTGATCTTTTTATGCAAATTATATCAAACAATTATCTTAAAATTTACATAATCAATAATTTATGAACTATATTTTATGATTTTTACTATTTCAATAGTTGAGTGATCTTCTCTTTTGCGGATTTCATTTCAAGACCCTTTGTGCTTTTTAGACTTCCGCAGGTCGTTTTCGTATATCGTTATGTTTGTTTTTGTGTTTTTATTTATATTTTTGTTTTAAAATAAACAAAGTGACTCTTTCTCCTAAAATGTGGCAACTGAATGGGCGGCCTGTTCGAATTGCAGATTTTAGAGTTGAGGTGCCACCGCCGGCTCCCGTTCTTGAATCTGGCGATGCACATAATCTGGCAGTAGATGGTTCAGCTCCTTCAACTCGACTGAGAGAGTGCTTCCCTGAGGCTGGAGAATCCTTCGAAGGAGGCCTCAGTGACGGGTATCGCTTTATACTTGATTTCAGATCCTCAAATCCAGATCGCTGCCTATCCATGATAAAGGTCTTTTTAGCAGAGCATGGATTTGGAGAATTACCTCTTCCAAAGGATTATGCCGAACTCAAACTTTTTAGACTGCCCCGAAAGGAGAGGCGTCAGCTGCATTTGTTTGCAGATGACGGGTATGTTCACAACCCCATTAAGATTCTTTTCCCACCTCCGAAGTCGGATTGGCGAGGGCTCAGATTAGAAATTTACAATGAGCAAGCCGACCGACATTTAGTCCGCTTTCATGACCGCGGATAAACATAATTGCAGAATTTTAATTTATCCCACTATCTTAGGGCAATTATTTTACCGGTTCTCTTAGAGCTTTCCAAATACTTTAGTTTACTGGAGACTCAACGGGAACTTAGATAGCTTCTATCACTATTTGCCGGTGCTTGCCAAGAAATTAGGCAGGTCTGTTTTCCCAAAAACGGTCTGAAAAAAAGAATTAGCGCTTTTTGAGAGCGCACCTACATCCTCGGTCACAAACCCAGCTTATATGTATAGAAAATTACTGCTTTTTGCGCTCCTCACACTCGGAGCAACAACAGTTACTCAAAGTCAAGTTGCATCTCAATACCCATGGGAGTTCGGCATTCAAGTCGGTGCCTCTTCTCTAGGAGGAGATCTAAAAACGAGTGAAATCCTATCTCTAAACCAACCAAGCTTTAGTGCAGGGCTCATGCTGCGCCGTCGCTTAGGTGGTCTATTTGCGCTTAGACTTCATGTTATGTACGGCGGTTTGGAAGCCGATGATGCTGAGAGTGACGATGATGCAAGAATTGCTCGTGGCTTCTCCACCTCAACTTCAGTCATCGAGCCAGGACTGGTGCTTGAATTTGAGCCACTTGCCCAACGAAGATTTAGAGACGGAGAGTTCAAAAGGATTCTTTCTCCATTTATTTATGGAGGTGCAGCTTATTCCATTTGGGAAGAGCCGGATACAGATTATAACGGCCTAAATACTACGGCTGTTATGAATGACCGCATGAATGCGAGCGAAACCAATGAGCTTTCCATTCCTTATGGCTTTGGTATCAAGTACTACATTTCACCTAGGTCTTCTTTAGCACTGGATTTTGGCGCTCGCTTCCTAAGCTCTGATTTACTCGATGGAGTCAGCGAATCTGGCAACCCAGATCGAGATGATACTTACGGCTTTTTTGGCCTTCGTTTTGCAACAGGTTTTGGTATCAAAGACAGTGATAAAGACGGTATCCCAGACGAAACAGATGCCTGTCCTGAGGAAGCTGGGCCCGAATCAACCAATGGTTGCCCTGACAGCGATGGCGATGGTTTGGCCGATCGCGATGACGATTGTCCGGATGAGGCAGGTGAAATCGCATTAAATGGTTGCCCTGACCGCGATGGCGATGGTGTTGCCGATAAAGATGATGCTTGCCCAGATGAGGCTGGTGTTGTAGCTCTAATGGGTTGTCCAGATACAGATGGTGACGGTATCGCCGACAAAGACGACGAATGTCCTGATGAGGCCGGTGTAGCTTCACTGATGGGCTGTCCTGACAGTGATGGTGACGGTATTGCAGATAAGGACGACGATTGTCCAGATGAAGCTGGCATAGCTTCACTGATGGGCTGTCCTGACAGCGATGGTGACGGTATCGCCGACAAGGATGATGAGTGTCCAGATGAGGCAGGTATAGCAGCAAGAAATGGATGCCCAGAACCAGAAGAAGTATTTGAAAACATCACTGATCGTATTGATCGCTACCGCCGCTTGATCGATGGGTTTGAGTATATAACCCTTGATGAATCTACCGGCGTCATTCAAATACAAAATGTTTACTTCGCTACAGACATGTCTAATCGCGATCAATTAGATCGTGCCATATTAGACGAAGTCGCAGAGCTCCTACAGCGCGAAGGTGCCGAAGACATCTCTATTAGGTTCGAAGGCCATGCTGACCGCCGTGCCTCAGAAGAATACAACCAAAGGTTGTCTGAGCGCCGTGCAGAAGGTGCTATGCAGTATGTTATAGACAAAGGTGTAGACGCCAGTCGCGTGAGTATGATCGGCTTCGGTGAATTGCAGCCAGTAGGAGATGTTGATGACTTACAGGCCAACCGAGTATCTATATCAGTAGTTAACGAGCCCCCTCGTAGAATCGAGTAATCTATAAATGATTAGCTCGCAAGATTTGGCGCCCCGATTTGAATATTCAAATCGGGGCGCTATTTTTTGCCCTCCTTATCGAATGATTAAAGGTTGTACCAATAGTCGATTACCTAATTGTAGGTGGACCCAGTACTGTGCGCTGGGAAGATTCATCTTTTGTAAGTCAATAATCAATTCTTGCTGACCTGTCGAGAAATGCTGTTCGCTGACAAGGGAGTGCGATTCGCCACGGGCATCATATAGCAGGAGTCTACCCGTAGATGACTCATCTAAATGGAAACGGACAATCAACTGGTTCTGTGCTGGATTAGGCGACTGGCGATAATCCAAATCAGATGGATCCAGAATATCAAGGCCGTTTGGCTCATTCGGGAATAGCCATTGATATACATCTGCAAATTCTCGGGCCCAATACCATTCACTATGGGCTCCATCTAGGTGCTGAATACTGAGTATTTCTTCGTCTGGATATCCTACTTGCAATAGCTGACTCTCCATGTCCAACATATCTTGGACGAAGGTTTCCCCTTCTGGAATGCCAATCAGTTGGTGAAGTCTTAAAGGGGTTGGGCTGCTGATGTCGGCTACATAATCGGCCAATTCCTGGCGATTTATCCAATATGCGGGTGAAAGCGCTCCCACTTTACCAAATACATCCGGTCTGCTCAGTGCAGCGTAGGTGGAAATGAGTCCACCTAAGGAGCTGCCTAAAATAGCCGTATTTTCTTGCTCGGTCTTTGTGCGATAGTTGGCGTCTATGTAGGGCTTGAGGTCATTGACTAAGAAATCTATATAGTCGTTTCCATCACCACCACCATATGTCGGGTTTGGCCAGGGGGTATACTCTGCCAAGCGTTCGCTTCCTCCATTATCTACAGCAACAACGATTGCGCCTGGATCACCCTGGGCAAACAAAGTATTCAGGGTTTCATCTACCTCCCATTCGCCCGAGAAGGATGTTGCTGCATCAAACACATTTTGACCATCTTGCATGTAAAGTACAGGATAGTCTCGACCACTAGTCGCATAGTCTGGCGGCAAGTAAAGCCAAATTCGCCTAACTCTGTCTAGAGCCGTCATTGGAAAGTCTGTCGCGATGATGGTCACATTCTGCGCCGCAGTGCTTTGGTCAGATGGATTGCTATCCAAGTCTTCCCATCCGGCAATTTGAAGGAAAAGGGTGTCGCCTCCCGAGGTATTATGTAATCTGTTTGACAGGTAGTTGCCTTGAGCGTCTCCTTCAACGGTCTCCCAACTTCCTCTCGTGAATTTGAATTGAATGGAGCCACTCTGGTCGGGAAGGTGTATTTCATATCGATCCAACTCATCGAGGTAGGTCAGGATGTGTGATTGACTACTGGCATCCCAAGCCTGAAAGTCTCCGGCCACATGCAGGTTATCCTGACTGGGTGTACTGGCTGGCCAGCTGTCTACGATTATGGTTAACTGTGCCTGTAGGGAGACATAACCCAGTAGGCATAGCGCGAAAAAAACTCTCATCAGTAAGCTGGTTTTGTAAGTGGTTCATTGGCAATGAACCATTGCTATTTATTACAATAAAAATTCACTAACAATCCGTTCGGCTTTCCGCAGCGTTTGCTCCAGCTGGTCGTTGACTAAAACGATGTCAAACTTATCTGCATAACTGAGCTCGAGTGTAGCGCGTTCTATGCGCACGCGCAAACTCTCTTCATCTTCAGTGGCTCGGTTGCGTAGGCGCTCAAATAGGATTTCAGGGCTAGGTGCTTGTATGAAAATGGCTAAAGATTCTTCAGGATACAGGTTCTTCAGATTGGTTGCTCCAATGACTTCCAGGTCAAAGACAATTGTTTTCCCCAAAGACCAAAGTCTTTCAATCTCACTTTTCAGAGTGCCATATCTCCTGCCTGGATACACTTCTTGCCACTCCGCAAATTTGTCGGCCTCAAGGGCCTGATCAAATTCGTCTGTAGACATAAAGTAGTAATCTTTTCCGTCTACCTCCCCTGGTCTGGCCGGTCTTGTAGTAGCGGAGACGCTAAAGGCAAGTTCATCAAACTGCTTTAGCAGGTGATGGACCACCGTGGTCTTGCCAGCACCTGAAGGCGCTGTGATGATCAATAAGCTCCCTTTGGGGTTGGCATTAGACGACATTAGCCAATTGCTCTTTTATCTTCTCGAGTTGCTCTTTCATCTGCACGACTAGTCGCTGGATATCTGCAGATTGAGCTTTGGCGCCCAAGGTGTTGATTTCGCGACCGATCTCCTGGCTGATGAAGGAGAGCTTCCGCCCTTTAACAGGCTTTTCGTTGGAGAGTTCCTCTAAAAAGTACTCACAATTTTGAGCGAGCCTTACTTTCTCTTCGTTGATGTCAATTTTTTCGAGGTAGTACAGGAGCTCTTGCTCAAAGCGATTCTGATCTACATTTTGGCGACTTTGGAACTCGTCTAGCTGCTTTTTGAGCCTTTCTCGAACACGAGTAACACGTGCGGCTTCGTGCGGCTCAACTTGCTCGAGGAACTGCTGGATGCTGCTGGCGCTATTACGCAGATCTTCTTCGGTGGCTTGCCCCTCAC
>JBCBVN010000118.1:0-11607 GCA_039817625.1 Bacteroidota bacterium
AATAAGACCGGAATACCCAAATGCGCGATCAGGTCGAGCATCGTATGCTGATCATTAAGCGGGACCAGCAGGCCTCCGGCTCCTTCTACGATCAGCGGGCGGGCGGTCTTTGGAAGCTCGAAATCTGATAGGTTGATTCTTAGGTTTTCTCGCTCTGCTGCCAGGTGTGGACTTGCTGGCAATTGTAATCGATGGCGTTCCCTGTGTATTCTATCTGATGTTGCCCCTGCCCATTCTGCCACTTTATGGCTATCCGTGTAGTCGAGGTCACCGCACTGTACGGGCTTCCAATAATCGGCCTGAAGGGATTTGACGAGTATGGCACTCATCACTGTCTTCCCAACTTCCGTACCAATACCGCTTACGAAGTAGGCTGGAGCATGCATGCCTGGGCCTTGACTAAATTTGTTATGATATCCATCCAAACCGGATCATCGTTCAGGCTAGGCACCAAATCAATGCGTTCTCCTCCGAGTTCTTCAAATTCTTCCTGGTACTCCTCCCCTATTTCAATGATGGTTTCCAGACAATCAGCCACGAAAGCAGGGCTAAAGCACAGGATGCGCTTGGCTCCAGCCTTAGCTCGACTCTTCAACTCGTCTATGGTATAGGGCTTTAACCAGGGGACCGGCCCGAGTCGGCTTTGGAAAGTTGTAGTATACTGGTCTTCCTTCAGTCCCAGGTTTGAAGCTATGGCTCGGCTTGTTGCATGGCATTGGGCACCATAGCAAAACTGATTGTGGCGGCCAATGTATGAGCAGCAATTATCTACTTTCTGGCAGTGATTACCATCGTCTGCCTTTTTTAGTTGGCTGGTCGGCAAACCGTGATAGCTGAAGAATATGTGATCGTAGCTATCCAGATCAAACGCTCGACCATTTCTGGCATATAGTTCAATCATGGCCGGATCATCGTAGTAGCAATTGATGAGCTTGAGATTGGGAATATTTGGCCACTTGCCCACAATGCGCATCACTTCCTGATGAACACTTCCAGTTGTTGCTCCCGCATATTGTGGAAACATGGGAAAGACAATGATCTCAGCAACTTCTTCTTTACGCAGTTCACGCAGGGCCGACTCTATGCTCGGGCTTTGGTAGCGCATGGCCAACTTGACGATAAAATCATCTCCCAGGCGATCCTGTACTCCGGCAGCTATACGCTCTCCATAAAATTTGAGCGGGCTGCCTTCTTCTGTCCATAGCTCTTTATAGGCTTTAGCCGACTGCCCAGAGCGCAGCGGAGCAATAATACCCTGAACCAGTATCTGACGCGGCAACCAAGGCACATCAAGAACCCGGCCATCTGTCAAAAACTGTCGCAAATATCGATATACTGCCCCGCGCGAGGGCTCATCTGGCGTTCCCAGATTTACAATAAGCACGCCCTTTTTGCCAAAAAGAGATGCCGTCGTTTTTCTTTGAGCGAAGTTATTATCCACATCTTAGCAACAAGGATTCTCTAACGTGGTTTTCTAGTACAATTCCTAAGTTTCAAAAACAACAATTTCCCGACATGTCCAAGCGCCCCTTAATCCTGGTAACCAACGATGATGGCATCACTGCCAAAGGTATCGCAGCCCTGGTCAATGCGGCAGCTCCATTAGGAGAATTGGTCATAGTCGCCCCAGATTCTCCCCAATCTGCTCAAGGCCATGCCCTGACGATCGAAAGCCCGGTTTTTGTGAAAGAATCGGAAGCGTTTCCCGAATTCGAAGCCTATGAATGCAGCGGAACACCCGTAGACTGCGTCAAGCTGGCTAAGTCGATTTTACTAAAAGGACGCACGCCCGACCTTTGTGTATCAGGCATCAACCATGGCTCTAACGCCTCCATCAATATCTTATACAGCGGTACACTATCCGCTGCTATGGAAGCCAGTATAGAAGGTATTCCCAGTATTGGGTTTAGTTTACTGGACTATAAAGCCAATGCGGATTTTTCAGCTGCCGAAATTATTGCTAGTCAATTGATGAGAGATGTATTACAAAATGGAATGCCAGATGGGCATCTGTACAACGTAAACATCCCTAAGCTTCCCATTCAGGATATCCAGGGCATCAAAGTTTGTAGGCAGGCAGAAGCCCACTGGACGGAAGAATATGCAGCAGGCCAAGATCCCAGAGGACGTACTTACTACTGGCTAACTGGTAAATTTGTCAATGAAGATAGAAGACCAGATACTGACGTTGCCGCCTTGGATAGTGGCTATGTTAGCCTGGTCCCCAGCAACCATCAGCTGACTAATGAGAAAGCATTAGGTATACTTCAAGAGCAAGCTGATAGATTTCAACTGACTGAAAAGACCACACTTTGATCATCTGGTTGGGGTAAAAAGGACAAATGGGGTGAAAAAATGCTCATCGGCGACAAGAAAAGCCCCGTTTTCTCACTCAAACCCACCGCTCCCTAAGCGCAACGTCAACATAACTCCAAAATATTTGGGTAGCTGGACGATAAGTTTACCTTTGTATTATAACGTAATTCAAACGACCGAATTTGTAGCAACTATTACACTTTTCCCACTTGGGAGCATCAATCTCATGAATTGTTTGCGAAATCATAGGGTTCCACTGACTCCCCAAAGTTAACGCACGAATGAGGACACCCAGTTCACTATTCGTCAGGAACCACGGAAGAGCCGATTGACTTTGTTCAGTTGGCTCTTCTTTATTGTACCATATATCTCTGCCGGTCAGATGCCTATAATGATCTAGCTGGAAAAAAGAGCCAGGCCATAGTATCCCAGCCAAAGACCTGCGAGCAACATGGTCATGATAAAGGCCCCCTTAATCGCCTGGTTGAAATAGCGCTGCCTGAAAAAGCCGACCACGAGCACATTACAACAAATGCCAACCAAAGCCAGTGTTCTGGGGGTAAAGATGACCGAGCGCTCGTAGGCTCCACTCAGCCAGTCACCAACTTGTATAAGTAGCGCATACCCTACGAAGGGGACTAGTAAACCTGCAATTAAACCGACGATAATGTGATCGTTTTTTGGAAGCATCTGCAATAATTATTCAACGTATTCTTGCCTGACGACGAGGGTTACCCACTCTCCATCTTCGACCAAGTAGCCCTGATCGTAACAGAAGTGATAAAGCTTGCCGCCCCGGGTAGTGTATTGATTGGTAAAATAGCGAAACTTGAAGCCGTGGTCGAGTATACGCTCACGCCTGACACGAGCTTTACCCGATGGATTGAGCCTGGCCAGTATGTTGCGATTATCTCGTAAAATCTTGTTGATTGACCGTATAAAAGCGGTGTTCTCCGCATTGATTCGATTGTGATAAGCTGAGCGACAAATGTCAGAACAAAACTTTTTGTCTGTCCTGCCGCTTAACTCCACTTCACATTCCAGGCATGCACGGGCTGATTTCATGTTTAACAGAATTCCGGTGGTAATAAAAGGTAACAGTATAGATGCTCAATCTACAAATTTCCGGTCGCTCACCAACATATAGTTGCCTCCGGTATCTACGATACTGGCATTGGGGAACACTCGGCAGAAGGTATCTTCAAAAAATAACTGACTGGCTTGCTTCTTCTCTGCAGTATTGGCGAGGCAGTTGTAGATCATAGCTCCGTCAGCATTCAAAGACTGCTGAGTCTGTTCGAGAAACTCGACTGTACTCAAGTGATTTGGAATACTCGCATCCTGAAAAACATCCATGCAGATAAGATCAAACTGCCTGGTACTGGCCTCCAGATAAATCTGGGCATCGGTGGTAAAAATTTCTATACTCGATCGCAGATTGGGAAGACTATAGTCTTGTGCCAATTGCACAATGACCGGATCAATTTCTACGGCTGTGTAAGCATATTTCCTTCCAAAAACCTTCTCCAGTAATTCGGGCACACTGCCAAGCCCTAGTCCCAGCACCAAGACTTCAGCATCATTGGGCAACATATCTAAATGGAAAGCGTGAAAAGCCTTTCTGAAATTCAGGTAGTAATCACCGAAACTGTAAATGGCATTTTGGGCAATCAGCTGCACCCGCCCGCGAACCAGACTAACCGTAAGCTCAGGGTTGTATTCACTGCTTGTTGTTTCCAGTTGTTGTTCCCACAAATACGATAGCCACCTTTTGTAGGCCGGAATCTCCATCATAGCGCTCAAGGTATGCACTAAAACGCTACAATCAATATCTAAGACCTCTCCATCACCTCTCACCTCAACCCCCAATCAAGAGCCAGGCTAGAGGTTTAAGAATGACTTAATACCCTTTAGGAGTGTGATAACAGAAACCGATATATATTTGCCTCAGCTTAAGACCCCAATTAACACCCTTATTCACTTTTTTAGAAAAACACTAACTCATATGAAGTCTTTTCTCTTGACCAGCCTGCTGCTGGTCACGCTTCTATTTTCATGCGGCAATGACGACGATAACGACGGAGCCAGCATGGATCTCACTACTGACATTGTTGGTACCTACAGCAACCTGCTCTATATCACGGATATCGATGACGAAATCGAATCAGTGGGCGGAGCCAGAGTCGCTGTGACGAAGGTATCCGACAACCAAATCAGTGTCAACGTATCCTTCCCCAACGATCCGGATTTGATCCCTGCTAGTTTTACAGCTAACATGACGTCCGCTTCCGCTTTGACGGTTCCTTCTTTCAGCTTGTTTGGTTTAACTACTACAGGGACCGGTTCTTTCACAAACAATACCCTTGTGATCGACTTAACCGATTCAGATGGCGATACTTATAAGTTCACCAATGATTTTACCACCTTGTTCGTAGGCTCTTACTCTGGTGAGTATGAAGTTAGCAGTCTTACTAATCCTATGCTATTTGCAGGTATATCTGCAACAGCTACCAAGGTTTCCAACACACAATTTGATCTGGCCTTTGATGACCCTGATGTGGGTACGTTCACACTCAGTGCAACAGTCGTAGCTGACTCATCGGCGGGCGTCAATGACGGGACAGACTACGAAGTAGCGCAAATCGTGATAGGTGGAGCCACATTCACTGGCGACGGCTTTATCACACCTTCTGATGGCTTTTTCAAGCTCAATCTTGATGGTAATGGTGGCCAGTTCGAACAGTACTTCGGCGACAAGCAATAAGATTAAAATTCAAGAGTGCTCTACATCGAGCACGCAACTATTCATTAACACTTAACTCATTTCAAATGAAGTCTTTTCTTTTGACCGGCCTCCTGCTGGTCACCCTTCTATTTTCCTGCGGTAACGACGACGATAACGACGGAGCCAGCATGGACCTCACCGCTGACGTTGTTGGCACCTACAACAATCAACTATATGTTGACAATATCGATGGCATACTTGAACTGGAAGGAGACACAAGAGTAGTCATAACGAAGGTGTCCGACACCGAAATCAGCGTCAATATTACTTTTCCAACGGATCCCGATTTATTGCCCATCAGCTTCAATGCTATGATGAGCTCTAGGTCTGCTTTCACAATTGCTTCCTTTGACATTTTCCAAGGTGTCACAGCCACAGGCTCGGGTACTTTTATGAGCGATGTGCTTGTAATCAATCTGACTGATTCAGAAAGCGACACCTACAGAATCACTGGAAATCTTGCCCAGGAAATTCCCGGAACATTTCCAGGGAGAATCGATGTCTCAGGTGCGACTGTTGGAAGTCTTGATGTTGATGATGCGACAGCGACAGTTACCAGAGTATCAAATACGGAGATTAGCGTTTTGATCTCAGAGCCCGGTACAATATTCGACGACATTTCTTTCAATGCAACCATGACATCAGGTACTACATTTACAGTATCAGAGATCATGTGGGAAGGGGCTACCTTTTCAGCAACTGGAACGCTAGGTGACTTCAGTGAAGACTTAGACATTACTTTTTCCGGATCAGTAACCGGAGTATACGAAGGTTCTAGATAAGTCATTCTAGGATCAAATGATGAATAGGCGCTGGCCAGGTTTAAAACACCAGGTCCAGCGCCTTTGTCATTTTATCGATGGCTTCATCGATGTCGGCATCGGTATGCGCACCTGAAACAAAGCCCACTTCATAACCACTGGGGCCCAGATATACACCCGATTGCAGCAGTTCGTGGTGCAACTTTTTGAAGTACTTCATAGAGTCGGGATCGATCTGGTCTGCCCGCTGGATGCGCTCGTGTCCAAAAGCCAACCAGAATATAGAGCCTACGCTAACGACTTGCAGCGGGTATCCTTTACCATGAGCGTAAGCCTCTAGTGTAGACGCCAGGCGCTCCGTCTTCTGGGCGAGGCCTTCGTAAAATCCTTCTTGCAGGCACAGTTCTAGTGCTGCTTTTCCGGCAGCCATAGCTACGGGGTTAGCACTCAGCGTACCGGCCTGATATACCGGACCTTCGGGAGCAATATGACTCATGATTTCAGCACTGGCGGCATAAGCGCCTACTGGAAATCCACCTCCTATGACCTTACCAAAGGTGAGGATATCTGGCTGCACATCATAGTAACCCGCAGCACCGCTGAATCCCACCCGAAAACCAGAGATCACCTCGTCGAAGATGAGCAATACATTATACTCGTCGGCTTTTTCTCGCAAATACTGCAAGTAAGCCCGATCTTGAAGGAGTAAGCCGTTATTGGCTGGAATGGGCTCGATAATGATGGCGGCAACATCGTGAGCATGCTCAGCTAGAGTTCGATCCAAAGATTCATAATCATTGAGCAGCAAGACTAAGGTATCAGCTACTGTGGTAGGTGGCACACCTGCGGAAGTACTCACACCAAAAGTCGCCAACCCGCTTCCTGCCTTGACCAAAAGACTATCTACATGGCCATGATAGCAGCCTTCGAACTTAATGATCTTGCTGCGCCCGGTTACCCCTCTCGCCAACCGCAAGGCCGAAGTAACCGCCTCTGTACCTGAGCTAACAAAACGCAATTTTTCCAGATATGGGTGATGCTCCGTGATGAGCTTTCCGATCTCGTTGCCATGTCGGGTGGGCGTACCAAAGCTGGTTCCCTTTGCCACCGTTTCCATCACGCGCTCACGGATAAAGGCGTTGTTGTGGCCGTGAATCAGCGGGCCCCAGCTACAACAAAAATCCAGGTAGGTATTGCCATCTTCATCGTGTAAGCGACTCCCTTGCCCTTCCTTGATAAACAAGGGCGGCCCGCTAACTGATTTGAATGCGCGCACCGGAGAATTTACACCGCCGGGAAAGTATTGCTTGGCCTCGTCAAATAACTTGGCCGACGTTTGTCTAGGTATGGTTTGGTCTGCTATCATCTTGGGCAAAATTACGCTTTGTAAACACTCGGGAAGGACTTGTTGTGCAAGCTGGCGTCGATTATGACATTCATCGTATCTTTCGGCTTATGGTCAAGGATTGGACAGAGGCATTGGTGCAAGTATTGATCGATCGTGGAAGAGCGAGCCTTCCCGGTATAGGTACGTTTGTTCTAGAGGATTCACCAGCAGTAGTGGACCAAATAGGTAAAAAAATTCAACCGCCTGCAAGCCGCATCCTACTTAATGACAATCTTGTTCTGGACGATGGGCAGTTGGTCCAATATCTTCGAGATCACCATCAGCTGAGTGCTGAAGAAGCGCGTACCAGCGTAGAATCTTATGCCAGCGACATCCTCAACCGATTGAATAATGGAGAGCAAATCTCCCTGACCGGCCTGGGCCTTTTGCGGAAAAATTTTGAAGATAAACTACAATTCACACCCGCCAGTAAAAACTTAGCCAAAACACATTATGGGTTACCAGAAGTCGAGGTAGAGACCCTGGTCAGAAAGCAATCAACACTTAGCAGCTCCACTGCCGCTGCCGCTCCAGCCGCAAAACCAGGAGTGCTCAGACCAGTATCCAATACACCAACCCAGGCTCCTCCTTCATCATCTACAAGTGCAGGAACCCAGGAGAAAAGAAAGCAGCTAATCATTTGGCTAGCGGGGCTCACCTTATTATTGGTTACCGCAGGCTTTCTCATACAGCGATTGTCTTCGAATAGCGAGCCCATTCAACCCGAGCCCATTAGCACGGAAGAACCCACTCCTGCTACCAGGTCTGATCAAAATGACGACGCTTTCACGCGCTTGCCATCAGGCGGCACATCAAGTCAAGGGGATGCAAGCAGGGACAATGGTTACGAACCAGACCCGGCCACCGTAAACTCGGCTGAACAAGATGAAGAGCGCATACAGCCAGCAACCAGAGCGCCAGAGCCCACGCCAGTATCTGGCAGAGAAGCCGTCATTGCAATCGGGCAGTTTGGACAAGCGACGAATGTCGACCGGGCAGCTAGCCGAGTAACCAATGCCGGATATGAGCTCTATACCCGCCAGGTAGGAGGACTCACCCGTGTAGGAGCCAGAGTGACATACAATAGTGAAACCGAGTTAGACCAGTTGCTGCAGCAGGTCAGGCAAAGACTCGGTGTCTCTGATGCTTTTGTACTGATCAAGGACGGCCGCAACCTACTTTATGATTAGGCTGGTCTTGCTGTGCAGCATGCCATTTCTGCTGCTGTTTTCTGCCTCGGCTCAAACCAAGATCGGCCTAAGCTTGTCTGGGGGAGGCGCTAAAGGCCTGGCACACATAGGCGTACTACAAGAGCTGGAAAAGGTGGGCATATACCCAGACTACATCAGCGGCACGAGCATGGGTTCTATTGTGGGCGGTTTGTATGCCATCGGATATGAGGCAGAAGAACTGGCCGAATTTGCAACCGAATTAGACTGGGATGCCTACTTCACTGATGTTTCAAAAAGGGCATACATTCCCATCGAAGAGCGGCAAAGGATTGACAGATATCAACTTAGCTTACCCATAATTAATGGCAAGTTATCCTTTCCAAGAGGGCTTCTGCGGGGGCGGCAGATTCAAACCTTATTGAGCACCAGTACCATAGATGCCCATGGAATCACTCATTTTGACTCGCTCTGCATACCGTTCAGAGCCGTTGCTACCAACTTAGAAAATGGGCAAGCCTACGTATTTGATCGGGGGCCAATCAGAAATGCCATTCGGGCGAGTATGTCCATTCCTTCATTATTTGCACCTGCACTGGGTTTAGATGAAGAGCTACTCGTGGATGGTCTCGTAGTCCGCAATTTGCCCGTAAGCGATGTCAAAGCGATGGGTGCCGATTTCATTATAGCTGTGAATGTGGGTGCACCGTTACTGACTCGGGAAGAGCTGAACTCGCCCATCAGTATTGTCACACAGACTTCTAGCTTTATCAGTGCCAATGGCAATCAGGACGAGCTTGCCCTGGCCAATTGTTTGATCACACCTGAGCTGGAGCCATACAACACCCTGAGCTATGGCGCTGCTGATAGCCTGATAGAAAGAGGTGCCGCAGCAGCCCGTCAGATTATTCCAAGCCTGATCAGACAGCTGGATAGTATGGGGGTCAGCCTTCCTATGTCTCCCAGGTCTTGCCGTAGAGTACAAAAGGACAGCATTGAAATTGACGAGATTCGAGTAACAGCAGATAAACCATCTACTGCCGTCACTCTGGAACGTCTCATAGACCTACCCTTGGGGCAAAAGCTCACCACCCAGGAAATTGAAGAGCAAATCAACCTCTTATACGGTACTGGCTTTTTCGACCTGATCGATTTTGAGTTGGTCGATGTAAGTGGCGAGAGGCAGCTAAATATTCATGCCTGGAGCAACCCTTATTGGAGAGCTCGCTTTAGCATCAATTACGATAGTGACCTCGATATCGGCTTTCTGGCTAATTTAAGTGGAAGAAACGTCTTATTGCGCGGGAGCTTACTCGCGCTGGACCTTAAAATTTCTCCCAACCCAGCAGCTCAGTTAGAGTATTTGGTATACACCCGATCAAACCCCAAACTGGGATTGAGGCTACTGACAAGTGCTGCTTTTTATCCGGGTCGCACCTACGACTCAGGAGAACCTACGGGAGAATTCACCTTTCAGGATTACCGCATCCAGGCATCGGGGATTTTCACTTTAGGCAACAATTACTCATTAGAGTCGGGCATACGCATCAACAGACTGAGTCGCAACCCCAGATTTTTCAGACCTGGCGAAGCTACCGAGATCAGATCTGAAACCGCCTTCGGCCTTCGGCTTACCAGAGATACCTACGATCGCACCTTTTTCCCCAAAGAAGGCTCCATATTCACGCTGGATATGCAGACTGCTGCAGAAGGCCGCCTGATTACCCGATTGCCCGATGTTGAAGAAACCAATCAGCGCCTGGGGAGCAATTGGAGAGTATTAACAAAAATCAATAAAGTATTTCCTCTGGGTAGCGATGTGAGTTTGCTGGCCAAACTCAGTGGAGGCTTGCTCAACGGGCCGGGAAACACCCTCGTCAACAGCTTGTATTTAGGACGGCAACCTACCGATGACCCAGCTTTTTCCGAGTTATACGGCTATAGATATATGGAGCTTCCCGCAGACGCCTATGCGATCGCCGGTTTGAATCTACGAGTAGAAATTAGTGATGAAATCTTCGCTACATTCGGTTATGAGGCCGGAAGGTTTGCACGTCATGATGAAAGGATAGTTCGATCAGATCAGTTTCTCAGTCTGGTGCCCGAACGGGAAAGTGGAATTGTACAGGGATTTGGCCTTGAGCTGGGTGCACTTACCATCGGTGGCCCCATACAAGCAGGCGTGCAGTATCGACCTGACGACGGTACTTTCATCTACTGGCTACATGGCGGATACTACTTTTAAGCTTCCGCCAGATCGCGGCTGAATCTTACTCGCTGAGCTGAAAGGCAACGGTCTTAACCGAGCGCTGGCCATCTTCATATTCGAGCAGGCTTGCCTGTGCTTGCGCCGTAGCAAACACCTCCTGCATATTGCGGACCCGCCCAAAGGGAACTCGCGCCTCATGGGCCGCCTGTTCAAAATCAGACCACTGCCAGGAAGATAAAGCCAGACCCAATTCACGCACCACCTCGGCCCTATTGACTACACGAGTCGCATTCGTGGTCCATTCGGATTTCACCTTTAAATTTAAGAGTCTACAAAGAGCGTGAAACTGCCGGTCGCTGCCTACGGCAAGCACTATGCGAATACCATCGGACAAGGTGAATAAATCACCATACGGCGCTATGTTGGGATGCCTGGCCCCCATGGGCCTCGGTATATGTCCGGCTATCAGATAATTGGTGGCTTGATTGGCCAGCGAGGCCAGGCCACTCGCGTAAAGATTTGTTGTCACCGTGGCTCCCCGCCCAGTTTCAGCCCGTCGAAGTAGGGCCAATAGAATACCTTCTTTAAGCTGGTGAGCAGCCAGAATATCAATCAAGGCGACCGGCATTCGACATAGTTCGCCCATTTCAGTACCAGACATAGACAGGAACCCGGTTTCAGCTTGCAGCACAATATCATAGGCAGGCCGGGTAGAATCAGGACCAAAGGCGTCGAGGCGAGCAAAGATCAATTTGGGGTTTCGAGCGCTCAATGTGGCTCCATCTACCCCCAAGCCTCTAGCTTTTTCTGTAGAAAAATTGGAGATGACCACATCTGCCTGATCGATTAGCCCATAAGCCGCTTCTCTTTCTTCAGATTTCCGCAGGTCGAGCATATGCACCTGCTTGCGCCAGTTGACTGCTCGATAATAAGCAGACTCCTGACTGCCTGAGTCTTCACTAGGCAATTTCCAGGAACGG
>JBCBVN010000119.1:0-11592 GCA_039817625.1 Bacteroidota bacterium
TACTTCTGCAGGTTGAGTTGCCCGACCATCATGCCATTTCTGACCAGGTCGTCGACCTCACCTAGAACAACTGTATTGGTATCTGGCCTAATTTCCGTCACATACATAGGCTTGCCAAGTGCGATGCCCAGTCCTTTTCGCTGGCCGATGGTATAAAAGGGGTATCCATCGTGCTGACCAAGAACCTCGCCACGCACATCTACAAATGTACCGCCAGCTACCTGAGCTTGAAGCTCGGGTTTACGGCGCTTCAAAAACCCGCGATAATCGTTGTCCGGCACAAAGCATATTTCAAAGCTCTCTGCCTTTTTGCTCAATTCCAGATAGCCGTAGTCTGCTGCCAGCTGGCGAACTTCAGGCTTGGTCATATGCCCGAGTGGGAAACGACTTCTGGCCATGCATTCCTGACTTAATCCCCAGAGCACATAAGCCTGATCTTTGTTGGCATCAGCTGACTTACGGACGAACCATCTGCCAGCATCCGTTTGGGCCAGGCGTGCGTAGTGACCCGTGGCAATGAACTCACAATCCATAGCATCTGCCCGCTTGAGCAGCGCACTCCATTTAATGTGAGTATTGCAGAGCACACACGGATTGGGGGTTCGGCCGGCGATGTACTCGTCTACAAAGTTGTCGATGACATAATCGCCAAATTCCTCTCGGATATCAACTATAAAATGATGGAACCCCATTTGCACCGCTACTGCACGTGCATCATTGATGGAATCCAGACTACAGCAGCCCGTTTCCTTTTTGCTTCCACCTGAGTTGGCATAATCCCAGGTTTTCATGGTAATGCCTACCACTTCGTAGCCTTCTTCGTGAAGGATCATTGCCGTTACCGTACTGTCGATGCCGCCGCTCATGGCTACCAGCACCCTGCCATGCTTGCTCATGAAAAATTGTGTGCAATTTTCAGGCGATGCAACACCCAAAAATCAATTTACTAGGCATAAACAACAAAAGTACGCTGATTGGTTGCCTTTTCGTTACCCTTAAACAAACTATATTGGCAGCTATGCAAATAATTTACCTTTTACTGGCTTGTTTTGCCGGTACCCTACACGGACAAATCATTGGAGATATCGAGACCGGCAAAGCCTCAGTCTTCGATTCCAAATACGTTGGTGCAACTACTTCATACCAGGCCACTTACAACCCCAACGAGCTCGTAGCTGCACATAAGACTTACCCCTACAACTCAATGGTCGTGGTAAAAAACCTGGACAACAACCGCGAAGTGAGGGTAAGAATTATTGATCAGGGCCCATTTGTTCATGGGCGCATCATCGAAATTAGCCAGGCAGCAGCCAATCAACTGGGTATGACCAATCAATCGGTCACCAATGTCCAGGTCAGGCTCGTTTCCATGCCCGGCGAAACCAGATCGATTGCTGCCCGTAGGCCAGAAACGCAAACCACAGCCAGAGAGACAACTTCAAGGCCACAACCGCAAGCAACCACACCAGAACCTGCCCCTGCAAATCCCGCTACCTACGATCGTACCGTAGCCACTACCCCTTCAGACGCAAGTCCCTCGGTAGCCGTGAACAGCAGAGGAAGAACATCCACTGATCGGGCCAATAACCCTGCCGTATCACAGAGTCAGAATGCCCCTTCCGTCCAGAAGGCAGAACCAGTTACTCAAGGTCAGTTCGGTCCAGGCTTGTACCAGCTACAGGTCAATCAGGGGCCAAGCTCAGGGTTTGGCGTTCAGGTATCTAGCATGAGTACCCTAGAAAGCGCCCTCGACAAGGTCATTGAGCTTCAAGGGCAATGGTTCGACAATATCATGGTCAAGCGTGTGGGTACAGGACCTGCATCTACATACAAGATTATTCTTGGACCCTGGCCTACCCGAGACGCTGCCGACAGCTACAAGACTGACTTGAAGCGCAGGTATAGAATAGACGGTTTCGTGGTACCGTTGGGAGAAGAGTAGGTCTGTCTATTTAATGGTCACCTTACCATTGGCATATCTCAGCCGATAGCGAGTCATGCCCTGATCGATAAATTCGAAGGGAGTAGGTCCATTAGACAATCTGACCACCGATTCCTCGCCTGAATTGCCTATGGCAGTCAGACAGAGGTCGAATAGCTTGCTTCCGTCGGCGAGCGTCCTTGGCTCCAGGCTGGGATCTGACCAAAGAGAAGAAAGCACACCTCGGGATTCAAATCGCGTACCAAAATCTGGTGGTCCGTAGCCTGGCAGGCCGAAGTTCTTCACTTCTTTGTATTGAAACTTAGTGCTATCGAAGCGAATGGTGTACTGAAAACCAAGCATGTTTTTGAAGTTTGTCACCTCAAAAGGAAGACAAATAACTTCTCCTGGAGTTACTTCACCTTCGCCAACCCTCAGCGTAATTGCCGGTGCGCTAGAGCCGGGGTGATTGGGTCCGTTGACATCTTCCGTCAACCTTGCATTCGGATTCACTTGGCCTGTAGAAGGCCCATCTTCTTTACCGCAAGCTGCTACGAGTAAAGAGACGCTAAACAACAGTAGGAGTATTTGGGGACGCATGCGATTATGTACTTTTTGCCTGCGAAGATAACCGAAACCCCGCTAAAAGTATGGGAACGTTTTCTCAATAGCAATTTTCGTTGAGGTCCACAATCTTTAGCCGATATGACGCATTTAGTTGAGGTGAGGGCCTAATTACCAACCCTCAAAAAGATAATTTTTAGTCGCAATCTCAGACTCCTTATTGTGTAATAGTCACCCAAACAAACATCAAGCCTTATATTCACGATTTGAATATACAACCTATCATTAAGCTAGTCTCCTGATGAATCAAACCCAAAATCTGTCCTGGCCCATCTGCCTTTGTTTAGGCATTATCGGGCTATTCGTTCTTACCTCCTGTGTTCCTAAAGACCAATATGACGCCGCTGTCGTGGAGCGCAATTATTACCAAAACCTGGTTGAAAGAAACGATAGCATTCGAGAAAGTCAGGCCCTCAGCACCTACAGCAATACCGCGACCCAGCGTCGGGAGATAGATCAGTACATCAGGCAAATCGAGAACCTTACGGCGACCAATCAAAGCCTGAACCGGAGCTTTCAGGATCTCCAAAATAGATATCAAACGCTGTTGGATCAAAACAACAGTTTCTTAGATGAGAGCGGCAGCCAGGTCGGCGACCTCCAGCGCAATCTGGCAGAGCGCGATGCTGCCCTGAGTGAGCGCGAGCAAGAACTTCGCCGTGCAGAAATTGCCCTCCAGAACCGGGAGGCACAGCTCAACCAGCTCGAGAATAGCGGCGATTATTCAGCCCTACAACCCGCAGCTTATGGCAATGTTATTGCTCCAACAAACCAACAAGCCGCATTAGCTCAAAACCAGGTTCAAAGCCAACTCAGCCAAGCACTGAGCGGCTACTCTCGCGAACAATACTACCTCACTCCGGAAGGAGATGATCGACTGAGGCTTACCGTATCGGAATTGCAGCTCTTCACAGATGGTTACAGACTATCTGCCAACGGGCAGTCTTTCCTCCAATCTGTAGCCAATACCCTGAGAAACAACAACGTAGCCTCTATAGTAGTGGTGGGACATGAAGACCCACAAGTCGACGAGTTAGTTGCTTTTGAAAACAGTACGGACCGCGCCATTTCTATTGTCCGATTTTTACGCCGTCAAGGTTTGAGCCAGATGGAATTGACCGCTGGTGGGCAAGGAGGGACTCGAGCCAGGGTCCCGAGTACGAGCCAGGCCAATCAGGCCATAAACAGACGGACGGATCTGATTATTCAACTGCTACCCTGATACTACTTATGAATAAACTATTTCTAACTTCTATCGGGCTTTGTTGCCTGATCGTATCATCATGTAGAATCTTGTCCCCAAGTCCAGAGCATATCGACAAGTACACCCTGCGCGCTCAATATCGCCAGGATGCCTGCTTTGGCAGATGTCCCGTTTATAACCTAAGCCTTTATGAAAACGGTCTGTTAATCTATCAGGGCGAAAGGTTTACAGACAAACCGGGCACCTGGTATCAGCTGCTGGGCAGAAGCGAAACAGAAAACCTGATCAGCAAGCTAGATGCGCTGGATTTTGATAACTACCCGACTGTATTCCCTAGTCAAATACCAGACTTAGCCCAGCGTACGGTGAGTTATATCAACAGCAATGGCGATAGATTTCAATCGGCATTTAAGGAGCAAGCGCCTCCCGAGCTCGTTGTCCTGGCAGATCAAATGCAGGAAATTGGTGATACGGGCGAATTTACCGAATACGAAGGGCCGCTCGATCTTTTTGGAGAAGCACCCGACCTGGAACCACAAGAAATCATTGTCGAACTCCGGCCCGGCGTAAACCCCAGAGAGTGGATCGTCAATTACGCCAAGCAAAATGCCCAGTACCTGGAACGGCTGGCCCCCAACAGCAACTATCACCTCATCACAACCGATCCCAATTTGATGAGCGCCGAGGAACTGATTCCCTTCCTAAGAGAGGATCCGGAGGTCGTTTCCGCGCAGCGAAACCGGCCAGTTAGCCCTCGATAAAAGGACCAATCCGCTCAAATAACAGCAGACAACTTCCGGGCGTAAAATCTCGTTCTTTTAAGTGAGTTACATCGCAAAACCTGACTATGCGTAAAAGCCTGCTTTCGATCTTTTTTTGCTTTTCCATGGCCTGTGTTTCTTTCGCACAGCCAGAAGATGTAGAATTCACTAATCTTACCTACGTAGACTATCTGAAAACGGTACGTCTGCATGTAGACGGTTTTCCCTATTCTTACCCCATCATCAGTTTGAACGGAGGCGCTGCCCTACATCTTTCCTTCGATGACATGAGCGACGATGTGCGCAGATACATTTATCGCGTCTATCACTGCGACAAAGATTGGACACGCAGCAACTTGGCTCCACTTGAATATATAGATGGCTTCGAACAAGACAACCTCAACGAGTTCGATTTCAGCTTTCGAACCATAAGTGAGTACATCCACTATGACCTTATTTTTCCAAATAGAAATCTTGAGCTGACAAAGAGCGGGAACTATCTATTAGTCGTCTATGACCAGGAAAGAGGCTACGAACGCCCCGTCATAAGCCGAAGGTTCTACGTCGTAGATAACCAGGCGAGTATTACTGCAGCGGTTAACCGAGCCGCCAGAATAGACGAAATTCACACGCATCAGGAAGTTGACTTTAGCGTCAACATTAAACGAATAAGACCGAGAGCACCTCTGCAGGAGATTACAGCCACGGTCATCCAAAACAATCGGCAAGACAATCAGGTAACCAACATACGCCCGAGCTTACTTCGGTTGGAAGAACTCCTTTTTGACCACCAGGGTCTGGTTTCTTTTGGTGGGGGCAATGAGTTTAGAAACCTGGATATTCGGTCGGTTCAAGCACCTCGGGCAGATGTTCTTTCCATTACCAATGAGGGCAGTTTCTATGCCATGGCTTTGGCGCCGGATATACCGCGTGATCAGGAAATTTTCCTCAATTATTTTGACCTCAATGGCGACTTTGTCAATTTCCGTTTTGACCGGCCCATCATCAATCTTGCCGACGATTATCTACAGCAGAATTTTGACCGGCTACAGCTCGATTACACCGGAGAATATGTAGAGCTAACTTTCATTTTCGATACCGGTACACCCTACGAAGACCAGTCCGTCTATATCTATGGAGCGCTGAGCGAATGGCAACTCAAACCAGAATTTGAGATGGTTTGGAACCCTGCAATAAGAGCCTACGTAGGCAAGACACTAGTTAAGCAGGGTTTCTACAATTACTGGTATGTCACTCAAGATCGTAATGGGGATGAAAGCGACTTCAATCTAACCGACACGGAAGGCAATTTTGATGAAACCGAAAATGACTATACCGTATTGGTCTATTACCGCCCAATGGGGAGTCGGTTTGATCAGCTGGTGGGCGCTACCACGGTGAATAGTGTGACCGAATAAATCACTCTGGCCTACATTCGTCTGGTTCATTAGTTCATTGATAGAAAAATCACTCGATTCTTATCGCGGCTGTTATAGATTTGGGCCCACGATAATTCGGGTTACCTATGTCCAGATATTTCCTGCTTTTCAGCAGTTTGCTATGTTCACTTGCTCTTTCCGCACAATCTGACGTGTGGAGCCTAAATCGAGCCGTCGAATATGCGATAGCGAACAATCTACAAGTCAGTCAAGTTCGCACCCAAAGCCTGCTCAGCCAGCTAGATGTACGGCAGAACAAGTTGCTGCGAATGCCCAACATCAACGGATCTGCAAATGTGGGTTATCAGCTGGGTCGTACGATTGATCCGACCTCGAATGCTTTCGTACAACAAAACATCTTATTCAACACCTATCAGGCTCAGGCTACCGTGACGGTTTTCAGTGGCGGATTTATCAACAACAGCGTCAAGCAATCAGAACTTGATGCTCAAAGTGCTGAGCTCAACCTCAAAGCAATTAGCAATGATATTGGATTGCAGGTAGCCACAGGTTATCTCAATGTCTTGCTAGTCCGTGAGCAGCTATCAAATGCTGTTGCACAACTCGCCCTGATCGATGGGCAACTCACACAGACTGATGCATTGATAGAAAGTGGGGCTGCCGCCCCAGCCCAACGATTGGATTTGGTCGCTCAGCAAGCCTCAGCACAAAGATCTGCCGTGGAATTAGAGAACCAGCTCGAAAATGCCCTGCTTACGCTTCAGCAAATCTTGCAGCTAGACTTCAATCCGAACTTCGAAATCGAGGTGCCAGAACTCCAATTAACAGAGGTAGACTTAAGCCGTACTTACAGCTTTGAAGAAGTCTTCGAATCCGCTCAGATCACCCAACCAGATATTCAAATTGCAGAGCTGAACAGACAATCTGCCCAAGTTGGCATAAACGTAGCTAGGTCCGGGTTTTCGCCAACCATATCTGTCTTTGGTAGCCTGAATACCAACTATTCTGACGTTGCCCTGGATTTTGCCAACCCAGATCGATCGAACGTAATGCTAGTCCAATCTCCCGCCATTCCAGCTGTGATCAACGGAGAGGCTGCATCCCTATCCCTACTCGTTGAGGAAGGTGAAGTCTTTCCCAACCAGAGTTTCGGCGATCAAATTAACCAGAACTTCGGTCAGTCGATTGGCGTAACTCTGAACGTGCCCATCTACAGTCAGGGCCGAAATAAAATAAATGTCCAGCGTGCAGAACTCAACGTACAGCAAGCTGAGATTCAATCCGCTCAGGCCAGAGTTGATCTTCAAAACGAAGTACAGCAAGCCCTGAATGGCTACCGCTCGGCTCAGGCTGTATATCGGGCTGCCGAAAACAGCTTCGATGCTGCTGAAGCCGCTTACAGCCAAAGCCTGAGGCGCTACGAACTCGGAGCAGCCAACGCACTGGACTTACTGACAGCAAGCAATCGGCTAGATGCCGCTCGCATCGAACGCACCCGTTCAAAATACCAATTCATTTTCAATCAGCAGGTTATCCGATTCTACCTCGGTGACCGTTTGAGCCTCAACTAATCATCCAGCACACATGTCTCGTACGACCATTTATATCATCATTGCCGTAGCCGTATTTGCACTCTTAGGTCTAATGGCCTTTGGTGGTCGATCTGATGAAGGGATTCAAATTTTCACCACTGAAGTCGAAAAGCGAAGCATACAGCAAAAAGTGACAGCAAGCGGTAAAATCTTTCCTCAGGCTGAGGTCAAGATCAGCTCTGATGTATCCGGAGAGATTGTCGAACTGACCGTAGAAGAAGGCGATTCTGTGAAGATGGGTCAGTTCCTGGCACGAATTGATCCAGATGCCTTTGAATCTCAGGTCGCCAGAGGACAAGCCAATGTCGATGCTGCACGTGCTAATGAGGCTTCTGCTGGTGCACAGGTTGCCCAACTAGAAGCTGCCAGAGAACAGATTCGGGCACAGCTCATTAATGCTCAGGAAATTTACAACCGAAACCAGCCACTGGCGGAAGAAGGAGTCATTTCTCAAGCCGATCTAGAAGCAAGCCGCGCTTCTTTGGAAGCCCTTCAGGCCAATATGGCAGCAGCAGAAGCTAATATTCAATCGGCAAAACAGCAGCAGGAAGCTTCGCGATTCAATATCAGATCTGCTCAGGCTTCACTAGATGAATTGCGTACGAGTCTCAGACGAACAACGATCTATGCACCAAATGATGGTGTGATCTCGAACCTCAGTGTCGAAGAAGGAGAACGCGTGGTCGGTACCATACAAATGGCAGGTACAGAACTCATGCGCATTGCAGACCTCAATGTGATGGAAGTCCGGGTAGAAGTCAGTGAGAACGATGTCACAGACGTAAGCCTGGGAGACGAGGTCGAAATAGAAGTCGATGCTTATAGAGATCGCGTATTCAAGGGCAAGGTCAGTCAAATCGCAAGCTCTAGTACTCTTCTTGCCAACAGCACAACCCAAAGTGCCGTGCTCAACAGCGACCAGGTAACCAACTTCGAAGTTCATATAACTATTGATCCGGCTAGCTATGAAGACCTGATTAGCCCGAGTAAACCTTTCGTCTTCAGGCCGGGTATGTCTGCTGGGGTAGACATTTTAACCAATAAGGTTGAAGATGTACTCGCACTACCAATCGCCTCGGTTACAACGCGAGAGAACGAAGACGATGATGAATCAGATGATGATCTTCGAATAGTGGTCTATGCCGTAGAAGCCGATACAACGCGCGAAATCAAAATCGAAACGGGTATCCAGGACAATGAATTCATCCAGATCGAAAGCGGGTTATCAGATGGCCAAACCATCGTAAAGGGGCCATACACTGCACTAACCCGAGAGCTGGAAACAGGATCGAAGGTGATCGTTAAAGAAGAAGACAACTTTTACGAAGACAACTAAGAACAACAGGGGTAAAAGCTGAGCTTTTACCCCTGTTGTTTCCTACATGGCCTGTAGTATATCGTATTGAGCGATCAGGTGTTTGGCCCCGGATCTGTCTTTAGCAATAACCGCAGGATTTTCTTTGGATATATAATGGCGCAATTGCTCGATGGCTGTATCGGAACTCAGTTCTGGAAATGGCTCGCGCATGATTTCTCTGATCGGCACCTCACTGTGCTTCATGGGGTTTTCCAATAAATATCCCAGCACCTGGCTTTCGGTTATGGCGCCAACGACTGACTCGTCATGGCCAACAACTGGCATCTGACTAAAATCGTGCTCTCGCATCATATCCATGGCCGCACGTACGCTTTGTCCCTGTTCTATGGCAATAAATGCGCCATTATTTTTCTGTTGTATCAGGTCGGCCAGCGTAAGCTTGGTTTCCAAAAAGCCGCGTTCGCGCATCCAATCGTCATTGTAGATCTTGCCTACATATCTGCTGCCGTGATCGTGTATAACGACTACGACTATGTCGTCTGCCGTTAGCTCATCAGACAATTGCAGCAATCCCGCCAAGGCAGAGCCGGCACTGTACCCTAATAGCATACCCTCTTCGCGTGCCAAGCGACGAGCCATTACCGCACCATCTTTATCGGTCACCTTTTCGAATTTATCGATAAGGTCAAAAGCCACATTCTTAGGCAAGATATCCTCGCCTATACCTTCGGTGATGTAGGGATAGATTTCTTTCTCGTCGAACTCTCCGGTTTCGTGATACTTCTTGAATACCGAGCCATAAGTATCGATGCCCCAGATCTTGACATCTGGATTTTGCTCTTTCAAATATCGACTGGTACCTGAAATTGTGCCTCCAGTTCCGACGCCTACGACCATGTGTGTAATCCGACCATCCGTTTGTGTCCAGATTTCCGGGCCAGTAGACTCGTAGTGCGCCTGGCGGTTGCTTAGGTTATCGTATTGATTGAACCAAAAGGAGTTGGGTATTTCCTGACTCAACCGTTCAGCGACCGAGTAATAAGAACGAGGGTCATCGGGCGTAACATTAGTGGGACAAACAATCACTTCGGCGCCGACAGCCTTTAGTATGTCTATCTTTTCCTTACTCTGCTTATCGCTAGTCGTAAAGATGCACCTGTATCCCTTGACTGCCCCGGCCAAGGCCAGTCCCATACCGGTATTGCCACTCGTGCACTCTATGATGGTACCACCGGGCTTCAAACGACCATCAGCCTCGGCATCTTCCAACATTTTCAGAGCCATACGGTCTTTAATGGAATGTCCTGGATTGAAGGTTTCATTCTTAATAAATACCGGACAAGGCAAATGAGCGGTGATCTTATTCAGCTTGACCAAGGGCGTATTACCTATGGTTTCGAGTATGTTGTTTTTATAGTCCATCGGGTTTGTAACCTTATTGTTTGCAAAGGTAACGAATGGACTTACTTGGTGGTTATCATCGAAGGGTCACAACCTGGGTTTAGCACATGGAATCCTACGGCTAAACCAGTTGTCTCCGACCCGCGGAAGTACAAATGAAGAAAACAGCTGCAAGTAGAACTACCTGAATTCGTATAAAATCAGACAGAAAGGCCTCGTAGAAGGTGCCTTTCCGTGTTGTACACTGTATCTTTGAAGGCACTTTATCCTATACAGATCAGTGCACTGACCTAAATTTTTTCTATCCGAATGGATAGGCTTCAATTTGTATTTCTCATGAAAGACGCTTTCCCTGTGTATAGCAGTCAGTCGGTTAACAAAGTAACCAGCGCCCTAATTCAGCGATTGGCCCTACTTACGGTTTTGGCATACCTACCGATTTTAGCCCTGGCTAATACTTGTACCCCAGAACATACCAATGCTGTACTGAACGTACCCGGTACTTTTGCCACCATCCAGGCTGCTGTAAATGCCTCAGCAGCCGGAGACGAAATCGTAATAGGAAATGGCACCTACAACGAGTCTGTAAACCTAAACACCGCAGGAGGTGATATCACCATTCGGGCAGCTAACCCCGGAATGGTGACGGTCAATGGAGGAACTTCACGGGCGTTTTCTGTCACTGGCTTTACAGGTAATGTTACCATCGATGGGCTCGTGCTTACCTCTTCCATGGATAATTCTACTTCAGGCGTCATCAGCTCTATAAATCTGACGGGCCGCCTCACCGTAAGCAATTGCACCTTTTCTCCAACAGCAGCGCAGTTCCTTACAGATGGTATCTACTGTTTTAGCGACGTGAATAATGTGCCTACTCAGGTGAGCATTTTAAATAATATATTCGGTGCCTTTGACAATGATCAACTGATTTATATCGAAGCAGGAGATGGCAATACGACAAACGCCAATGTCGACATCTTGATAGACGGAAACACCAATACTGGCGTATTGGAAGATGACGCAGTAAGGGTTGTTACAGAATCCAGTAATTCTAATACGACCATGGTCATTACCAATAACATATTCAGTGGATGGACAGGTAGTGGAGCAGGTTTAGATGTGCATATCGGATTTGGCGGTACACCACCGACAGGTCAAACAGCCCGACTGCTTTTTGATAACAACATGATATCCAATACTGATGGAGATGGCATCACGCTGAATCTGGATGGAATTAATACAGATATTTTTGCCATCATTAGCCGAAACACCATTACTGGCAATGCCAATACAGAAACCGGAATATTCGTCGATGATGATAGTTCAGGAGATGGGATTGAAGCCACCATTTTTTTAACCGACAACACTATA
>JBCBVN010000120.1:0-11566 GCA_039817625.1 Bacteroidota bacterium
TTTATATCAGCTCTTTCGGGCAAAGGGTAGCGAACCATTGACGACTTACATGCAGTTGCTGCCCGACGGAAATCGAATGTTCGCCTTGGCCACTCACCGCTTCCTGATCAAGGATGAAGATGTCAAACAATCTGACTCAGTGATTTATCGATTATTGGCCCGATATGCAGATATAAAATAGGCTGCACCTGATAATTGCAATCAAATGTCAAGGTTACGGTACCACTTTCCAGTCGTCTTGCCTGGAGATTTATGATCTCGCCACGTTTTCCATTATCGATCCGTGTCCCTGTAGCTATACCAGACACAGCACTCATGCCCGCATCATCCTCCACGCGAATACGATATTGATAAGTTCTTCCTAATTGGGTGTTATAATCCAGTTCGCTCCCTCCGACGTTTACATTTCCGCCCCTGGCTTCATAAAAGCTCAACCAGGTCTGCAGGGTGTCATCACTCGGTCTTCTTTGCAATTCTATACCTACGATATCCCTACTTGGACTTGGGCTCCATTCCAGGAATACCCCCGTTTCTCGTCCTTCTACTTTAATTATTCTTGGCGGTGTAGGTGGGATCAAGTCGGGTCTCTTTACAGCAACTACTTCTGAGAATGAACTATAATTTCCAAAGTAGTCAATTGCTTTTAACTTGAAATACACTTCCTCGCTGGTCGTTTCCATGGTGACGTGATGCTCGTAAATGGTGTCTGCAATCGCGTCTGATGTTAGTTGAATAAAATGGCCATCTTCCTGGTTGGAAATATATACTCGATAGCCTTGATGGTCGGGTTCAGTATTTGGTGCCCACCTAAGTGTGACCAAACCTAAAGAATCCATAGTGCCAGCTAAATCTACCGGAGGCCCTGGAGGCTGATTGTCTGCCAAGCTGATCAGTCTAGGCAAACTATGAATTTCATGATCATTCTCGTCAATAAGTACAACAGTATAAAAACTGCTTGCTTTAGGATCATCATCTACATAAGACCGCTGAGATACATCAATGAGTGAGGGCGTTATCAAATCTCCAAGCTGTGAGGATAGGTTAGACCGGTATATTTTAAAGCCTCTAATAAGTTGTTCAGCTTCTTGTGCAAACTGCCATTCAATTCTGATTGCCTCCTCTCCTACTTGAATCAAATTATTGACAACCGGACTATGAGGAATTGGGCCTGGCGTACCCATTCCCACTAGTTCTTCTCCATAAGGACCATCTACTCCAAAATAAGACCGCCCTCTGAGTCTGTATCTATGTTCTGACTCATTATTGACGAGTGTATCGTAATAGTAGATATTCTGATTACTTATTTCATCGTGTTTCAAAAAACACGATGGGTAATTCATTAATCCTATTCCATGAGGAACCTGCCACAGATCGCTCGATATTATATGAAGAGTAGAAAAAACTACTGGCCGACTGATCAAAACTGAGCTCCACGCTGCCGTTGCTCCAGCTACCGCTTAGTTTGGGAGGAGCAGGCAATACTGATCTCGAATTGGAATTAACCGTAACCGTTGGGTATGCATCATTGCCCTCAGGCAATACGCCATTAATCCGAATTTCATACACATATACTTTATCCCGTTTTGCTGTCTTGTCTTCATAAGCAAGTCCGGCTGCTAAAGCGATATCATAATATTGATCAGCAGAAAACAAAGACAGCCCATATCTATACTCCGCTATAGATTGCAAATACGATGACTCATCATTGAGCTCTTGAGGTACTGAAGGATCTAATAGGTCTTCACTGTACAGTGCACCAGCATACATCAAGGCAGGTTCCAGTGTGTCTGTTATCGCCCGCCAATCAGGTAACGATATGGGCATAAAATCTTCTCCTAATAAAACGAGACTACCAGGAGTACCTGCTTCAGAACGATATAAGGAATATCCGCTCGCATTACCTGCTTCCCACCATTCAAATGCCGTTGGCGCCCACCTCAGTCGTATATTTCCTTCTCTGGGATCTGCTAGAATGATAGCCGGATATTCGCTGCCATCTGATCGAGGGAAGTTCTGAGCCTTCGCTTCCAGGAAGGATAAAAGAAAGCAAACTAAAATAACCGATCTCAATGTCTGATGCATAATCAGTTTTCTACAGTAACTCTTAATGTTATGGTTGAATTCGGTTCCAGTTCACCGGGCAAATAATATGAAGCATCAAAGAAAAACACCTGCCCACTATATGTACTCTCTATCGTAGCTTGACCACTCACAAATGGAACCAGCCAAGCCGGAGTATTCTCTGTGAGTGCGTTGGTCATTATTTGAGCAAATTCAGCCGCCTCCTCTTCAGTATTTCCTTCAAATCCTATTGTCCCATCCGATAAATCAGAATCTTCGTCATTGGGATCAGCAGTAGCTGTAGACATGATATCTTCTTGCAAGTCTTCAATGATGTATAGAAGATATTCGAAAGACGCCATGATGTCCAGTGGAAAGCTAAAATCAAAGACACCTGATCCATGACTATTTAAAATCATACCAGTTTCCCAGCCGGTCAAATCTACGGTTGGAACTTCAGAAATTAAGTAAACGAAAATTGAATCTACAGGAGCTACCTGTTCTCCATCAAAAGCATTTTGAACTTGGTAATCATTGTTCGCAAAAAAGCCCATATCGGTTCGCCCGACAAATCGAACAAGTCCCGGCTGGTCACCGATTCTTCCAAGCTCAAATTGATCAAAATTTTCGTATTGCTCCCCTATGGGAAATATGAACTCAGGATTTGGCAATTCTCGATCCGCCAATTGATCAAGCACCTTATCTTCAAAACTACTGTATTCACTAATTCTGCAAAAAGCCGTCCAAAGCTGACCATTTCCCTCTAGACCCTGCCCTTCTGAAAACGGCACTACAGCCAATTTATATATTGCTTCCTGGCTCAGTCCGGAAAAGTCAAACTCCAGTCTATTCGTATTTGGATCATAATCGATCTCCCTTACATCCGAATACCCAGAGCTTGATTCCAAAATCATATATTTTGACTCGGTGAATAAATTATCCTGACCTTGCAACAGTTGAATATAGCCGACGCTACTTTCAGCAGGATATATATTTAACTGACCATCTGTAGGGTAACTGAATGCCACGTTAGACAAGGGAATGGTATCTAATGGGTTTCCAGTATTGAATGCCAATCTTACCAGTGTGTCCTGGACGGTCTCCCCAGTAGATAAGTTTTTAAAACTAGCTCTGATTCGAAATTCTACTTCTGAATTTGGAGGCAACACATCCTGGGAATAGAACTCCAGAATGATATCACCTTGTTCATAATTCAAATTAGCAGGAATCACACCATCTGGGCCGGCAAGTCGAATATCATCGATTTGTAACAGATAGTCATCATCATTATACACTTCAGATTGATCGATGGGATAATTAAAACTGACATTGAACATCTGATTTGTCCGAAGTAAAACATCCTCATTTCCTGGCGAGACCGAAGATATCAGAATAGCGTTTGACATAGGGTCTCCACCACCTTCTGCTTCCATTTCGCATTCTTCTCCAACTTTAAAATTCATTCTAAATGTTCCTCTTATAAATCCGAGAACGCGGTATCTAATGCCCAACCTACCGCGACCATAAAATGGTCTGGGGCCTTTCATTTGTAGTGATGCCGCTACTCCTGCCTCCAGAATATTTACCCGAACACGCACCAGAAATAATCTAAACTCCAGCCCTATGCTACCTTCCACATAGGCCCATGCCTGACCGGCTGCATACCAACCATCAAATCCTGGTTTATTGCCCGTATTCGCGCAAATCACCCCTGGATATTCCTGCACATTAATATCGAAGCCTAAGCCCGCTGCTATTTCCACATATAAAACGGTACTAATCGGTCTGGCCTCCAGAGATAAGGAAGCTCCAAAAGCAAGTCCACGGCCAGAAGCATACAGATTTTCATTGCGCATAAAATTAGCTTCACCTCCTGTGATACTCGTCACATAATGAGGTAAATCAGGCAGGGGCGGAATATTCGTACCTAAGCAGAAGTAGGCCGTAATAATGACATCTGTACCGAGTATCCTAGTCCCTACTGAAATGGGGCCTGGAGGAGGAGCACTAGGCAAATATTGGGATATATGCATATCACTTGCAGGTCTGCCAATATTGATCCACCAATCACCGCCACTATCCCAATGCAAACCAATAAACCCGGCGTAGCCTGCACCAGGAATTTCGAACGGTTCCACTGACTCGTCGTAATCAACCATTAAAGCATTACCCGCTCTTCCTTTTAATAGACCGTATTTCAGATATAAATAGGCCTCTGCGTTGAAGACCGTTAATATTTCAGACGATCCTTCAACAGGCTCGCGACTAATCATAAAGTGGAAAAGCGCTGTCAAGCCTTCATCCGGTGGTAAATTGTTCCAGTTAATTGGGCCAAAGAAGGTTGCATTCCCAAATAATTCCGCCCGCCAACCATTGTCTCCATTAATCTGCAATTGAAAAGTCCCATTAATACTGATGGCCTTTTCACTAGGCAGAATGGTGGCCATTACAATATTTACCTTGACCCCAAATCCATCTGGGCCTGGCACAAGTTGTATGCCACTGAGATTATATCCTACAAATACCGAAAGGGCATCGGGGTTATTGCTAGCTACGGCATTGGCTATATCGGTCGAATCTTGAAAGGCCCTAACGTCTGCATCTGGGGGTATGGGCTCAAACATCAAATCCGATGTAACCATATTATTCCAAACACCTCCCCCAATTCCTCGAATGGCAAATGGTCCAGCTGGAATTATCCCTTCCGGAATTTTAGCCAACGCATCGACCATAAAATATTTGAATCGATCTTCGCCCTCGCCAACTTCTCCAAACTGAGCGGCTGCCGCAATACCTACCTCGCCAAAAGCTCGAAACCATAGACTACCACTCCCATAAAAACCTCTTCCATAAACCTCATGCTCTCTATAGAAGGCGATGGTTGCACTAACTCCAAAGGCGCTTGTACTGGCGTCAATAGTGAGGGCATCAATGGCGAACTGCTTGAATCGATAGCGCTCATAGCCTTCACTCTGGTTCCGCTCACCGATGATGCGAAAGGCCCCTCCTGCAGCCAGATCAAAACCTTCCCCACCAAGTTCGACCTCTACTGCGAAAGTTAAGGTAGGATCTAATGTCGTCTGATCTTCCGCGAAGTCGATATCAGATATATGCAGATTAAAACTGCCAATGGTTGCACTGATAAAACTGGGAAAATCCCAAATACCGAAATCTAAAATGCCCCCACTACTCGACAAGACCAGTCCATTAAAATCTGTAGATTCTACAACCAATTTAAAATTGCCATTGTCTTGTCCGGCTTCTATATCTACAGTAGCAAAAATACCCGCGGTGGCCGTTAGCTCCGACTCTTCATACACCATATCAAGATAGGTCCCGGGCCTTATCGTAATGCTTGACTCTCCCCAGAGCGGCACCCAATAATCTCTGTTGGCCTCCGCAGATAGCGCGTAATACGAATTGGGTTCTACATACCCGATATAGCTTAAACAGTCTTCGCGTTGTAGACCATCATCTACCACATACTGACCTTCGCTTTCGGGTATTTCTGCCAGTAAAGGGACATTTACCAGGCCATCCAGTCTAACCATTTCGACCTGACTCTGCAAGAAGTTCATGCGAAAAGTATCTACAGAAAAAGCCCAATTCCCTGCACGACCTTCATCGAGTGGCAGTAAATTTTCTATTCCGATCAAACCCGTTAGTCCACGTTCATCTATGATGATACCATGGCCAAAAACACGTATTGGTTCTCCTCCAGACTGACGCCAGGAGTCAGGTAACTGTATAGCAATTCGATGGATGTACACGCCCTGCCACAAATCCATTAATTCACCATCGACACGGAAAGGACACAGATAGTTTTCGGGCACCTGCATGGGACTGGGATTGCGGGTTTCGCTAAAGTCCAAACTCACTTGCTCGGCATATATTTCTATATCTGTATACCCATTGATGACAAACGTATCTCGGCTTCCTGTTTCCAAAAAAAAGTCCTCACTACCTACCTGAACATTGAAGTCCCAATGCACGCGCTGATACAGCGCTTCGCTCATTCCATTTCCACCAAAAGACACAGCACCACCGGGCAGAATGTCTTCAGTTAATGGTACACCATTCCTTATTGGCAGCACCCAATCTCGGCTCAATATGAGACTAGCATCTATGCTGAGTGCAGATATACCTTCACAACTCACCGTAGCGTAAGTACCTCTCTCATTAATACCAGTCCCTAATCTGGGATAAAAAACCAGACGGCTTTTCCCTTGTGCAATATTTATCCCGAATACATCTAACAGCTCTAATTGCAGGTCTCCAATACCACCCACTCTGGTAAATTCTACATCCGTAGCCCCTAGTAACAGACGGTCTGCTATCCCTGGAAACTCTACGCCCAGAGCCACGTCTACTTCCATATGAGTTGGCTTCAGGCTGGCTCTGTAGAGCACCAGATGGACGGTTACTCCACCAAAATCATGGGAGATCCCCATTGGAAAATCCACAGGAATACCTGCCAGAAAATCTTCAATATGGTTTCCAATTTCCTGAAATCTATCAATAGCGGCATTCATCTCATCCGCTATCTCTTTCAGATCGCCGGCGAGTTGCCCAATTTGACGAATATCGTCGGCTCCGATTTGGCCAACTTCCAGGGAGAACGGCAATTTATCCACCTCCGCTATCTGGTGTTTATTGTCGTTAAAATTTGCAATTGAGTCAACTAAATCTACTAGGCCATTGGTCGGCAATCCAATAATCGGAATATGAGCAGCATAAATAAACTGAATACTTGAAAGCAGGAATATTTTAAGGAGTACCAGGTGCTTCATCAGAATGTATCTTCAATAATATTGTAAGCATCGCCAAGGGCCCTGAGCCAGTTTCTCACCTCCACTAGGGCTGCAGGATAATCGTCGGTTTCTAAATCACCGGAAATACCCACTTCAAAAGGGAAATCAACCAATACTGGCGCTAAGGCCTCCATCAGCCTGTACCCACAGTCAATCTTTCCGTTAACATGCGGATTGGGCGGATCGCAGTTTAAATTTGAAGTAAGTAGCCGCTCTATGAGCAGATCAAAAACAGCTCTGTCGCGCGTGTAAACCAAGAGTGGAGCCAAATCATAAACGAAGGCATCACCGTATTCAACTTCTCGAATATCCATCAGTAGTTGATTCGCTTTATTGGGATCGCCTGCACGAACCATTGCTAATCCATGACTACGCAGAAGCTTTGAAGTGGTCAGGCTTTCTAGGGACACATTGCTCAAAGCCTCATTCATTCCCAAATAGCCCGCCAGTAAGAAATATTCATCTCGGTGCGGAATCTCTTCATTAGCGATTATATCCGCCAGCAACTCGCGGTCTCGGTCACCAAAATCTTCACGCGTGTATTCCCGTAAGGCTCTTGCCGTTCGTAGGGCGGTAATATCATCAGGCTCAGCACCCAATTCGCCAAGCAGGGCAGAAGGTTGAGCCATAACGACGGCTGAAGAGCATAAATAAATAGCTAAGCATAGAAATAGCTTTTTCATTTTCCAAACAGATATATCAGAAGCTAGGCGCATGCTCAACCAAAACTTCTCAAAAATCTGACTTATCTCTACTTGCCTGCTCATTGCTTTACCACATTAATATACCTGTACTCATTCGCCGTTTGTAAAATGAGTGGATAAATACCCGATGGTCGATCAGTGAGATCGAAATCGACTTCATAGGCAAGCAAATCTGGCCCATCGTATAGCTGGATTAAATTCCCGTTTTCGTCGAATAAGTGGACTTCCGCAGGTCCTAAGCTCCCGAGTATGACGCGAGCTTGGAAACGCCCCAAGTTTGGATTGGGATATACGATAAAATCCCGGATCTCGCCTGCCAAGCTGATTGATGGATCATCGAGATCTTCTGGTGTAGCCACAATTTCTATCTCCTTGCGCAGCTCTGAAATGCAGTCGCCCAATTCTGCAACCAGTGCTACTTCGTAAATGCCCGTAGTATCAAACTGGACAATCTGCTGGTTAGCGACTTGACCCAAGTCCAATATGTTGAATTGGGGCAGCTCCCAATAAGTCGAATCAGGTCTTGGCCAGCTAATATCGATTAATACCACAGGCTGATCAACAACTCCCTGAACCGGCATTAAAAAGTCGGCAAATACCTCTTCATTGTCGACGATATTGACTTCTACAGAATCGATATAAACACAGCCATCTGAGCTCGTGAGCTCAAACTGATAGGAACCACTCACAGACAAAGCAACTACCAGATCACTGGAGGAGAACCCGTTGGGCCCGGTCCACTGCACGGATAGACCTGTTTCATTGCTTAAATTATAAATGACTTCCTGGTCACCACAGACCATTTGATCAGTCAGTCCATCGGCTATCTCCGCCAGATCATCGGCTCCACCTTCCAGATTGACGGAAAGCGAGTCAGAGCAGCCAAAGGCATTGGTTGCCACAACAGAGTAGATACCAGCCAGCAAGTTGGCGCGTTCGGTCTCGGTAGAACCGTCCGACCAGCGGAAGTCCAAACCTTCTAAATCTCCGGCTGCCGAAATCCAAATCTGGCCACTGGCCAAACCACTACAACCCGCAGGAATGAGGGTATCCAATTGAACCTGAATGGCTGCAGATGCTACGGCATCAAGGGTCAGATAGTCAGGCAGCACGCATGAATTTTGGGCATCGGATACGCTCAAAGTATAAGACTGTTCACTGGGCAAAACCGGCAAATCTTCAGCTGCATACCAGGTCTGACCACCATCTAAGCTAAACAGTTCGCCAGGATGACCTCCACTTATAATTGGCTGCCCCTCTGGTTCCGATACACATCGATCCAGGTTTCCCCACGATATGCTTAAATCGGGATTGGGTTCATAATTCCCGCTCAGTACTAAGGCATCTAAAGCAGAAGTACAATTGGGAAAGGCCAGCGCTCTTGCCATAGGCTGGTAAGTCCCGCCTGAAAGGCCCAAAAATTCCGCCGCATTCTGCCAAGACTGTCCGCCATCGATGCTGTACTCCCAGTCATCTTGTGCAGGCAGTAGTTCGATGCGACCATCTTGCAGGTCACAATTGCTGGGAGCAGATACGGCAGCGCCCTCCAGGCGCACCTCCGCAGGAGGAGGCAAATAGAGACTGTCGGTAATTAGCTGACGACAGTAGCCTTCTGGATTCATGACAACCAACCGATAGTAGCCAGCTGGCAGACCTGTTGCCAGGCCTGTGCTCGACAAAACGAACTCCGGTCCATCCAGCTCAAATAATTCGGACGCCTCGGGATCAAGGAATAGGACAGAGACTGTACCGTCTTCAGCGCCGCAGTCGGTCGGGCTGGTGTATGAATAGTCCATCCATTGAGGTTCAGCAATACCATTGATGGCCACGGGAAGATTCCAGCTATACTGGCAGCCCGTACCTGGATCAAGTGCTACCGGGTTGTAAGTTCCTGGTGCCAGATTCGTGAAATCAGGATCTTCCTGCCACGTCTGTCCACCATCTATTGAAAACAAAGTACCTGGTGGCGAGCCAGTTGGATTCAACAAAATTTGGGCATCGGCTATACCACAATCTGAGGGAGTCTGCGACTCTACATCTCTTATGATCGGACCATTTGCCGCATGGAGAATCACCATTTCCTGATCGATATACGCGCAATTCCCATCTGAATTTCGCACAGATATCCAATAAGTTCCGGCAGGCAAGTTTTCGAACAAGCCTGTCAACTGCCAGTTTTCCCCTTGATCGATGCTGTACTCAAAAGTACCAGGAGATAGAGCCGAAAACGAAATAATACCATCTGCCAAACTGCAGCTGCTAGGCTGCAGCAGTTGGTCAACGACCAGCTCGGGCACTTCTCCCAGTAGCACACTATCAATGGTTACTTCTTCCGGCCAGGATATGGCACAAAGACCAGGTTCGTCATCGGCTGTGCGCACCATGATGGTATAATTTCCTGCTGGCGGGCTGAAATTTGAACTGCCAATCCAGTTCTGCCCACCGTCTATGCTATAAAGCAGTTCGGCTCCATTGTTTACATCAGCATCCACGATGATACTGGCAGCTTCAGCAGTACATGCATTAGCCTGAGCGATTTCGACTCCATTGATGATAGGCTGATCATCCGCTATTAGCTCAGTAGTTAATTGAGCCATTTCCTCACATCCGTCAAGCGCAGCATGCCTTACACCAACATGATAGCTCCCCGCAGCTAAATCATCAAACTCATTACTGCTGGTCCAGCTCTCTCCGCCATCAATCGTGTATTCCAAATTGGCGTTTTCCTGACCAGCAACCTGTACAATGATAGCACCATCATTTAGTGCACAACTACTTGGATGGTTACTAACAGTTGGTTGCAAAACCAACACATCCTGACTGATCAATTCTATGCTATCTAAGGCTATGGCTCCACATCCAGTCTCCGTCAGCGCCACCTGAATTTGAAAGAAACCCGTTTCCAAATTAGACCAGATTTGCTGGGTCGTCCAAGGGCTTCCGTCTACAGAAAAGTAGATAGACTCTCCATTGGCGGGTTGGATAAACAGGCTGGCTGGCAAATCCAAACAAGCGTTGGCAGTTTCTGTAATTATAGCTGGCCATTCCGCGAACGGACCACCATCGTCGGGTATTTCCAAGCCCATAGACCGCAAACAGTCATCGTTTTGACTGTAGCGTGCCTCTATCAAATATGACCCGGCATCAAGATTGTCAAAAACCAATACGGTCTGATACGGAGAGTAACTGCCATCGGGATATCGTAGCCTGTACTCTGCTGTAATTTCATCATTGTCAACCGGCAGAATACTGATGCTGGCATCTCCTTGCACACAGTATGGCGGCAAACTCAATTCCGCATCAAATGGGGGCGGCTCGGGCTGACCCAGTTCAAAAGTGCTTATTCCCTGACAGGAAGCGTCGTTTGCTGATTGTATGTATACTTCCACCAATCCTGCGGACAGGTTAAAAAACTGTCCATCCTCCTGAAAGGGCCCTTCATCAGACAGACTAAACAAGTAGTCGCCAATATGCTCTGCATCTACAATTATTATCCCGCTACTATCTCCACAAAACTCTGGTTCTGTGGCATCGATTAAAGTAGCCCCTGGCTGCGTGCTGGTGTACATATCGATGATCTGCTCTACCACACACTGATCATCTCCATTCATACGAAGCTGTATGGTGTACAGTTGAGGGCTTAGATCATGTAGACTTTCGCTGGTCGACCATTCCCCCGCCGGCTGGTTGTCTGCAATTGCTCGATATTCATATTCATTATTTGCCGGGCTCTGTGCAAGAACCAGTATTGAGCCATCACTGGCACCACAGTCACTCGGCAGCTGTACATCAGTAACCACAGTGGCTAGTGGACCTTGCTCAAGTAAGATATTTTGCTGACCAATACAGCTGTTTAATTGTCCGATTGGTCTGATGTATATTTCATATCCTACTCCAGCTTCCAGGTCTGGAAATTCGGGGCTTGGCTGCCAGTTTCCAGTAGCTCCAAGTCGATATTCATAATCTCCTGTAGTCGGTGGGATCACCGAG
>JBCBVN010000121.1:0-11555 GCA_039817625.1 Bacteroidota bacterium
TTTCGCCGCAAATTTGCGCTTTGAGCCAGGCGATTTTCCTGTCGAGCAAGGACAGATTATAGGCGAGGTAGGCAATCGAGGGTATAGCTTTGGACCACATCTGCACTTCGAAATTCGAGACTCAGAGACAGACCGGGCACTCAATCCGCTGCATTTTGGTCTGAATATAGCTGACACCCGCTACCCCGAGCTGAGAAAAATATTGGTCTATGAGCTGGATGAACATTCCAGGACACTGAACAAGCACGTCATCGACCTAAGGCGTGTGAGCGAGGGGCGATACAGGGCAGTATCCAATCCGATAATTGTTGGTCAGCCTCTTTTGGGCATTGGGATTAAAGCTTATGATCGCCAAAACGCCATGCCCAACTACAATGGCATCTACTCCGCTCGCTTGTGGGTCGATTCGACCCGCCTGCATGCTTTCCGATTCGATGGTGTATCATTTGAGGAGACCCGCTACCTCAATGCCCATACCGATTATGCTGAGTGGAAGACAAATACCAGCTGGTTTCATCGGCTTTTTCGATTGCCGGCTGACAGCCTGAGCATTTATGCCCCCAGCAATTATCATGGCCAGTTTCGACTGCCACCCAACCAGACCAGCCAGGTGGTCGTAGAGGTAGACGACTTTGCCGGTAATCGCTCAGTCGTTGAGTTCGAGCTGAAACATCAGGAACAGCCGCGCCCGATGGGTTCGGAGTACAACTACGAATTGTTTTACGACGAAGGTAATCTCATTCAGCGGTCAGATTTGCAGTTTGAGCTGCCGCTTGGAGCGCTTTATCACGATGTCAGAATGCTCTATAGCCAGGCTCGCGATGAGTCGGTAGATATATTTAGCGCGGTTCACCACCTGCATCAATCCACCACCCCCATCCACAAAGCCTGCCAGCTTAGACTGAAGCCAGATGCCAGTTTGGTTGATAGTTTGCGACCATTCGCTGTGGTGGCTCGATGTCTGCCCGGCGGCGAGTTGCAAAGTTTGGGCGGACGCTGGATGGACGACTGGCTGGAGGTCTCGATCAGCCAGTTCGGCTCGTACTGCATTATGGTCGATCAGGAAGCACCGGTTATTGAGAATTTGGACTTCCGCAGGTCGATGCAAAGCCGCGAATCCTTTAGTTTTCGGGTAGCTGATTGGTTTGGTGGCCAAGAAAGCGGTGGCCGTGTACAATACCGTGCCGAAATTGATGGTCAGTGGATTTTGATGGAGCAGGATGCCAAAAGCAATAAGCTGACCTATACCTTCGATGGACGGATTGACGAAGGAGAGCATCAGTTTTTTCTAAAGGTTTGGGATGGTTGTGGCAATGAAACCACCTTCGAATCTTTCTTTTTGCGCTAATGTGCAACCCTTAGTTTTTCCCTTCGTCCTTAATGACAAATACAACTACTCCACAACCATACGCGTATGGTCATTGCTACACACAAAACGGACATGGAAACAGCCGACTACGCCAATCAGCATCGAGAACTCGTCGAAGGCTGCATGCGTAGAGATCGACAAGCTCAGTTTGCGCTCTACCAGCAGTACGCTAAGGGCATGTACAATGTCTGCAGACGAATGCTCAATAATGCACACGACGCAGAAGATGTTCTGCAAGTCGCTTTTGTAGATGTGTTTGGGCGAATCGACAGTTTCAGGTTTCAATCTTCTATTGGCGCCTGGATCAAGCGAATCGTCGTCAACCGCTGCATCGATCACCTCAAGCGAAAAAGACTGCTCACGGAAGAGCTCGAAGTCGAACGCCACGACTACCAGATTGAAACGGTAGAAGAAGGCTACGACCCGAGTATGTTGAGCGTCGATTTGGTCAAAAAGGCCCTCGGCCGATTGAGCGAAGGTTATCGCGTAGTGGTCAGCCTCTACCTCTTTGAAGGGTACGACCACGAAGAGATCGGAGAAATACTGGGCATTTCCTCTTCTACGAGCAAATCTCAGTATCACCGCGGCAAGAAGCGCTTACGTGAATTACTCGTTGCCTAAACCCTATTCATCAAGATCCCGAAAGATAAATTGTCATGCATTTTACCACACTTGAAAAATTCGTTGGCGATCATCGAGCTTCCTTTGAAGGGGAGGGGCCATCGCCAGCACTCTGGCAGCGTATTTGTGCAGATCTAGATCAAACAGATCCGGACCTGGAGAGCTTTGTCAAGCAGAACCGTGATCGCTTTGACGATGAAGAGCTACCATCTTCGCTCTGGGCCGGTATAGAATCCGAATTGGCACCAGCAGCATCTATGCGGGTGGTTAGCAGCCAGCCAGAGGCAGTTAAGACAACAGCCAGGGTTCGCCGCTTCCCAGCATGGTATGCCATCAGTGCAGCCGCAGCAGTAGCCCTACTGGTCACGGCAGCCTTCTTGCTAGGACGCACGACAGGTTACGAATCTGGCCAGGACGATTATATGGCACTGATCGAGCAAGTACAGCCCGACTTTGCCGACACCGAAGCCCACTTCCGGACAGAAATAGCCGAACGATTCGAATTGGTTAAGCAACACAATGACGATCCGCAGCTACAAGCAGACCTGGAAGACATTGACCTGGCTATGAATGAAATAAAGGCCGAATTAGCCAACGTGCCACAAGATGAGCGAGCAGAACTCGTTTCTAAACTCATCGAATCTTATCGACTCAAACTACAAATCCTGGAACGCATTCTCAAGCACCTACCCGAATCTGAAGCGTCTCCTGAAATTTCGAACTATCATGAAACCAACAATATTTAAGCAACACACTTACACTCTTTTCCTCCTGATTTTCGCACTATTTCCCGTATCGGCTCATGCAGATACTGGTCCATCAGGTGGCTTCGATGAATATGTGAAAACCTATGATGGTAGCTTCGCTATAAATGCGGCCGGCAATGTAGGTCTGAAAAACAGGCATGGCTCCATCAAGGTCACGCATCACAACAGGAATGAAGTTGAAATTGATGTCCGAGTAGTGGTTCAGGCCCGAAATCAGGAAGCCGCCAATCGACTCTTCGACCGCATAGGAATATCCATGAGCGGTAATGATGCCAGAGTCACCGCTCAGACTTCCATCCAATCTAGTGGCAACTGGGATCGTGGCGAATTTAAGGTCGAATACGACGTGCGCCTCCCAACTACAGTTGAGCTGGATATAGATGCCAAGTACTGTGATGTGTACGTCGATGATCATGAAGGACGCACTCAAATGATGATCAAGTACGGTGACTTATTTGCCGAATCATTCAGTGAGCACAGCCAGATATGGGTAGAGTATGGTGATGCCGAAATAGATCGCCTGGGCAATACGGCTCAGATCAAAATTGCCTACGGCGAATTGGATCTCAATGATGCTGGAGCTCTGGACCTACACCTCAGATATACAGATGCTGAGGTAGACCGGGTCAGCTCACTAGATCTGGATCATCGCTACGGAGAATTGGAAATCGGTACGGCCGGCGATGTTTTGATCGAGGCAGGCTATATCGATATCGAAATCGAAGAGTTGGCCAATATCAGAGCCAGATCTCAGTACTGCGAATATTCCATCGGTGCCGTTAGAGGCAATGTAGACATCGAAACGGGCTATGGCGACATCGAAATATCGACCCTTCATCGGGGCTTCCAGGAAGTCAAGATACGCGGCAACTACAGCGATGTAGAGATAGATGTCGAAAGCGGATACAGCTACGAATTTTCAGGCTATGCCTCTCATGGAAGCTTGTCTGTACCGAGCAATCTGAATATCAATCGACGCGAAAATGAAGGCAGCTCCAAGTCTATTGAAGGACGCCTTACATCGAATGGAAGCGGTGGAAATATCCGCATCTGGACGAATTACGGAGATATCGAAATCGACTAATTGGAATAGGTTTTCTGTTTGCCCTTCATTTAATGGAGGGCAAACAGAAAACTAGTGGAGTAAACGGAAAGTATCGTTACATTAAGTCGCCGTCATTTTCTGGTCTGGCAAGGCGGTAAAACCGGAGTTTACTTCACCAATGGGTCCCTCCCCATTGCTTCGTGTAGCTAAATGAGGATTTTGTCAACGTAGCTAGGCAAGAAAATGATAAGGTTTGGGTGTAACAGTACTTACTGGTTAATCCACTAGACGTTCAGATAGTTCATCAGACTATCGTACCTATCCATGAGCGCATCTTTAAACTCGCGTTCGTTGAAACTGGCTTTAACCTGATAGTCGTAGCGTTCTAGGGTAGCTATTATAGCACCAACGTTTTCACTATTCAGCTTGATGGTCACTTCGATTCGATTGGAATCTGGAAAGCTGCGCACGAAGTTCGAAAGAATCAATACGCCCTCGCTTTCTACGATCCTTGCGATTTCGGCCAAAGAATAATCGTGTCTGTGCATACTCAGCACGATAATTGCACCAGGATCCTGAAAACTCCCACTGTCACTAAAGTAGTTGAGCACATCTTCGGCGGTCACCATGCCCAGGTACTTCAAATCGGCGTCAACGACAGGAACGATGGTGAGCTGATGTCTGGCCAGAACCTTCATGACATCGTATAGGTGATCTTCAGCTCGCACAGCAGGAGGAAGTTGCATGAGCTTATATTGGCCGATTTCAGCTTCTGGATCAGAGTCAAGCAATTCGTCTTCGCTGATGATACGGACCAGGCGGCCATTATCTACAACGGGCAGATGGCGCAGATAAAAGTCGCTCATCAAGCCAAGTGCCTCGCTACCTGTATCTGTAGTCTGCAGGGGCAAAATGGTGTCAGTTGTCAGTTCTGCTGCTGTCATGAGATTGATTCGCTAACCTAATAGTCGCTTTTTCTGGCTGGTGAATTCGGCTTCAGTCAATAAGCCCTTTTCGCGCAATTCAGCAAGCCGGTTTAATTGGTCGAGTAAATCTCCGCTGGGAGCAGACTCTGCCTGAGGAGTGTCTTCGATAGGCGAGATGCCGTCTTTAACGGCTTCTTCTTTTTTGTCTATTTCAGGGCTGAGTCGGAATCCACGCTCGGCAAACATGGGAAACTCATCCTGAATCCGAAGATAAGCCAAAGAATCATGGGTTCGAATCCGTTCGAAGTCCTCAAAGCCCAATGCGACAGCCCGGTCGATGTGGTAAAAGGCCTTGTCGGCTTGTTCCTCAGAGCTGTAGGCACAGGCGATGTTGAAATGAGCCGCAACATTGCTGGCGTCTATTTCGAGAACGCGGTTGAATGAAGTAATGGCTCGATCAAATTCATAGTCTTTGAAAAAGCGAATACCCTCTTCCAGGTCAGCCTGAATCTTAGCGCGTTGCCGCTTGGGTACGCTTGGCGTAGGAGTAGCTTCAGGCCTGCTTCTACGGCGGGAAGTAGTCGTTCGGTTTTTGCCCCGCTGTCTACGCATCCTTTCCCGCTCCTGATAGCGCTCGTATCGGCTATTGTTTCGACTTTTCTTGGGATTTACTCGCTCTTTTTCATTTTCCTTGCCGTTGTACTTCTGGTTGAAATCACCTTCAGACATATTGAGCAAAACGATACAATCGATAATGCCCAATAGCGCAGCTAAAGGCATTAAACCGAGATTGATTCCAATGATGGATAGTATGAGATAGAATACGCCAGTCCCCTCTTCCTGCAAATAAAATTTATGCAGGCCAGCAAAACCGCCAAAAAAGGCGAGAGTAGCAGCTGTTCTTTTATTCTTCATACAATCGAGTGGGGTAGCATTAGTAAACGGCTAATGAGCAGTAATCGTTTTAAAGCTTTTCATCGGCAAAGATACGGCATGTCAGGATGCTCAGGTCATCGGGAAATGAAGTTCCTGCACGAAAATCCTCTAATTGGTCCAGAAGCCGCTGATTATACTGTCTGGCAGACAGATGATAGTGCCTGCGCGTAAACCTGAAAAACATCTCCTCTTCAAAAGTTTCGCCGGCTGGACTTTGCAAATCTGTAAGTCCGTCGGTGTAGGTGACGATAAGCGCTTCCTCCGGAACTTTTATCGTTTCAGACTCCAGAACGGGTAGCTCTGGGAAAGAACCCAGTACCATGGTTCCTTTACTCAATAACTGCAATCCATCTTCGCTGGCAAGCAAAGCAGGCGGGTGACCTGCATTTACATATTGAAGTTGATGGGTGTGGCGGTCGTACTCCGCTACAAAAAAGGTGACAAATCGCTCTCCTTCTGTTACTCTAAATACATTTGAATTGAGGTCGTAGACAAAATCCGTTAACTCTGGTCGGGTTCTCACCAGCGATTGAAAACTGGCTTCAAAATTGGCCATGAGCAGGGCCGCAGGAATTCCTTTTCCTGAAAAATCTCCAATACAGAAAACCAGCTTTCCATCTTCAAACTCTACAAAGTCGAAATAATCCCCTCCTACCCCCAGCTTTGGCTTGTAGATGGAAGAAAGCTCATATCGCTCATTTGCGGGTAGTTTTTTGGGTATAAGCAGTTTTTGTACCTCCGCTCCGAGTTCAAAGTCAGCTTCGAGACGCTCTTGTTCCAGCTGACGCCTGAAAAGTCTTTTGTTCTCAATCGCCACCGCAATTACATTGGTAATCGTGGTAATGATTTGAAGGCGCTCGTACATATCATCCTCCTCCTCAAATTCGCCTACAAAAACAAACGCGATAGGCCGTTCCTTGTGCAAAACGGGTACCACCACCTTGAATTTTCTCAAAAAAGGATGGTCGGCATCGTGCAAGTTGCCCAGCTGTTTGTATTGGGAAAGATGGCCACTCAAGTCTACAGCACACTCTCTATCGCTTAAACCCAGCTGTGCAGCACACTCCCACTGTGAGTCGTTTTCCCGCTGGCGCACGAATAATGCCATCCGCTTGAGTTGCAGTTCATTCTTCAAAAATGCCCCGTACATACCGAATAGATCTTCGGCGGCAACATTGTTATTTATGGCCTGTGTGATCTGCAGCAGGCGCTGTACCTGCAACTGGCGAAGATGTAATTCGCGCTCTAAACTGTCAATACGGGCAAACTGATGAGGCATGGCTGCAAGATAGTACAGCTGGCTATTTGATTGGGGATACAGGATCACAATTCCTCAACACATACTAATTCCATACCTTGTTGGGCAGTCAACCCCTCACTATGAGACGTCTTAAGCTATTGCTGGCCCTCTTGATATTTCTGTATTGGGAGCCAGCGCCGCTTTCTGCTCAATGCACCGGAAGTACGCTGGCCGGACAAGACTTTAGTATCTGCGAACCCGGAGAATTGATCCAGCTCAATGGATCTTATTCGGGAAATGGAGATGTAACCTATACCTGGACACCCGCTGCCGGAATGTCCAATCCGAATGGCCAGACCACGGAGGTCTTTGTCAATTCGACAACAACCTTCACCCTCACTACAACGGTCGTGGACCCCAACAACAATTTGCTGACCAACCCCGGGTTCGAGTCGGGATTGACAGGCTTTACCAGCGATTATATTCCTGGAACAGGAGGCGTTTTTGGTCTACTGAGCAATGAAGGAGAATTTGCGGTAGCCAGCAATTCCAATCTGACCCACAACAATTTTGCCAATTGTCCGGCATACAGTGGCAATCAAATGCTCGTAGTAAATGGTGCCACAAATCCCGGAGAAAACGTGTGGTGTCAAACGGTTCCGGTAGATCCAAATACCGAATACCAAATGTCTGCCTGGTTGGCATCAGTAGTGATGCGATAATCCGGCCAATTTACAGTTTTTTGTCAATGGCCAGCAAGTCGGTAGCATATTTAGTCTGAGTTCCTCTCTATGCAACTGGGAACAATTTTTTGGGAGCTGGAACAGTGGAGGCAGCAGTAGTGCCCAGATTTGCATTGTCAATCAGAATACCCAGGGTGGTGGAAACGATTTCGCAATGGACGAACTCATTTTCGCACCTGTATGTACACAAACCGACGATGTTACGGTCTCTGTAGTACCTATGTTTACTTTCATACTAGACCCGGATGAGCTAGGTTGCACAGTTGGCGCAACGGTAGACCTGGATGGTAGCTTCTCCATTTCCGGTTTTGGTTACACCTTTCAATGGACAACCAGCGATGGCAACATAGTATCCGGAGCTAATGCTCCGGTCGCAACGGTTGATCAACCTGGCACCTACACCCTGACTATAACTTATACCGACCCAACGGCAACCTGCACAGATCAGGCCTCGGTAGTCGTTGTCACAGATCCGAATATCCCCGTTGCACAAGCTAGTGCTCCAGACTTCCTGAGTTGCCAAAATGATCAGGTGCAGCTTGATGGTTCAGGCTCGACAACAGGAGGAGGAATCGTCTATCAATGGACCACCCCGGATGGACAAATTGTATCTGGTGCAAATACCCTCAATCCGACCGTCGATGCAATTGGCACCTACACACTCGTCGTGACCAATACCAACAATGGATGCACTGCAGAGACTACAGTATTTGTAGATGAAAACTTCACCCAACCGATTTCCCTGCCGCTAGTGGATGGCCAGCTAGACTGCCAGAACTTGACCATTGATCTCGATGGATCTAATTCGACCGTCGCGCCCAACCACAGCTATCAATGGACGACCCTGGATGGCAATATTGTTTCGGGCGAAAATCTGCCCGTGGCTACAGCAGATCTTCCGGGCACCTATCAATTGATCGTCACTAATTTGATTTCAGGTTGTGCAGACACAGCAGACGTAGAAGTAACGCAAAACCTGGACTTGCCCTTTGCCGAGGCGGATGTCGATGGGACCATCAGCTGCAATGACCCCAATACGACCCTCAATGGTGGAAACTCTACCGTAGGACCTAATATAACATATCAATGGACCAGCACCAATGGAATAATTAGTTCTGGATCCACAACGCTGATGCCCACTATCGGCTCGGCGGGTACTTTTACATTGATTGTTACCAACACGACAAACGGTTGTACCGCCGAAGCTCAGGTTACTGTGGTCGGTGATGTGGAAGGACCAACCATAGATATTGCTACACCAGCTGTACTGAGTTGCTCGCTAACGGAAACCACCCTGGATGCCACCAATTCTCAATCTGGTGCAGGCATCAGCTACCAATGGACAACCAGTAATGGCAGTATAGTCAGCGGAGGCAATACGGCTGAACCGACCATAAATCAAGGCGGCACCTATCAACTGACTATGACCAATGCCGATAACGGTTGTGTTAGCCAGTCAGATATTACCGTGCAGGCAGATACCATTTCACCGACAGCAGAGGCGGGTAATGCGCCTACCATCGATTGTAGTTCGGGTTCGCAACCTCTGTCAGGACTGGGCTCCAGTACGATGGGCAACTACAGCTACTTATGGACGACCATAGATGGAAATATTGAGTCAGGAGCAGATTCTCTCTCGCCTTTGGTCAGTACAGGTGGTTTGTACCAGCTCTTAGTAACTAATGAAGACAATGGTTGTACGGCTACAGATACCGTTCGGGTGATTCAGTCTGGAGACTTGCCCAATGTTCAGATTGCCCTACCTGATCAAATCGATTGTCTGACGAGCGAAGTACAGCTCGATGCCAGCGGTTCGGACCAAGGGGGCAACTTTAGTCAGCTTTGGTCCACACCAGACGGCAACTTCGTCAGTGGAACCGATGGTCTACAACCTACAGTAGACAGTGCAGGGACTTATGTACTCAGTATAATAGACCAGGACAACGGTTGCGAAACCACTGCCCAGGTTACTGTCGTCATAGATACCCTTCCTCCAACCGCTGATGCCGGACCAGCAGATACCCTGAGCTGCACGGTGTTGTCACTTTCCCTGAATGGGGCATCTTCCTCTACAGGGCCTGATTTTTCCTACGAGTGGTCTACAACGGATGGCCAGATTCAGGGGCCAACAGATCAAATTACCGCTGATGTCGACAGCCCAGGCACCTACCAGATCGAAGTGACCAACCAAAGCAATGGATGTAATATGATCAGCACGGTCGACATTGCCATCGACACCCTAGCCCCTACATCCGATGCAGGCCTGGATCAAACGCTAAATTGTCAGGATAGTAGCTTCGTGTTGGGCGGTGCTGGAACCAGCACAGGTAGCAATTTTCAATATGATTGGACTTCTGCAGCTGGTGCCTTCGATGGTCCTACTGATGCCTCCACCGTTCTGGTCAGCACTTCAGGCACTTACCAATTGCAGGTTGTCAATACCACTAATGGTTGTGAAACTGTAGATGAAGTGGTCATTCAGGTCGATCGTGATATTCCAGATGTCGAAGCAGGCCCAGACTTTACCCTTACTTGCTCAGATCCTGTTTTTAGCCCTTCAGCTACGGGGGCAAGCGGCCCAAATATCAGTTATAGCTGGTCGACCACAACGGGAAATTTGACCGGCCCTACTGATCAACTCAATACCACTTTAGACCAGGCGGGTATCTATCTGCTAGAAGTCTTCAACAGCAGCAACTTCTGCGAGTCGGTCGACTCTGTGATGATAGACATAGACACTTTAGCTCCCTTCGTTGATGCCGGACTTGCAGATACCTTGTCTTGCAACCAGCCTACGCTGATAGTTGACGGCAGCGCATCTTCTTCAGGATCTGAATTTCTTTATAGCTGGTCGAGTACCGATGGACAGTTTCAGGGTCCAACCGATCAGCCAACCGCAACAGTCAACGCATCGGGCACCTATCAACTTCTGGTCACTGATCAATCCAATGGTTGCCAGTCTATAGATGCCGTTGATATTGCCCAGGATAGTTTAAGTCCCATTTCGGATGCGGGGATAGATCAGACTCTCAATTGCCAGGACAGCAGTTTCGTGCTTGGTGGTTCGGGGACTAGTGCTGGCAGCGAGTTTACCTTCCAGTGGACCTCCGTGGGCGGTAGTTTTGACGGCCCTTCCGATGCACCGACCGTCTCCATCAGTTCTTCGGGCACCTATCAGTTATTGGTGACCAATGTTGACAATGGATGCGAAGCGCTAGATGAGGTAGTCGTACAAATAGATCAAGAGCTCCCTATGGTCGATGCCGGTCCAGACTTCACGCTGACTTGTACCGATCAATCGTTCAGTCCTTCAGCAACGGCTTCTTCCGGGACCAATATTTCCTACAGCTGGTCTACTACTGATGGTAATCTGAGTGGCCCCGCCAATCAATTGATGACCACCGTTGATGAGGTAGGAACCTATCTGCTCACCGTATTCGATAATGATAACTTCTGTGTGTCTTCTGACTTCCTGTCCGTTGATGTAGACACGCTGGCGCCATTGGCAGAAGCTGGTCCTACAGATACGCTATCCTGTAGCCAGCCCAGTCTCATCTTAGATGGCACTTCCTCTTCTTCAGGGTCTCAGTATTCCTATACCTGGTCTACTTCAGACGGATCTATCCAGGGCTCTACTGACGAGAATACCGCTGCGGTCAATGCACCTGGTACTTATCAGCTGCTGATCTTGAATACCGACAATGGATGCGAAGCCATAGACATCGTTCAGATTGGACAGGATACCATCGAGCCAGTTGCTGATGCCGGCCTCGATCAAGTGCTCAATTGTCAAGACAGCAGCTTTGTACTGGGTGGGCCAGGGAGCAGTTCTGGAATCAACTTTACCTTCAGTTGGACTTCCGCAGGTGGGAGCATCGATGGTCCTGCCGATGGCCCGAATGTACTGG
>JBCBVN010000122.1:0-11487 GCA_039817625.1 Bacteroidota bacterium
CCCCACGGCTACCGAAAAAGACCTGATCGAAGGCTGCCAAATAGCGGCCAAGTATCAGGTAGCTAGTATTTGTGTAAAGCCATGCCATGTTAAAAAGGCAGCCAAATTCATGCAAGGCTCCAGCGTACCAGTCAGCACCGTAATCGGCTTTCCGCATGGTGGTCAGAAAATTGAGGTGAAGGTGTTTGAAGCTGAACAGGCCATTCAAGATGGCGCACTGGAATTAGATATGGTTGTCAACCTGGGAATGGTGTTGTCCGAAGATTGGACTTCCGCAGGTCGGGATATTGAATCGGTACTGGAAGTCTGCCGTGCTCATAATGTCTTACTGAAAGTCATCTTTGAAAACGACTACTTACCCGATGATCACTACAAGATCGAACTCTGCCGGATCTGTTCCGAGCTGGCCGTCGACTATGTGAAAACTTCAACAGGCTTTGGCTACACCAAGCAGGCTAATGGCTTCTACCAATACCAAGGTGCTACTGAGCACGATGTAGCCCTCATGCGCCAACACTGCCCGCCAGAAATTGGGGTCAAAGCCAGTGGGGGCATACGCGATTTGGCTACTCTAAAGCGCATGGTGGAGCTGGGAGCGACTAGGATAGGAACATCCTCCACAGCTGAAATTGCATAACATGTTATGCAATTTGATGATTAAAAACGAAAATTGCATAACACTTCAATTTTATGCCCACCACTACCGAATGGATACAGCTTCAGGACGATGTGCGCCCGCACTTGCCACTACTCGCTCAGGCTGCCGATACCGTCGTCGAGCAGGAAGTCAGCAATTATCCCGTTTTTCTGGCTTACTTCGCCGAAGACCAGGATATGGAACTGGGCCTGGCCGTGACTCAGATACCCTCTAGTCGAGGCCGGGTATGGGCCGTCCGCATCACTACCCTGGAAGAACTGGTCGCCAGGCAGGTTGTACTCAGGGATAAGGTCGACAATTTCAGACAAGTCTACAGAAATACGCCAGACAGTATCTGTTTCTTGATCTGGACAGACGGAGAGGCACGCTTCGGCTTTGTTCACCGATCAGGCAATGGTATGCCAGACAATGCAGATGAGCTATGATTAGTGAAGTAGCTATAGAACGCGTACTCGAAAGATTGAGCGGCGGGGGCGAAGATTTCGCACAAGACCTGTCTGACTTTGGCGAAGCCCAACCCTTCTTGCTGAACTACCTGACACAAGAAGATACGGAGGCTTTTACTCAGCCAGAGCAAGAGTTATTGCTATTTGCTGCAGTAGTTGTCTATCAATCTATTCTCGAAGAACGCTCTGAGCCCGCTCAAATCCAGGGTGAAGCCATCGCCAAACGGGAAGAAGTTTATTATCAGCTCTTGCAAGATCAAGCCAAGGGCCAGTTTGCTGATCGCATCAGCATTTTTTTTGAGCAAAGCCAGGAGGAAGAGCTACTCGCTTTTATAGAAGACCTTCTTTCCCCAGACGACGATAGTCCTGTATCGACCGAGGCCCGAGAGGCTATGTTTGTGAGCTTGGCAACCGTGGTGGGCGTGCTCAGCTAGCGCACATTATCATATGCGTGCGAAAATCTCACGCATTCGGGGAATGCCCCATCCCGCTCATCGGTCTACAAGACTTCTGGCGAGGATGTCGGCATTCGGGCTATGCCTCCACCTGCGCCAGCAGGCAGGTAAGTCCTTAAATCCTTGTCCGCTATTAGACCAAAAACAGCGGATCAGTTACAAAACAAGATGCTTGTTCAATCAAAGACGCCTGAAAACCGTTATGTTGAGGTCTATTGGTCTTCCACATCCTCGTCTATGCGCGTTCTCTCCACTCTCGTTCTAGCTGTATTGGCTACTGTAATCTCTGCACAAACATCGCAGGTGACCTTTGGTAAAAACCGGGTGCAGTATCACAATCGCTTCGACGAGTGGTTTGAGTATGAGAGCGACAACTTCGTGACTTTTTGGTACGGTGCTGGTAGAAACATTGGCCAGTCGGTAGTCATGATGGCCGAGCAGGAGTTTGCCAGTATTCAAAACCTGCTAGAGCACCGCATGAATGAGAAGGTACGCCTGATTGTCTATGCGGATTTGACCGACCTCAAGCAAAGCAATATAGGTAGCGACGAGGTCTTTACCATTTCCAATGGTCAGCAAGCCGGACGAAGGCAAGCCTACGTAAGCGCTACGGAGACGCGATTTCTGGGCAATAAGGCATTTCTGTATTTTAATGGAGACCACAATGATTTGCAGCGGCAAGTTCGCGAGGGCGTAGCTTCGGTCTACATAGACCATATGCTGTATGGCAGTAGTGTGCAGGAAGTGGTACAAAATGCCGTTTTGCTCAATTTGCCGGCCTGGTTCAAACAGGGCCTGGTGGCCTACATAGGCGAATCGTGGAATACAGAAGTAGACGATCAGCTTCGCCAGTTGATGGATAGTGGCCGATACGATGATTTTCGAAACCTGGCAGAAGACTATCCGCGCCTGGCAGGCCACGCATTTTGGTACTATGTTTCTGAAGCATTTGGGGAGACCACAGTAGGGAGCCTTTTGTATCTGACGCGCATTCACCGCTCTGTAGACAATGGGTTCTTATTTGCATTGGGCAGTCCCTATCGATCTGTACTGGGTAACTGGAGCGAGTTCTTCCGCAATCGATACGACCAGGACTTCCAGGAGAGAGTAGCCACGACTGATCTTCAGCAAGTGGAGATTAAGAACCGGCGCAGGCACCACATTAGTCAGGTCAAGATGAGCCCCGACGGCCAGCGCATAGCCTATGTCATCAATGATATTGGCCGGGTCAAAGTCTATGTACAAGATCTGCAAACTGGCGATCGTAAGCTCATTTTGCGCACTGGCCAGCGCAATATGCTTCAAGCTACTGACTACGAATACCCCATGCTGGCATTTAGCCCTAGTAATCAGGAACTGGCGGTGCTCTATGAGATACGAGATGAGCCCCGATTACTGAGATATCAGATTACCAGTGGAGATAAAGTGGAGGAACCTTTGGGCCCCCAGTTGCAGCGCGTACACAGCATGTCTTACCTCAACCCAGGCGTGATGATCATAAGTGCGATGCGACAAGGGGTAACCGATCTCTATTACTACTACCCTGCAACGCGAGAAAGTTCTCCCATTTTCAATGACCCCTACGATGATCTTGACGCAGTTGCCGTGCGGATAGAAGGGAGGGAAGGTGTCATCTTTTCCAGCAACCGACCCGATACGAAGCTTCAGCCGGTCAGCCTGGATACGGTCTTACCTGTAGGGCAGTTTGATCTGTTTTACTACGACCTTACCAACAAGCCCGGAGAGCTCGCCCGCATCACCAATACGCCCCTGGCCAACGAGCGCGCTCCTGTCCCAATTGATACGACTTACTTCAGCTATTTGAGTGATGCCTCGGGCATTTTCAATCGGGAAATGGGCAAACTGGAAGAGTACATCCACCACTACGAACAGATCATCACCCTCGAAGATGAGACCGAAATTCGAATGCACGCAGACAGCAGTTTGGACGAGCTGGACTCGAGCCTCATCGTCGACATAGAGATTGTCCCTATAATCAAAGAGCGTGGAGTGACCCGGCCCATCAGCAATTACAACTCTAATGTCGCAGAGCATACGGCAGTACCCGGCAATGATCGCCATCTTCTGTTGTTTAGGACTTCCGCAGGTGGTGTCTTAACCAGTGTACAGCTTGATACTTCACAAGTGCTAACGCTGGCTCCGACAGCTTTTAGAAGGAAGAGTTCTTCAGCCATCGGCCTGGTGCCAACACCACCGATACCGACTATTGTCACAGGTGCAGAACCGGGGGAAGAGCCAGTACAAGAGATTCCCGTAGAAGAAGAGCCTGCCGAATTGCCCGATCAGTACCTGTTTCAAACAGAGTTTGATCAGGATGTTCCGCTTCCTCCTGCCGATGCCAGTATCAGGCCCGGCAGGCAACGCGAACTCCAGTCGCGAGAAGAATCTAATACGCGGCCAGCCATCGATTCTAATCGGGTAGTGGTAGACGCACCACCATCGACCACCAATACCATAGATCTAAATCCCGTTCCATCCAGACCGGTAAATCCCAATATTCAGGGAGAACGGGAAGTGCGTCAAAAAGGCGAGCTGTATAAATTCAGACCCGGAACCATCGTCCCTTACCGACTCACTTTTCGGGTAAATTATCTGACCACAACAGCAGACAATAACCCGCTCTTTGAGGGGCTCAATAGCTTTGCGGCTAATCCTAACGGATTTACACAGCAGCCGCTGGGCTTGTTGTTTAAGGGCAATATCATGGATCTTTTTGAAGATCATGTCATAGAAGGTGGCGTCCGTATACCAACAGCTTTTAATGGTACGGAGTACTTCTTAACCTACACCAATAGGAAGCACAGACTCGACCAAACCGTTTCGGTTTACCGGCGAAATCGCCGCAGAGATGAGGGCAACCTGACCCAGTCTCCTCGCAGAATCAGCGAGAATACGCTCTTGGGCCAGTATGGGTTGAGATACCCATTTGACTTGTTCAGATCGGTTCGGGCCACCTTTACCCTTCGCAGAGACCGCGTGCTCACACTGCCCACCGAGCGCTCTGCTCTGGGTGTAGATCCAGACGAGCAGCAGCGCGTAGGTGCCCGTGTGGAATATATTTTTGACAATACCATCGATCTGGCACCCAATTTACGCCAGGGTACTCGCTATAAGATTTATACTGATTTCTATAAAGGGTTCAGGTTCTCTTTACGAGATGGAGTAGATGCCTCTTTTAACGAGGGCTTCCTGGGTCTGGTTGGTGCTGATTTCAGGCACTACCATCGCCTGGATAGGCGTACCATATTGGCTTTCCGCGTAGCTGGTGCCTACAATTTTGGTAGCCAAAATATCCTGTACTATCTCGGGGGAGCTGACAATAGTCTGTTGCAGGCGTTCAATCAGAATATACCGACGCCAAGTGGCGATGAGTTTGTATTTACGGATCTGGCCAATCCGCTCAGAGGCTTCAATATCAATGCGAGAAATGGAACCACGTACTTGTTGGGCAATGCAGAAATTCGCGTTCCCTTGTTCAACTATTTCTTCCCCAGGCTGAGGTCTAGTTTATTGCGCAACTTTCAGGTTGTTGGCTTTTTCGATATCGGCTCGGCATGGCTGGGAGATGACCCATTCAGCCCAGACAACCCGGCCAACGTCAGATTCTATCCCGAACAAGGCCAGGGAGGAACCAACACAGTACGCCTGCGTGTAGTCAGATTCAGAGACCCAGTCATTTATGGCTATGGATTTGGTGTTCGCACTTCCTTGTTTGGCTATTTCGCCAGACTAGACTACGGTTGGGGCGTCGAAACCCGCATCAGAGGAGAAGGTGTCATACATTTGTCTCTGGGATACGACTTCTAAAAGGTAACGATAAGGTCGAATTCTAATTCTCCAACAAGTGCTTATATCGGTACTTCACATATCTTTGGTGGACGTATGAAAGATGTGTTTGATCTGTTGGGGCGTATCCTCCTATCCTTTATTTTTTTGTTTGAGGCTTATGATTACATAGCCTACGCCAAGAAAAACAAATTGGCTATGGCTAGTTATGGGCTTTCCTGGAATCAGGATTTTCTGCTCGTCGGTGCAACGATACTACTGGTGCTCGGTGGGCTAATGTTGCTATTGGGTTACCGCATGCGGCTTGGAGCTATTTTACTATTGCTGTATTGGGTGCCTATGACATTTCTAGTGCACGACTTTTGGAATGATCCAATGGGAGACACACGCCGCTTAGAATCTTTGTTGTTTATGAAAAACCTAGCTGTCACCGGAGGCTTGCTCATTGCAGCCACTCACAGCAGTGGGCGTTATGCGCTCAAAAGGCTATTTGCCACGGCACGAGTTAGGTAGTTTTGTTGTTAGCTGTTTAAAAAACAAATACTACGAACAAAAAATAGAAGATTTTTAGTAAGATTGTTGGAACCTTGCACGAAATTGTTTTAATTTGTGCAAGCGTTTTAACTGATACTACTATGATTACTGAAGACCGCCGCCAGCTAAACAATCGCTTCAAGCAGGTTTTTCGCATACTCGAAGATCGAGGAGACATCATCAAAAATGACCGAAACGGTAAGGGCTTAGGTGATTTTGCTAAGAAGGTCTTAGGCAATCGTTCTTATGGCCACATCATCCGGGCTTATCTAAACGACGATGACAAGCGTTGCATCAACTATGAACAAGCGCGCAGAGTCTGTCATCTCTACGGTGTCAATACCGCCTACTTGCTCGAAGGCACAGGTACCCCATTTGGAATGGACTTGCCCAAAGCCAGCCAGGAGGATGTAGAAGAAAATCCGCTCAACATTATGTTGACTACCAAGGAAGCCTTCGCCGGCGCTACAGTTGATACAGATTCCTTCGTCCAGGAATCTATCGACTTCTTCGCTCTACCCGGACTTAAGGGGGACGAATACGTTGCCTTCCCCATTAGTGGGAACAGTATGGAGCCTGTCATTAAGGCCGGAGACCTGGTCGTTTGTAGGCCCATCAGTGGTCCACATGAGATACGAGACAACAAAATTTACGCAGTCAAGCACAACGGCTCCGTCTGGATCAAGTATGTGCAACGCGTCGAGCAAAGAGGTCGGACCATGGGCCTGAGACTGATATCTGCCAACTTCCTTGAACATGATCCCTGGGTAGAGGAAGTCAATGAATACACCAGAATATATGAGGTTGTTAAAAGAATTAGCGATCTGTAGAAAGCAGCTGTGATTTATACGCATAGCACAAAAGCGGCTCGAAGGACAAAGCGATTTTCGAGCCGCTTTTCTATTAAAGGTGCTGCTAAGAATACCGCTGGAAAGCTCAAGATAATCAGGTTTTATCCTGCTGTTTTGTTTCAACCCGGTGTGGCCTTCGAGCTGCACCGGGATTCTTATTGGGGGTGAATGGCCGCTTTGCAGATTTTACTGGTAGTAAAATGGAGTGAAGCGGCTAAATTGTGAGGAAAAGAAACTACCTTTACCTGCGAACGTGATCTAGTCAGTGTAGTCAACTCATTTAGGTATAGTATCTCCCCTTTTCCCCCTCCCCTTCAAATTGACTGACTAGTGCCCCTAATTTTTGAGCCTATCGCGGTACTGCGTTAGGTGTCGATTCTTTGTTCGCTTTCCCACAAAGCATATCCATGTCTATTGCCTTGTTGATCGTATTCAAGGCGACCTAAAGCATAGCTGTCCCATGAGATAGCTGTGATTGGTTTTGCCTGCAATAATCCCAATTAGATATGAGTCAAGCTTACACATTGAGATACATCGCACTAATAATCGCATCGTCTTTATCATTCAACTCAGTACTCCAGTCACAGTCCGTCTGGCCCGCAGATGCCACAGATAATGGTCGGGTAAATGGGGTAGACCTTATATACTGGGCATACAGCTACGGTGCTGAGGGTAACGAAAGAACCCCCCAATCCATGGAGTGGGCTCCTCAACCAATGCCAGAGGCCTGGGAGGGAGAATTCCCCGGTGGCGCAAATTTTGCCTACGGCGATGGTACTGGTGACGGACGAATCACCTTAGAAGATGGAGAACTGGTATTCGACCACTACAACCGTCTACACACAGATAGCCAGGTTGACTTATACTATCCCCCAGATACGATTTCCTCTTTGCCGACGATCAGACTTCAGTCAGCGGGTTTTCAGCTCGGAGCAGAAGAAGATAAACTACTCATGGAGTTGGTGCTCGAACACCCCGATAGTATTGCTTACTTCTACGGAGTCAGTATAGAGTTTTCCTACAACCAGGATATTTTCAAGTCCAGAGCCTTTAAGATGGAAAATGAATTCCCATTCTGGATCGGTGGGGAAGGAGTTCGACTAATGGGAGGTGGTTTTATAGATACTGCTTCTCAAAGGATCAACTTTGTACAGACGAGATTCAATCATGAAAATGCAGAACTTGGAAGTGGAGTCATTGCACGCTTTGAGTTGCCGCTTAATACAGATCTGACCTCTTTAGCAGATCAACTCAATGAACTGGAAATGCGCATCAGAAGGGTTTACCTGGTCGACAGCGACTTGAATACTTATGGCGTCCAAAGTGAGGTTTCTGCCATTGTGAGCGAGAACGATTGTGCCTATATCGTAAACCCTGTATGTGGAATAGATGGCCATACGTACTTGAATCCATGCTTTGCCGAAGCGGCCGGCATAACCGTTTATACTGCTGGTCCTTGTTATAGCCCGGGTATCGATCCAGAAGCTATAGATACATCCGCTTCCTGTCCGACAGTTTACGAACCTGTTTGTGGCTTCAATAACCAGACGTATCAGAATGCATGCGAGGCAGAATCAGCTGGAGTTGTGGTCTACGAATCCGGAGTTTGCCCACCAAATGATTTCAGCTGTTATGATCCCAACCTGATAGTTGTAAGTGCGGGTACGAGCGTCAATCTCAACACAGGAGTTATTAGCCTTAATTGTCCCACTGCTTCGATCCCCGTTTGTGGTTGCGATGGTATTACTTACCCCAATGCCTGTGTAGCGGAAGCTTCTGGTGTGAGGACTTACACCACTGGGACTTGTGATGACGTCTGTATCGACTCTGATATGATGGATTCTGATCCTACTTGCAATGATAATTATGATCCTGTATGTGGATGTAACGAAGAGACTTACATCAACGCTTGCTTTGCGGAGGCCGCAGGTGTACTAAGCTATACACCGGGGCCTTGTGGGAGCTCTTCTCCCTGGTGCGATGAAGCCATTTCAATCTCCTGTGGCGATTTCCTCCCCAATGAGACGACTATTGGTTCAGGCAATCAAATCACCTACTACCCAGGGGCTACTTCAGCGGCTATGATTGGCCCAGATCGGGTTTATGTTTTCCAAAAAACAACAGCCGGTGATCTCCAGATCGGTCTTGAAATAATGACACCAGGTCTCGATATGGACCTCTTCCTGTTGACAGGTCCTTGTGATGACTATCACGTCATAGGGTCAAGTACAACCTCTAATACCGTAACTAATAATGAAGGCATCTTACTGGAAGATGCCCCTGTTGGCACCTATTATATTGTAGTAGACCAACAGGCAGCGGGTCAGGGTGGAGATTACCGACTGGAATTGAGCTGTGGCTATCTGGATTGCAGCCAGACGGTAGAGCTTGCTTGTGGAGATACCTACACAGGTACCAACCTCAACGGCAATGATGATGTGAGCCTATATACCTGTGGGAATGTCTACAATGTAGAGAATAATGGACCCGAAATCGTTCACAGCTTCACCTTGTTGGAAAGTGGCCCCGTGACCATTGATCTTACAGGCCTGAGCGCAAACCTCGAGCTATTCTTACTATCTGCTTGCGACCGATCGGCTTGCTTGCAATACAGTCAAAACCCAGGGACAAGTGACGAGCAGATTGTTCGCAACTTACCTGCGGGCACCTACTATATTGTCGTGGACGGATACAATGGAGCGGTATCAGACTACGAGCTTAGCATCAACTGTTCAGAGAGTTGTCAATTAGGAATAAATCCCATCTCCAGTACGCCCGCAGGTTGCGGATCATATGGAGGTAGCTACACCTTCGAAATGACGGGTGGTTCTCCCAATTATGCAGGTGGCTACGTAGGCCCGGTTAGTGGTAATATATATAGTACTACTGGACTATTCGAACTCAGTAACCTGCCCGCAGGAACTTATGCGCTTTGTATACACGATGGTAATGGATGTGTGATAAACACTCATTTCACCATTTACAGTGGCGGAAATCTCGTTGTTCATCTCGATACCGAAGATGCCGGTTGCGGAAATAACAATATGGGCAGCCTGAGTGTCAATACGCAAAGTGGCCAAGGACCATATCAGGTGTACTTGAGTGGCGCAGAGAATTTGACTTTTACCAGCCAGACCGGTGACTTTGATTTGAATAACCTCTGGCCAGGCAATTACAGCATCACGATTGTAGACTACAATGGCTGCATTTTTACAGATGAGTTTCATATCGGGCAGGACAATGGCGGGCTTGTAGTGACTACCACCCCGTATGCAGCTGAGTGTGGAGGCCTGGGCTACATTTTTGTTTCTGTAGATCAAGGCCATGCCCCTTTCCATGTTCAGGTCAGTGGACCCGTGAGCGGCAGTAACACCGTGAACTCGCCTTATTTTAACCTCATCAATTTGCCAGCGGGCGTTTATCACATCACACTCACCGATGCTCAGGGTTGCACCTTTGAAACGACCGAAGTCGTTCCCGGGTCCAGCTTAGAGGTAACCACTTCAGCCACACCAGCTTTATGTGGAGGAACGGGAGCCATTCTGATCAATTTTATTGAAGGTCAGGCACCGTATACCGTCAATTATAGCGGTCCTGTTGGCGGAACAGAAACGACCAGCAATGATCAACTGGTGCTGAGCGGATTGCCCTCTGGTCTTTACAGCCTGTCGATCTGGACAGCCGATGGATGCGATGAATCCGTAGTGGTTTATGTGCCAAATGTCGGTAGTGATTTAGACGTGCACATTACCCAGGATCCCGTATTTTGTGGTAGTACTTCCGCAGGTGTGAATCTCTCCATATCTGGCGGGACGCCTGCTTATTCTGTAAGTTATCAAGGACCTGAAAATGGCGCATTTACAGTAGACGCCAGTGGACAGGCCAGTCTACACCTCGATGCGGGCAACTATACCTTCACCATCTCAGACTATACTGGCTGTACCATCCTGGAAACCTTTACCGTCACAGCTGGCACCAACTCTTTAGAGCAAAATAGCTATTTGGTAGGTGATGATTGCGGCTCGCAGACGAGTATCCGAACGGATATAAGTGGTGGCACACCGCCGTTCTCAGTAACCCTAACCAATACCTGTACCAATACAAGCGCAGACTTTACCTTTTTCGATGATCAGTTCACCTTCGACAACCTGGAGCCCTGTACTTACCTGATCAGTGTCATAGACGCCAACAATTGTGCAGATCAGGAACACGTAACCGTTGAGGATACCGGCGAATCAGAAATATTTGATCTGGTCGTCAATGACGGCGCCTGTGGTAGCACAGGTGGGTTGACCATCCACATCACGGCTCCTCCAGGTCCATACACCATTACCTATACTGGGCCGGTCAGCAATACCTTCGTTACTTCCGCATCAACCTACGTCATTCCCAATCTTCCCGCTGGTACCTACACGGTGACCGTTAGTAATGCCGATCATTGTACAGAAACTGAAATAGTGGCCTTAAATAACGGTGGTGACCTCGAGTTGATATCAAGTTTAGTCTTCACAGAGTGTGGCCTCTATGACCAAATCTGGAATGATATACTTGGTGGCACACCACCCTACACAGTAGAGGTCATCAGGATTTGCGATGGTTATTCTTACGAATTTATAACCAACGACGATGGCTTCGAACTGATCGAATTAATCCCTTGCGATTATAAAATCATAGTCAATGACGCCAATGGGTGTACTGCCACTCACCGGACCAGACCACTCAAGCGTGTAAGGAGG
>JBCBVN010000123.1:0-11431 GCA_039817625.1 Bacteroidota bacterium
GCGTCAGTGCTTTGGGACGTGCGTTGATAAAAGCAATGGCATCATCGAGATTCTGATAAGTGACGATTGGCATAATGGGGCCGAAAACCTCCTGTTGCAGTAGGGCTGCATCTTCAGGCAAATCATCAATCAGGGTAGGAGACACATACCTTGCATCGGCATCTGTCTGCCCGCCAGCCAGGATAGTCCCCCCTTTTTCTATAGCATCTTCCAACAAATGACTCAGGTGGCGATGATGTTTGTCGCTGGCTATCCGGGCGTAGTCTTTGGACTTCCGCGGGTCGGCTCCATAAAAACTCTCGATAGCCTCCTTGTACTTGGCGATCAGCTTTTCTTTTTTGCTTTCGTGTACCAGTAGATAGTCTGGCGCAACGCAGGTCTGCCCGCCATTGAAGTGCTTGGCCCATACTATACGCTCTACCACCTGATTCAAATTGGCCGTCTCATCTACTATGCAGGGTGATTTACCCCCTAGCTCTAAAGTGACGCTTGCCAAATTTTCTGCAGCGGCCGCCATCACCTTTTTGCCCACGGCAGGGCTGCCCGTAAAAAAGATGTGATTGAAGGGCAGGCTTGTCAACGCTCTCGCAACCTCAGTCGCGCCCAATACAACAGCTACCTCCTCGGGTGGGTAGAGCTCACTCAGCATCTTGTGCAAGTACGCACTGGTGTGCCTGGTCACTTCTGATGGCTTGAGCACGATGGTACAACCGGCAGCCAGTGCACAGACAAACGGATGCAGGCTCAGGTTAACCGGATAATTCCAGGGGGATATGATCAGCGCTTGTCCTTTAGGCTCATACCGAACGTAAGAGCTGGTCCCGACCAGGCTCAGTGGCACAGGGATTCGCTTGGGCCTCATCCAACGGGCTAAATGTTTGCGGGCGTATCTGGCGTGGGTCAAAACGATACCGATTTCAGAGGTTAAGGTTTCCACCTCCGGTTTGGAAAAATCGGCTTGTAGGGCTTCGACCAATCGGCGACGATTATCTTCATTGGTCAAGTAGTTCTCTAGCCGCTTGATGCGTTCTCGGCGCTGGCTAACCGTTGTATCTGCCATGCGCTGGCTGTTTGCGCGCTGCTTGTGAAAAATGGACGCAATGTCTTGACTGACTCCTACTGCTTGCATGACTACTTTAATTAAAACCGTAAGATACAGGGAATAATGAAGCTGCTGGCGTGTATAAACCTACACTTGGCACCAAGCTACAACTTGGACATTATTTAAAAGAGGGGGGCTAGGTAGAAAGCAATTTATGCTGTGTGGTGTTTCCTGGTGTCAAGAAGGCATACTTTTAAAATGGGATATGATAAGGTTGTAACTTCGTCCGACTATGCGTTACTCCGTAATTATTCCCGTCTATAATCGTCCAGATGAAATGGCTGAGCTGTTAGACAGTCTAAGTCGTCAACGGTTCAAAGACTTCGAATTGGTGGTGGTTGAAGATGGAAGTACAAAGAGCAGCGAAAAGGTCATCGATCAATACAAGGATCGTCTTGAGATTCAGTATTTTCAGAAACCGAACAGTGGACCGGGTGATAGCCGCAATTACGGCATGGCACGAGCTAAAGGAGAATATCTGGTCTTTTTTGATAGCGATTGCCTCATCCCCGAGCACTATTTTGAGGCGGTAGAAGAGGCGCTTACGAACCGCCAATTGGATGCCTATGGTGGCCCTGATGCTGCTCATTCGAGTTTTACGGTCACGCAGAAGGCCATCAATTATGCTATGACTTCCTTTTTCACGACCGGAGGTATACGCGGGAAGGAACTCAATCTCGATAAGTTTACACCGCGATCATTCAATATGGGCATCAGCCGTACTGTGTATGAAAAAGTAGGTGGCTATGGAGATGTGCACCCAGGTGAAGACCCCGATTGGAGCTATCGCATTATGGATGCAGGCTTTAGTACGGGGCTTATACCGCACGCGTATGTATACCACAAGCGCCGTATAGACTTCTCCAAATTTCGAAAGCAGGTGTACAAGTTTGGTCTCGTGCGGACCATCCTCATGCGCTGGCATCCTTCGCGCTTTAAAGCCGTTTTTGCCCTGCCTACCCTCTTTTTGTTGGGGAGTGTTTTCTTGTTGCTGATGGCGCTTTTATGGTCGCCCTGGGCACTTAGTCCACTGCTCTTACTAGCTGTAATCCTTTTTGTAGACGCACTTCGCGTCACTCAGAGTCTGCCTATTGCTTTGCGTGCTGTTCCGGCCAGCTTCATACAATTGTACAGCTATGGTTGGGGCTTCTTACGTGGCTTTATCCAGCACCAGATACTGAGGCGGGAGCCTCGGGAAGCCTTCCCCAATATGTTTTTTAAGCGGTAAGTGATCTTGTTAGCTCGACTAAAACCTATCTTTGCATCTTCAAAAAACTGAAGGTACTCATGGCCACTGCTACTGACTTCAAGAACCTGATTTCTCATGCTAAAGAATACGGGTTCATTTACCAGTCTTCCGAAATTTACGATGGCTTGGCGGCTGCATATGACTATGGGCCAAATGGTGTATTGCTGAAGAATAATCTCAAGCAATACTGGTGGCGCGCCATGGTGCAGCTTCACGACGATATAGTTGGCTTGGATGCAGCCATATTTATGCATCCAAAGACCTGGAAGGCAAGTGGCCACGTCGATGCATTCAACGATCCCTTGATCGATAATAAGGATAGCAAGAAGCGCTACCGTGCAGATGTTTTGATCGAGGATTATCTCGACAAGATCGAAGGCAAGATCAACAAGGAAGTAGCTAAAGGCCGGAAGCGTTTTGGAGATGACTTTGATGAAGAGCAATTCAGAGCGACCAATCCCAACGTTCAGCGATATTTGGCCAACCACAGCGAAATTGCTTCCCGCCTAGCCACTGCTATGACCGACGGCAACATGGAAGAGCTGGGCCAGATCATAGCGGACCTGGGTATTGCTGATCCGGATACCGGAAGTAAAAACTGGACGGACGTCAGGCAATTCAACCTCATGTTTTCCACTCAGCTGGGAAACATAGCGGGCGAGGAAGGTAAGCTGTACTTAAGACCAGAAACCGCTCAGGGTATTTTTGTCAATTTCCCGAATGTGCAAAAGACCACACGCCAAAAACTACCTTTTGGTATTGCACAGATTGGAAAAGCGTTCCGGAATGAGATTGTGGCACGCCAGTTTATCTTCCGCATGCGCGAGTTTGAGCAAATGGAGATGCAATACTTCATTCAGCCGGGTACTCAGCAGGAAGTCTACAAGCGATGGAAAGAGGTGCGCATGAAGTGGCATCGCGGCTTGTTTCCCGAAGAGAAGCTAAGATTTCACGATCACGACAACCTGGCTCACTATGCTGATGCTGCAGTCGATATTCAGTTTCAGTTTCCCTTTGGCTTCAAAGAGTTGGAAGGTATACACAGTCGAACAGATTTCGATTTGGGTAGCCACCAGGAGTTGTCGGGTAAAAAGCTCCAATACTTCGATCCATCTACCAATGAAAGCTATGTGCCCTATGTAGTCGAGACTTCTATTGGTGCTGATCGCCTTTTCCTGGCTGTTATGAGTCACTCGCTTGTTACCGAACAAGTTCCCGGTCAGGACGATCCCAATAATACCAGAGAGGTCATGAAGTTACCCGCGGCCCTAGCTCCTATCAAAGCGGCCATATTGCCTCTGAAGCGAAACGACGAGCGACTGGTCGGATTGGCTAAAGAAGTGTTTAATGAGCTTCGTTATCACTTCGATGTGCAGTATGATGATACTGGCTCCATCGGCAAGTTGTATCGCCGCCAGGATGCTGTAGGCACTCCTTACTGTATTACTGTAGATTTTGACAGCCTGGACGACCGAACCGTTACTGTGCGCGATAGAGATACCCTGAAGCAAGAGCGTGTAAAGATTGAAGACTTGGTCGGTAAGATTGCACCTCAGGTCGACATGGGTAGCTTGCTAAAACAAAGTGAGTAAGCAGTTCGGCCCTGTTCCCGACTTCCTCGTTCATGGATTCATGGATGGAAATTAGGAACAGGGCCTATCTGCTGTTACTATTCATTGGTCAGAAGCTCGATAAATCCACTCAGAGGCTCTGGTCTGGCGATGATGCCTTCTAACTGCCGCTCAAAAAGCAGGCAAGTGTAATAGTAGGTGCCCGATGCGAGCAATTCACCATTCTGGTTGGTGCCATCCCAGTTGATTTGTGGATCCTCGGTCGTGAAAACCGTTTGGCCCCAGCGATTGACTACCTCAAATTCGACGCGCTCAATGAAGCAATTGATGCGAGGAACGAATAACTCGTTCATGCCATCGCCATTAGGGGTAAAGGCATTGGGTAGTTCGTACTGTGGACAGTTGGTCACGCAAACTTCATTGCTGGGCAGACTTTCGTTTTCATTTTCATCGTAGGCCGTGACCACATAGCATCCGACTATACCATCTGGTGGCAGATGCTCGAAAGTGGTATTCTCTGCTCCGATTACTTCTCCTACCTGGGTAAATTCTGCTCCCGTTCCCGGGGCATAGTATATGCGATAACCCTCTACATCGTCATCTCCACAGACGCTCAATGAGCCCAGCCAGCTCAATTGATTGGCCTGTGCATCAGGATCGTCGCAGTCTTCACCCCGATCACAGATACTACTCACCACCAACTCAGGAGGGCATGGTGCCACATTGTCGAAAGGTACCAAACATAGCTCCTGAGATCTATTCAGAAGTGGAGCAGGGATATCTTCGACATTGTATGAGCCTACAGAGCGCACGAAGTAACAATACTCCTCACCGTTGATGAGTCCCTGATCCAGGTAGGAAGGCTCGTCCACTGTATCTATGCTATCGTATACTGCACTCCCAGGATCACGTCTGAAAATGTCATACGCTGAGTTGGTCCAGGGTACAAGTTCTGTCCAGCTGAGTTGATTGGCTTCATCTGTGGGGCCACCGCTTAACCTGACACTCGATGCTGGTTGAGCAGGCCCGATAGGTTCGCTTTCATTCTCTACAAACAGCTCAATCCGATAGCTGTATGACTGATCTTGAGTGTTCAGCCCCTGGTCGAGGAAACAAGTATCAATCGGGTCACCAAACTCTTGAACGACAAACTCTTCTAAAAACGAGAAATCTGCCTGGTTGTCCGTCTGTCCGTCGGCTCTGGACAAGACATATCGATATGGCCCTTCATTGACCATGGTATCTAATGCCTCGGCTTCTGGCCTGATCCAACAGACATTTATTTGCCCATTGACTGGGTCAGTTTGGACCACATCAACCTGAGTAAGGAGCGGTATATCTCTGGGCAGTTGAGCACAGATTTCTTCTGAAGGAATGGATTCTAATCGTTCAAAGAGGAAACCCAATGCATTTCGTCGGCCAAACTGAGCCAGCACTCTATAGCAATAGGTACGCCCTCTGTTTACATCTTCGTCGAAGAAGATATATCGGTTATTATCCATTTCAAGTAGCCTGTCCGCTACTTGTGTATATCCCCTTCCTGCCAGACCAGTGACACAGGTGTCTATCTCAAATTGGTTGCTTCCTTCGCGCCGCCAGACACTAAAGCCCAGGAAGTCGAGATCGCCATCCAGGGTATCGCAGACATATGGATTTTCCCAACTTACTGTTACTAAATCATCGTCCGCAATAGCTTCCAAATCCTCTGGAGGAGGGCCAACTACTCGAATGGATACCGTTCTTATGGTCGACAATCCGGTTGCACCAAAGAAGTTGTCTTCGGCACGGAAGGCGACAAAGTAGGGTTGATCACTAATATGTTCGCATAAGGTTTGCCATCGGAATATTCGCGTGACCGGGTCTTCGGAAAAAATAGTATCTGAGACCGGAACGAATTGGGCAGGGCTATTCTCTACCAGGAACGGGCCACCGTTGGCAATGAGTTTAACCAATTGGTCTGTATCCTCTAAGGGCGCTGTTGCTTCGACCGTAAATTCAATAAATTCGCCGGCTACTACGCAAATTTCTTCTACATCCAAGAGGACCTCTGGTGGTTCGTTGACACAATCTTCCACAAAGATCTGCATGTCTCTGATGGTGGTATCTATAGCTATGCCGTTTCTCCAACTAATCACGTAAAAAGCCAGGTTGTATTCGCCGCTTCGACCAGGAGCATCCCAAAGTATCTGGCCAGTTGTAGAGTCGATAGTAAGCGTTCCGTTATTGCCTTGTACATCATTGGGAGCCACATAGCCTGGCACTAAAGAATCAGGCGCTGAGCGCGGAGTGGTAAACTCAAAGGAGAGGCTATCGCCATCGGGGTCAAAAGCACCTGGATTATGCGACCAGGGCTCCCCTACACAAGCCCGAGTAAGTGGACTAGCGGATAGCGTTGGTGAACTATTGCAACCAAAAGTATTGGGATCGGTCAGGGTGTATACGGTGAACACACTAAACCTCACCCGAATAGAATTGGGGAAGTTGATGTTGAGTATGCCGCCAACTCGATTGGGGTCCGTGAATGAAATGATATACTGACCAGGGCCATCATAGTCATGGCATAGGGTGTATTCATTGCGGTTGATTCCCGGCTCTACCGTCACCGATGAGGTAAGAAAGGCAACATCTGCGGTACCGTCTCCCCACTCTAGAAGTAAGGAATCGCGAAAGGCATCGCTAGGGAACTCCGTATAGGTGATGATGGTCGCGCAAATCCGGTTGGGATTGAGGTCGCCACCGCATTCACCAGCGTATTCTACTACGATTTCACCAGCTCGGTTGTGGGTAGCGTTTCCGACCTGCGGAAGTACAAAAAGAAGAGACAGTAAAAAGAGTGAACGCGCCATGAGCAAATCTTGAATCATGAAAATAACGCATCAATCGCTGATTTGCTTATCGGCTGGGCGACTTCGGGTAGTTTTACCGACAAATGTTTAGTTTGGACGGGGGGATGAGAGGATGATTGGATGGAGTCAGTAGAATTTGACCTGGACGCTAAAAAATCTATCTCTGACGCCAAAAGCTCTCACCAATAGTGGAGATAGGACTACCTCGACATTGGGGTCATAAATTTGTCCGGGTATTCGACCTATTACTCGGCAATACAGCACTTTACCGGTTCTTTTATCCAGAACTTCGATCAGGCTACCTATGCGTGCGCTTCGGTGTAGGGCTAGAAATTGTCCGGGGTCTCCCTCTTCGGTCCAGGCTGCTTTACCTGATGCTGTTTGAAGGCTTTTACCTACCGTACTTTGTCGCCATTGCTCTGCGAGTCCTTGATTTTGACGAACATAGGGATCTATGACCTCTGGCTGCAAGTCTTCGGGTATGCCTGCAACCGGTAGCCATCCGATAAAAATTCTTTGTCCGGCTTTCATATTGGCAGGATCTAAACCGGGATTGTTGTACCGAATCATCTCATCACTGGGCCAGTGGAGGTGCCGATTGACTAGCCCAAAGATGGATTGGCCTGCTGAAAACTCCCAGAAAACGGGACTGTAGTGCGTTATGCTGTCTACCCTGATGACAGGTTTAAGCGCCACAGATGGTATGGCTATTTGTGCACTGACACCTGGATCATAGGAGCCCCTAAGGCTTGGATTGAGGTAGTAAAGATCTTCGATGGGCAAGCCATAATGCCTGGCTAGACCATACAAGGTTTGACCTGGCTCAATTTGATGGTCGAATACGAGATGTCCCGAGGCTCTGTCGGGGTAAATGATGATCGTATCCGAAGGCAAGAGATAGTTTAGACTATCGCCAGTGGCCCAAGCGCAAACGTATGCGGGCAAGAAGAGTAATAATAGGGATGTGCGTTTCATATACCTGGGTTGAAATCGCTTGGCGTAAAGATAGTTGTTTTGAAGAGAGGCAATGAAATGACCTGATGAGCAAAGTCTGTAAGCGGTTATAATTTGCGATATTGAGATCATGAGTAAAACCACCAAAAAGAAACACATCGTCGTCTTGACAGGCGCAGGAATGAGCGCTGAAAGTGGAATCAAAACTTTTCGCGACAATGACGGCCTCTGGGAAAATCACGACGTCATGGAGGTCGCTACTCCGGAGGCTTTTGCGCGCAATCCTTCTCTGGTTCAGCGCTTTTACAATCAACGTCGGGCGCAATTAAAAGAAGTAGAACCCAACAGAGGTCACTTTATTTTGGCGGAACTCGAAGCTCATTTTAAGGTCGATATCGTCACACAGAACGTAGATAATCTACACGAGCGAGCTGGCTCTACTCGGGTATTGCATTTGCATGGCGAACTGACAAAGGTGAGGTCGGTAGCTCATCCGCAATTAATCTACGAATGGACAGGCGATGTAACAGATGAGGATCGATGTGAGCGTGGTGCCAAGTTGCGCCCCCACATCGTTTGGTTTGGAGAGGCGGTTCCTATGCTGGGGCCGGCAGCGGTATTGGTGTCAGCAGCAGATGTGGTGGTCATTGTTGGCACGAGCATGCAAGTGTACCCTGCTGCTGGTTTGGTTGGCTATGCTCGTGCAGGGATGCCGGTTTATTATATCGACCCAAAGCCACACATTAGTTTCGAGCTTAAGCAAAAACTCGAAGAGTTAGATGTGATAGAAAAGGGAGCCAGTGAAGGACTCGAGTTGCTGAGGAATCATCTAATGAAGGAAATGAACTAGGCCTTTATGCCTGGATAGTTTCAGCTATTGATCTGGCTACATTCTGCCCATCCATAGCCGCAGAAAGAATGCCACCCGCATATCCCGCGCCCTCACCGCAAGGGTAAAAATTGCTAAAATCGGGGTGTAGATAGGTCTTGCGGTCCCTGGGAATACGTACCGGGCTACTGGTGCGCGACTCGGTACCAATTACGTTAGCTTCTTCCGTGAAGTAGCCGCGCATTTTCCGGCTAAAATCTTTAATGCCTTGCTGCAGGCGGCTGTAGATAGAGTCTGGCAGCAGTTGGTGCAAGGGCGCTGGCGCCAAACCTGGAATGTAGCTGGTATCAGGTAGGTCACGGCTCACCTTCCCAGCAACAAAGTCTGTCAGGCGCTGAGCGGGCGCACACTGGGTTTCCGGGCTCGCGGTCGCCTCGTACATCGTCTTTTCTACCTGCTGCTGTAGCCTGAGTCCTGCGAATTCAGCCGGGCCATCTCCTTGAGGTAAATCTTCTAATTCTACAGCAACGACCGTTCCACTATTGGCATACGGGCTATCCCTCCGACTCAGGCTCATGCCATTAACCACCAATTCTCCCGATGCCGTTGCCGCAGGCACCACCAGGCCACCTGGACACATACAGAAGCTAAAGACACCGCGATCCTCGACTTGCGATACCAACTTGTAGCTGCTGGCGGGGAGCTTTTCGTGTCTTGGCGACTGCCGGTATTGAATCTTATCAATCAGCGGCTGAGGGTGCTCTATACGCACACCTATAGCAAAAGGCTTGGCCTCAATGCGTACTTGTTTGTCAAACAGCAATTGATAAATATCCCTGGCTGAATGTCCTGTAGCCAGCACATATGCCCGCCCTCGGATCTGGACTTCTCCTTCCTCATGCTGAGCAACTAAGCCCGTTATTTGCCGGCTGGTCTTGTCTAATTGGATGTCCGTTACCCGGTGCCCAAATTTGATTTCCCCGCCACATCGCAAGATGGTCTCTCGCATGGCACTTACTACCTTCGGTAGCTTATTGGAGCCGATATGCGGGTGAGCATCTATGAGTATTTCCGGCTGCGCACCATGCTCTACCAACATGCGGAGTGCCTTCCAATAATTACCTCTTTTTAGAGAACGGGTGTATAGCTTGCCGTCGCTATATGTTCCAGCTCCACCTTCCCCAAAACAGTAATTGCTATCTGGGTCTACCTGGCCAAATTGTTGAATGGCGCGGAGGTCCCTTCGTCTTGCCCGTACATCTTTTCCCCTTTCGATCACAATGGGCTTTAGCCCCAGTTCGATCAGTTCTAAAGCACAAAACATGCCAGCCGGACCAAAACCTACGATGACGACCTCAGGAGCCTCACTGACATCGCGATACTGGTCCAGTATGGGCGCTTCAGGCGTGTATATTTCCTCTGGTAAAAAAACCTCAACTCTCAACCGATACACAGGAGACTGGCGGGCATCGATGCTTCTTCGCCTAACGATCGCCTCACCAATCTGATGCTCTTTTAGTTTAGCTTGTTTGCACAGAGCTGCGCGCAATGCCGCATCGTCGTCGATGGCATGTGGCTGAAGCTTTATGTCGTATTGGCTTGGCATAGCATTATGGCGGCGTCGAACTTGTAGACTATTCTTCTTTTCTGGCCCAGATATTTGCCGAAGAAGGTTCGAAGGTCTCTGGTATGTAAATTACAATGTTTACGACTTCTACGATCTCTATCCCGCTGTTGGTCAGGATATTTCTAACAGGATCGTGAGCGGAGAATGCCAATTGATCTCCGACCATCGTCGTATCAAATGCCCATCGCCCCTTTTCGAGAAAATGATCCATTAGCGGCCTTCGCCCATTCAGCATCTTTACATTGGTCTCAATCAATAGCTGGTTGCCTACCCAGGGTTCTATGCGAACACTGTCATTGGCATGAGATGCAAATGCAATACTATTAATCTCTTTCAGATCGAAGGTTCGGTGAAAGATGGTCGAAGGGTCTTGAGCTTGGAGCTGTGAAATAGTAGTCAAGCCTACTAATAGCATTAAAGTCTTTATGACCATAACTGGCATCGTGTAGTTGAAAAGGGAACGAGCACAGTGGCGACTAAGTTGTCACGAAGTGCGCTACATTAAGATTAGCCGAGCAATCCTTCCATACCGCCTGGTAGCATGTTGCCCATCGCTGCCTGGCCTTGCTCGGCTTCGAAGGCGGCTGCTTGTTCCAGGGCTCTGTTTACGGCCACCAGCAATAAGTCTTCAACAGCTTCCGCATCACTCAGATCAACTTTCTCTGCATCTATACTGATGTTGGTGACGGTTCGGGTTCCGTCACAACTCACCTTTATGGCACCGTCCTGTGCCTCGCCGGTAAATGTCGCCTCCGATAGTTTGCGGCGCATTTCGGCTTGCATTTCTTGCATTTGATTCATCAGATCTCCAAACATGGCAGCTTGATTTTTTATGCCAACATAGAAGTGCTTTGGAAAAATATCCACTTCAATGTCGAGTGTATACACGCAATCCTGCGCATTATATTTTACAACGCTCTGTGCTTAAGGTATAGTCCATACCTTTGCGGCGCAAAATTACACCAAGACTATGGGATTATTAGAAGGTAAAGTCGCACTGATAACTGGTGGTTCACGCGGCATTGGTGCATCGCTTGTGCGCGCATTCGTGCGCGAAGGGGCTAAAGTGGCATTCACTTACCGCTCTTCGGCAGAGACAGCGAATGCCCTTGCCGAGGAATTGGGCAATGAGACCAGGGCTTATCAAAGTGATGCGGCAAACTTCGATGCAGCGGCGGACCTGGTCAAAGCTGTACTCGCCGATTTCGGTCAGATCAACGTGCTCATCAACAATGCAGGTGTGACCCGCGACA
>JBCBVN010000124.1:0-11407 GCA_039817625.1 Bacteroidota bacterium
TAAATACCGGATCACTGTATTTTTTATCTCAGAGAAAATCACCGCTCAAGAAGTATTTGAGCCAATATTCTCAACTTACTTCATGGCTGCATTCACGGATAGGTCGATGGTAGCTCCACCAGCCAAAATTAGCTCACTCAAGTCTTGAAGCTCATCAATGGCCAGTTCCATTTTAGCTCGACCTCCTTCGTCGATTATCCCATAATCGAAGGGAATCGTAGTGTTGTCAACTGCTTGTTCAGTCTCCACAAATTTCTCAGCAATTTGCTCGGCCAACTCCTTATTTTTTGATTCAATCAAACTGTGCAGTGAGGGATTACCCTCCTCAGAAGGTTTGCCAAAGTACACTTGCTGAATGCCCTTAAAATTGAGTCGAAGGTCACGATGTGTGTTATCAGAAAAGCAGGAGTGCTCGTCTTCTTGATTCCCACTTTCAAAGGGCACTAGTGTTCTTTCAATAGCCAGTTCGTTGTTGGCCAGGGTAGTGATACCGGTCATGATCCGACTCAGAGCTACCTTCGAATCTTTAGCCAAAAATTGAGTGCGATAGTCTCCGTCGGCTTGCCATTGTCCGATCAGCTCGTCTAAGTTGTCTATCAGCAGGTCGGTACAGACATTCAGATAGTTTCGCCTGCGATCTGCATGTGGAATGGCACCACCGTCTACATAATCTGTATAAGACCTCTGACCCGCCAACTTTAATTCCGGCGCAGTCAAATCCTGACCCCAAAGCAAAAACTCAATGGCGTGATAGCCCGTACAAACACTCTTATCGCCGGTGGCCATATTTAGCTCAACCAGCAGATTGCGATCTATGGTCGGATATGATTCAGGATCATTGATGATGCCACTAAAGCGTATTTCTCCATCGGCTTCTTCCTGGATGTAGTCGATGTACCATTCATCCATAGGCCAGGAGTTTATTAAAGCCTCCGGCCCTTCTATCCCATCTATCATATCGATTGGGCCATCGTAAAACCGAAATGCCTCTGTCGGGCCGTATGACTCTCTGGCAGCCAACCAGGCAGTCTTAGCTTCCTCAAAAAGTTCTGCCGTTGGATTGGTCGTAAAATTACCGATGGCGGTCCTCAAAGCTTCTGCATCCGCCTTGGCTTGCTGATACGAAGCCAATACAAAATCCGCATATTGCTCCACGACCTGATTTTTGGACTGCTCTTCACCCGTTGCATCAGATTGGCAAGCAAAGAAGAAGGTGGTGAAGAAAACAAAAACAAGCGATCGACCGATTTGACTGAACATACGCATCTGCAATTTTTGATACCACACAAAATTACTGGCTAGGCTTATTAATGCCTTGAGCTATTCATCCTTTCTTCGTCAGAATAAGTAGGTCCAATCTTCACGGCACTGTCAAAAGGGCACTTTCTTTGATTTAGACTTACGCAGGTGGACAACCTTAATCTTATCTAGACTGGTTACACATACTGATTTTGTAACCCATCTAACAATGAGAATGAATAAAATCTTTCTTTTCGCCCTGATCCTTCTCGTAGCAGCCTGTGGTGCTGCGGACAAAGAGGAAGTGACCATATATACCCACCGCCACTATGATGTCGATCAACAAATCTTTGATGACTTTGAAGAGGAGACTGGAATTCACGTCAATGTAGTCAAAGCCGGTGCAGATGAGCTCATCGAGCGCCTTGTTTCCGAAGGTGACCAATCTCCTGCTGACCTGCTGATGACCGTAGACGCAGGCCGACTCGTACGTGCAGCTGATGCCAATCTGTTGCAGCCTATTGAATCAGAAACCGTAAGCAGCACCATCCCAGATAAGCTCCGTTCGGCAGACAATAGCTGGGTCGGGCTCACCAAGCGAGCCAGGATTATTGTCTATCATCCTGATCGGGTAAACCCAGAAGAGCTGAGCAGCTATGAAGGCCTGGCCGATAGCATTTGGAATGGTCGCGTACTTATTCGATCCTCCAGCAGCATCTACAACCAATCTTTAATGGCTTCTGTCATTGCTAATTTGGGCGAAGATGCCGCTCGCCAATGGGCAGCTGGTGTGGTTGAAAACTTTGCTCGCAACCCTTCTGGCAACGATCGCGATCAAGTTAAAGCGATCCTTGCTGGTGAAGGCGATTTAGCTGTTATCAACACTTATTATTTGGGGCTGTTGCTCAATAGTGCAGATTCTCAGGAGGCTCAGGCCGGAGAAGCTGTTCAGATTTTCTGGCCCAATCAAGAAGATCGAGGCGCACATATTAATGTAAGCGGCGTGGGCTTGACAGCCAACTCCCCTAATGCCGAAAACGCTATTGCCTTGATCGAATACATGATTAGCCAGGAAGTACAGGAACTCTATGCGAGTGCCAATTATGAGTATCCAGCAAATCCAAATGCCGAAGTATCCGACCAGCTCAAGTCATGGGGCGAATTCAAGGAAGATGAACTGCCGCTTGCTCGCCTTGGCGAACTCAATGACGAAGCAGTCATTATCTTTGACGAAGTCGGTTGGCCGTAACAAACAATAAAAGCAACTGAAATTTACGACTAAACATCTGTTGCGTGACACGAGCGCCTGGAGTGTAGCTACCCTGGCGCTCGTGCTCATTTTAGCTTTACCCTATATAGCCTTTACCTCAGGTTTACTAGCAGGGACCGGCCACAAGTGGTCACACCTGATGACCTACTTTCTGAATAAGTTCTTCATCAACTCTGTGATCTTGATTGTAGGCGTAGGCTTTCTCGCCTGCCTTTTGGGCATCAGCGCCGCCTGGGTCATTAGTCGCTATGAGCTGCCAGGGCGAAAAGTGTGGGCCATCTTACTATATCTACCGCTGGCCATTCCGACTTACATCATGGCCTATATATATGTAGGATTAGTAGGATATGGAGGTACAACCACAAAATTGGGCCAGTGGATTGGGGTAGATCTCCCCAGTGGTAATATCATGAATATCTATGGGCTTGTTTGGGTATTGAGTCTTTCTCTATTCCCCTATGTTTATGCAGCTGCACGCGCCTCATTCAGCAAGCGGCCGGCAGCCTTACTTGAAACGGCCACCTTACTCGGGGCATCTGAGCGGAAGTATTTTTTCAGTATCGCACTTCCGATGGCCAAGCCCGCTATAATCGGGGGCCTACTATTGGTATGTATGGAGGTGCTCAACGATTATGGAGCAGCTAAGTACTTTGGTATCAACACATTTACTACCGGGATTTTCAGATCGTGGACGGCTCTGAAAGACTTGCAATCTGCCGTTTATCTGGCTGGGCTTTTAATTGCTTTTGCGATTCTGGTCACTCTCCTGATCCGATTGGCCAGAGGCAGGAAATCCTATGCTTCAAATAGCGATTCTGGTGGACCGGTAAAACGCGTAAAGCTGGAAGGGAAACGAAAAGTACTCGCCTTTTTAATCGTTGGTTTCCCCATTATCTTTGGATTAATTCTACCCATTATTCAGTTATTTATGTGGGTAATACCGGCTTTTGATTATGCCAGTTTTTATGAGAATATCTGGATCACGGCTCAAAGTTTATTCGTTGCGGCTATGGCCGCTATACTCACGGTTGCTACGGCGATAGCCTTACTGTTTTTCAGCAAATGGAATGCCTTGTCATTCATCAAGCGATTGCCTAGTATATCAACGGTTGGGTATGCCATTCCAGGGGCTATGATTGGCATTGCTCTTTTTAGCGGCGGACGTTACTTTGTCGACTTTGCTTCAGAGCAGTTTGGTTGGCGCATTGGTTATTTGGTATATGGTGGTCTACCTATTTTACTTTATGCTTACGTTTTTCGTTTCCTTGCGGTAGCCTATTATCCTATTGAAGCTACTAGTCTTAGAATGGGCAATCAATTGGCCGAAGCCTCATATACACTTGGTGGCAATCGCTTCAACACGCTCCGAAAGATAGAGCTACCCATTCTGAAACCAGCCCTCTGGGCAGCTCTAATTCTCGTCTTTATCGATACACTTAAAGAACTACCGCTCACTTTAATCTTGAAGCCCTATGATATTGATACCTTAGCCATGGTAGCTTATAACTATGCCGACGAAGAACAAATGACGAAAGCTGCCTTACCCGCACTAATGTTGGTCAGTGTTGTTGGTCTGCTATCGTTTTTATTTGAATGGTGGCGCAGCTACTCCTCAAAAGCAAAAGATGGCTAAAAATTATACAAGTAAGGAGGGTACTTTGCTTCTGATCGAGCGCATCAGTAAAACCTTTCAGGGCAAATACCATGCGCTGAAGACCTGTAGTCTTGAGTTGAGGTCGGGTAGCTTGTGTGCGGTAGTGGGGCACAGTGGTAGCGGAAAGACTACCCTTTTGAGGTTGATCGCCGGGCTGGAGCGCCCTGATGAAGGAAACATCGACATAGACGGACAGCGGGTTAGCGGACCAAAGACTTTTGTATCTCCAGCCCAGAGAGGTGTAGGTATGGTTTTTCAGAACTATGCCTTATTTCCACACCTGACGGTCGCCAAGAATATTGCGTACGGATTAAAACGACCGACTAAAGCCAGAATTGAAGAGCTGCTGCAGATGGTAGGTCTATCTGGCTACGAGAATAAATACCCACACGAACTAAGTGGGGGTGAACAGCAACGGGTTGCGCTGGCACGGACCCTAGCTCCAAGTCCAAGATTACTGCTACTCGACGAGCCATTCAGCAACCTTGATGCCGATCTTAAAACGGGTATTCGGCAAGAGCTTCGCCGCATCATCAAGGAATTGAATCTAACGGCCATCTTTATCACCCACGATTTACATGATGCGTTGGATATCGCCGATGAGCTTATTCTATTGGAGGAAGGCCGCCTGGAGGTGCACTGCTCGCTAACCGAATTGTCAGAATTAGACAATCAACCCAAACTACAAGATTCGCTGGATCGGTTGTGTGAGAGTTCGAGGCGAATACTGGAAGTGATCGGGGAAAGAAAAGGGACAGGCGCTCAAGAGATCGCCCGTAAAAAGCTCTGATAGACCTGCACATGCTGAGGCATGCGGAACATCATAAAGATGCCGACCCTGCGGAAGTCTACATCTAAAACCCGTATCCACGAAACCACTCCCGATAATCATCTATGACTTCTGACCAGCGATAGCTTTGAGCGATAGATTGAATATGTGTAGCTGAAATATCAGGTGGATTGACGATAAGATTTACAAGCTCCTCCATACTATCATATAGCAATGGCAGACCCGCTGCGCGTTCGGGGAACACCAAGCGATTGGGCAATAGAGTAATAACACCTGCCCATTGGGCCTCCACAATGCTCATTCCAAAAAAGTCTTGTCTACTGGTTACTGGTTGGACTGTGGCCCGACTCAGAAGCGACCAATACTGGGTTCGGTCGGCGGCAAAACCATAGTGGATAAGCCGATTCTGGAATTCCTGATGAATTGCATCAAAAGCAGGCGGATGCTCCCTGCCCGATTCACCAAGTACGATCAACTTGAAGTCAAGTCGTATCTTCTTTAGTTCACGGCATAACTGCAAAAAATCAACGGGTCCTTTATCGTACTCCCAACGATGATTCCAAAGCAAGACTGGAACCTCTGGCTTAGCGTCAGTTTCAATGAGGGTATCGGGAAAATCAAATCCTATAGGAAGCACTGTAGACTTTGCTCGAATGCGTTCGACAAGCTGTTTGGGTCTAAAGTCTGGTAGCGCTTTAAGAAATGGAGGGATGGCCTCCAGTAGAGCCACCCTGTGATATTCGCTATTGAAGGCCACGCCATCTGCAGCCAAAGCGCTTGTCATGTTGATCCAACCGTAGTGACGGTCACGGCCCAGGGTAGTATCGCTGTCTCTTTCTGACCAAGGATAGGTCAGCTGGTTTTCGTGGTAATATAATAGAGTGGGAACACGATGCCGATAAAGCCCCCTGAAAGTGGCCAGGTCTATCATATCGGTTACCAGGATCATGGACGGCACCGGTTCTTCATTGAGAAGATCTGCAAAATGTACGGCGGCACCGTGCATTCGCCACTTCCAATGGCGCCCCGGCAAGGTAAACAGTCTTAGCTCGTCGGAAAATTGACGCGCAAGGCCATTGGCCCAGGCGGCATGAGAACCACTATGATGCGCATTGAGCAGATAGATCATTGGGCAGAAAGGTAGGAGATAATTTGGAGTTATATGACTGCTCTAGTCAGACAGTCAGAAACTATATGTGCAATAGAAGGGAAAGAAATTTTCACCTTAGTTTGTTTTTTAAACTAACAAGGAGTATATTTGAATCTCACCTTAGTTTAATAAAAAAACTAAGATATTTTTCACCTTCAAAATTCTATTTCAAATGGGATACGGACGATGGTCTTCTTCAGCTTACTCACGAATGCAGTCCAATTACCGAGCAAAGGGAAGAGACGACATATTCATGGCCAACAAACACCGACGAATCGATCCAAAACTGGATCCCTTTAGGCTCAGATTTCGGGAGAGTCGGGATTCTGAAGAGCACCCAAATAGTTTAGCTATTGCCATTTTCCTAGATGTTACTGGGTCTATGGGTCGTATTCCTGAAGACTTGGTACGCAACCAGCTGGGCGGTTTAATGAATACCATGCTGGACAACGACGTACAAGATCCTCAGATCATGTTTTCAGCAGTTGGCGATCACTATAGCGACCGGGCTCCTATTCAGGTGGGTCAGTTTGAGTCGAGCACAGAATTGATCAATGACGGATTGTCGCGCTTATTCTTGGAGGGCGGCGGAGGCGGTGGTGGCACCGAAAGCTATCCACTGGCCTGGCACAGTTGCGGTCGTCATACCAGCATCGACTGCTGGGAAAAGCGGCGTCAGAAGGGGTTTCTCTTTACGGTGGGTGATGAGCGAAGTCACCACAAAGTTGAAGCTGGCAAGCTCATGGAGCTTTATGGTTACGATCAGGCAAAAGACCTGGATGAATTTGACATGCTCGACAGTGCACGGGAGATGTACGAGGTATTTCACATTCATCTCAATCAAGGCAGCTATCCCAACAATGACCAAATACTCGGCTACTGGCGTGAGCGATTGGGCAAAAGATTGGTCGTACTTGACGATTACAGTAAACTCGGCTTACTGATGGCTACAATAGTTGCCGTTTTCAGTGGTAAGCAAGCCGATGACATCTTGCGCAAACAGGACGTGCAAACCAGAAGCCTATTGGGTAGCTCCATTGAAAATACTTTGGCATGACTGCACAAATTGTTATCGGTCTGGGCTTCGGAGACGAAGGAAAAGGCATGTTGACAGATTACCTATGCCGAAAGGCGGATCGACCGTTGGTCATCCGCTTTTCGGGTGGTCATCAGGCCGGCCATACTATAGTATCTCCAGACGGCAAGCGGCATGTATTCAGCAATTTTGGGGCCGGCAGTCTCGCAGCTGCCCCTACCTTCTGGAGTCGTTATTGCACCTTCCACCCTATTGGATATGCAAATGAGTTATCGGCATTAGAGCTACTAGGCGTAAGGCCAAAACTGTATGTAGACACTATGGCAGCCGTAACAACTCCATACGATTTGCTATTCAACAGGGCAAGCGAGAAAAAACTCAGGCACGGTAGCTGTGGCTTGGGTTTTGGCGCTACTGTGGCCCGCCAAGAAGGTCCATACAAATTGCATGTGATGGATCTGCTGGATGATTTTGTGCTCAAACAGAGACTACAAGCTATTGATACATACTACAGGGAAAAACTGTCAGCTCAATTCGATGAGCAAGAGTTGAGACTATGGATGGATCGTTTTGAAGAAGCGGTTACTGTCGTTCGACATGACCTATCCGTTGTTGGTGAGCGAGCGTTTTTCAGAGCACATGCTGATCAATTTTCAACCCTCATATTTGAAGGCAGTCAAGGCATACTTCTCGATCAGGAATTCGGTTATTTCCCGCATGTGACACGCGCATTTACCAGTAGTAAAAATGCTCTCTGCCTTTTAGAGCGTATTCGAACTGAAATCACATATGCGGTCGGTCACAACATAGCCATTCAATCAGAGGTCCACTATGTATCTCGTGCATATCAAACCAGGCATGGCAATGGGCCACTAAGTCAAGAAAACACCACCGGTCTCGAATTGGCACCCACTCCCTATGAAACCAATCAGACCAATAGATGGCAGGGCTCGCAAAGGCGAGCTCTGCTCGATGTCGATCAACTACGCTACGCGCTGAGCTGCGACGCAAATTATTCTTCTGGTATACCGAGATATCTGACCATAAGTTGCCTGGACCAAATTGAAGGCAAATGGAAGGTTGTTGACGACAAGCAGATTTACGAAATTCAAAATCCGACGTCGCTGAGCAAGCGGCTCGGGGGAAATTGGGAAGCCATTTATGGTAACTATGGTCAAACTGGACAGCTTCAATTAGACTATGAAGAAGTAGGGCATGCAGAAATGGCATAAAATCGCCTAAATTGAGCATCTAATTTTTATTAGATGAGCATGCACAACTACACCATACAGCTGGAATGGACTGGCAATAAAGGCTCGGGTACGCTAGACTATCGCGCCTACAGCAGAGATCACGAGCTGGGCTCAAGTCTCAAAACAGTTACCATTCCAGGCACTAGCGATCCTAAATTCAGAGGTGACGCCTCCAGGTATAATCCTGAGGAATTATTGATTGCTTCTCTATCCGCTTGCCACATGCTTTGGTACTTGCACCTATGTGCTGACCACGGCGTTATAGTTTTGGAGTACACCGATGAAGCTGAAGGTACCATGAGGATGAACGCGGACGGATCGGGTCAATTTGAAAAGGTCACTTTGAAGCCCAGGGTACAAGTAAGTAAGGCCTCTATGATTGGGCAAGCTCAAGAACTACATGAGCTGGCGCACGAAAAATGTTTTATTTCGAGATCGGTGGGATTTGAGGTTGGGGTTGAAGGGGAGGTAAAAACATAAATTTGCTTACTTGTAAATTTACAAGTAAGCAAATTTGTAATTAAGCCGCCAAAACCCCAACCAACAACTCAAAAGCCTCCCGCCGGGCCACCTCCCTCAATCGATAACCTATCGCTCCATTATCCAAATAGGCAGATTCAATCAAATCCGATCGATCCAGAATCCTAAGATGCTGACAAATAGCACCATCAGAAAGCGGCACTTGCCGCTGTATCTGCCCGAAGCTGACCACCGGATATTCCTGTAGCAATTTTAATATTCTTATTCTCGCAGGGTGCCCAAGCGAAAAGCCAACCTTAGCGCCTACTTGCTCGTCTTGAGAAAACTCAATTACCTTAGCTCTAGCCATTTTAAAGTGTTTATTTCTACACAATAATAAACAAAAAGTTTAATTTTGCAAGCCACAACGCTCTGGAAACCAAGTTCATCAATTACCGATCATTCGCATCTAGCAGATTATCGCGCCTGGCTCAAGGAAAATAAAGGGCTCCAATTTGATGGTTATGAAGCACTTTGGAAATGGTCAACCACTGAAATAGCCGATTTTTGGGAGAGCCTTTGGCAGTACTTCCAAATCATTGATCACAGCAAATACACAGATGTAATCATCGACCATGGCATGCCAAGAGTCGAGTGGTTTCCAGGAGCCAGGATCAACTATGCTGAGCATATCTGGCGGCACAAAAACAACCAGCAACCAGCACTCATTTTTCAAAATGAATTGGGCAGAAAAGAGGTCAGCTGGGCAGAGCTTGAACAGCAAGTCATAGCCGTCCAACACCATCTGAGGCAACAAGGCATCCGGGCAGGAGATACTGTAGCGGCCTATTTGCCCAATATACCAGAGGCGATCGCCTGTTTTATCGCCGTGTGCGGTCTGGGGGCTGTTTGGTCCTGTTGCTCTCCCGATTTTGGAGCTGAGACCGTCGTAGAAAGATTCGCTCAAATCCAGCCCAAGCTGCTGATTAGCTGCGATGGTTACCGCTATGCCGGAAAATCTTTTTCCAGACTTTCGCAGGTGGATGCATTACGGCAGCAAATAGATAGCATCGAAGCCACCTTGTTAATTCCCTATTTAAATAATGAGGCAGAGTTAGCCAATAGTACGCACTGGGCCGATCTGCTTAAGTCTCCGATCCCATTCAGCGATGCTCCGACCAGCCAAAGTCCAGACCAAGCAACCAACAATACTAGACCAACATTCACTCCCCTACCCTTTGACCATCCTATTTGGGTACTCTACTCCAGCGGTACAACCGGCCGCCCAAAAGCCATTACCCACGGACATGGCGGTGTACTGCTGGAGCACTTGAAATACCACGCCTTCCACAACGATACTAAGCAGGGCGAAAAGTATTTCTGGTTCAGTACTACAGGCTGGATGATGTGGAATTTCCTACAGGCATCTATGCTTATGGGAGCCACACCCGTCCTATTCGACGGGAGCCCTGGCTATCCCGACTTAGATGTGCTCTGGCAAATGACCGAAGCATTACCCGTTCACCATTTTGGAACCAGCGCACCCTACCTGACTGCTTGTATGAAAAAGGATATACAAGCCGGAAAGAAGTACGATCTCAGTGCCCTGCGAAGCATAGGTTCTACAGGAGCTCCGCTTCCACCAGAAGCCTTCGAGTGGATATATCGGGCCGTCAAATCAGATCTCTGGCTGTGTAGTATGAGCGGTGGCACCGATGTGTGTACCGCTTTTGTGGGGGGCATACCAGAAAAACCCGTCCTGCGCGGGCGCATACAAGGCCGTGCCCTGGGTTGTGCGCTATATGCCTACGACGAATCGGGAACCCGAATCCAGGAGCAGCTAGGGGAAATGGTTATCGAACAGCCAATGCCATCCATGCCTATTTATTTCTGGGGCGACGAAGGAAATGAAAGATATCGTTCTAGCTATTTTTCTACCTTTCCAGACAAGTGGAGGCATGGCGATTGGATTAAGCTATTTGAAGATGGTTCGTTGATTATACATGGCCGCTCAGATGCTACGCTAAATAGAAAAGGTGTAAGAATAGGTACAGCTGAAATCTATCAGATCCTCGACCAAATTCCAGAGTTAGCAGACACCCTGGTACTCAATATCGAACAAGATGATGGCAGCGATATTATGCCCTTGTTTATTAAACTGGCTAATGACGCAGAGCTTGATGAAGAACTCGAAAGCACCATCAAAATAAGCCTTCGCCAGCAAGGAAGTCCACGACATGTGCCCGATTATATTCAGCCTGTTCCAGATATCCCTTACACCCTAAGTGGTAAAAAGCTGGAAGTACCAATCAAAAAAATATTTATGGGTATGGACGTATCAAAAAGTCTGAATAAAGATGCCCTCCGCAATCCTGAAGCGCTCGATCATTTCATTGAAATCGCCAAAAAAAACTGATTAATCGACTCTCTATGACCAATGATATAGATCGCCGTTATCCCATAGGAACATTTGACCCACCAGAGTCTTATAGTCTCGAAAGCGTTCAACAGCATATTGAAGACATTGAAAACCTTCCTGCGATTGTCGAAAAGTTG
>JBCBVN010000125.1:0-11400 GCA_039817625.1 Bacteroidota bacterium
CTATCAGTTAAATCCGTAAAATCCGTGTACCAATAAAGACAATCCTACCGCAGGAAATCATCGGATTTATCAAGCAATACCAATCCATGAATTCCGCGTACTAGCCAATGCAACCCCATTTTTCTAGTACGCGGAGCCAACGGATTAAACGGATCTACGCAGACCCAGCGGCAACAAGCTGCAACGAACTAAAGCATATGACATGCCGCCCTCCGTGTAATTCCGCTCCTGATGCTTGGCTATCGAAGACAGTAGGCAGTAGCTCCGTTAAACAATCAGTTAAATCCGTACAATCCGTGTACCAATAAAAAATGCTCACCACCGATAATCCACGCCCACCAGCGGTATAGGAGACTCCGTACTTACATCTCCCGTTCCCCAGAAAAACCCGAATCGAATGCGCCATCGATCCAACTGGCAGCTGGCGCTGAAGCTCGGCAACACCCCCGAATCTCCGAAATTACGCGTCTCCGTAAACAACCATTCGCTATACAGGTGCCATTGGTCGCTGATCTGACCGCCGACCATCAGGCTTACCCCTCGACTGTCCTGGCTGAACCCACTGGTCGAATAAAAGAAGTGATAGCCCAAACTCATAAAAAGCTTGTTATCGCCCAGGGTCAGCAAACCCGCAAAGTCACCGACCAGCTCCTCGTCATCAAATCGCCTCAGCGACCAAACTGCCTGATTGCTGATACCCAAATGAATTTTGGGGCTTATGCTCGCTCTCAATCGCTGGGTCAGCGCCAATCCAACAGGAATAAAGGCACCAATACCTACTCGTAGATTTTCATTCACATCAAATTCCGCCAAGTTACCGAGCAGTGATACATTCCGAAATCGACCTCCGCCAGCGGCCCCGGGCAAGGCCGTTTGCAGATAGGTACCATCCGACAGATCGTTGCCGATCAAGCCCGCCTGAAGGACGCGCAAGGCCCGCAATTCCGACATAGCAAAGCGGCTCGGAGCATCTGCAAAACGCAGGCGAAAAATCAGATCCTGACCGTCTATATCAAGCGCATACCCAACCAGTCGATCATAATCTTTAGTGATGAGCACTTGCAGCTGGGTCGTGTCATTGAGTCGTACATTAGGTGCAATAGAGAGCCCCAGGGACTGGGCAGAAGCTGGCTGAAAGTTTGCCAGCTGCAACAGGCAAATCAGCAGGGTGTAGAAAAAAACTCGCTTGGTCATCTATTCGGGTGTTGGCTTGCAAAGGTAGAGACGAGTCATAAGAGTCAATCGTTGGTCTAAGCTGCCAAACAAGTTTGTGGGCGAGTAAGCGGACCTATACTCAGAGCAATTGAGCAACTTTTTTTGCCCCTTGCACATTCCTCCTACTATGGCAGCACAAGCAGACGGGCTTAAGTCCACTACATCAGCAAGCTCTGAAGCTGAGCAAGTTCCATTAGGGCCGGAGATCATCCAGCAAAAATCGAGTAGGCTATTTATCATTTTGGGTGGCTTTTTTGTCGCCAACGCACTGATTGCCGAGCTCATAGGCGTGAAGATTTTCGCCTGGGAGACCACCTTCGGTCTGGAACCTCTTGATTTTCAGCTATTCGGACAGCCGGGTGCCTTGCAATCGAGTGCAGGCGTACTGCTCTGGCCCATAGTGTTCATCATGACCGACCTACTCAATGAGTACTATGGCAGAAGGGGCATTCGCTTTTTGTCGTACCTGACGGTTGGGCTGATCATCTATGCCTTCTTTATGATCTACGGCGCGATTGGACTGAGTCCGGCCGATTGGTGGGTGAGTCAAAATGCCGAAAAGGGCGTGCCCGATATGCAACTGGCTTTCCAGTATACCTACGGTCAGGGTCTGTTCATTATTGTGGGCTCGATTACGGCCTTTCTGGTTGCCCAGATCGTAGATGTTCTCACCTTTCACCGCATCAAAAAAAGCACGGGTGAAAAAGCGCTCTGGCTTAGGGCTACCGGCTCTACATTGGTGAGTCAACTGGTCGATAGCTTTGTCGTGTTGTTTGTCGCCTTTAAGCTAGGCCCCAGCCTGGTCAGTGGTGGTGCTGATCCATGGTCATGGTCTCAGCTTGCTGCTGTAGGTGTCACTCAATACACCTTTAAGTTCATCATGGCAGTGGGACTGACACCGGTTATCTACCTCGCCCACTACTTGATCGACAATTACTTCGGAGAAGCGGCAGACATCATCAAGGCCAAAGCCGCGGCATAGGGCAGCTTTAAATAAGTTTGGATGAGTTCTTAGCTTTGTGGCCCAAAACCAAATAAAATGAATGTTTCTGTTATCGGTGCCGGCCAGATGGGCAATGGCATCGCTCAAGTTTTTGCAACCAAAGGGCATCAGGTTACCATGGTCGATCTCAGCCAAGATGTGTTGGACCAGGCTTATCAGACCATTAGCGGTAGCCTCGACAGACTGATCCGGAAGGAGAGAATCACAGAAGCAGGCAAACAAGCCACCCTGGATCGACTCCAGCTGCAAACCGAGCTGTCTGTTGGTGTTTCCAATGCCGAGCTGGTCGTTGAAGCGGCGACCGAGCGCCTCGACCTTAAGCTCAAAATCTTCGAACAACTCGATGCCGCAGCTCCGGCCAGTTGTATCCTCGCCACCAATACCTCCTCTATATCCATTACACAGATTGCTGCGGCCACCCAACGACCAAGTCAGGTCATCGGGATGCACTTTATGAATCCGGTTCCCATCATGAAGTTGGTCGAAGTCATTCGAGGCTATGCCACCAGTGACGAGACTACTCAACAGATTATGGAGCTAAGCCGAGCACTAAGCAAGACCCCAGTCGAAGTGAATGATTATCCCGGCTTCGTAGCCAATCGCATCCTGATGCCCATGATCAACGAAGCCATCACGACCCTATGGGAAGGTGTTGCCGGGGTCGCAGAGATCGATACCGTCATGAAATTGGGCATGGCTCATCCGATGGGTCCTTTGCAGTTGGCAGATTTTATCGGCCTGGATACTTGTCTGGCCATTTTGAACGTACTGCACGATGGTTTCGGCAGGGCCCATCATGCCCCTTGCCCCTTATTGGTCAATATGGTCAGAGCAGGCAAGATGGGCAGAAAGTCAGGAGAAGGGTTTTACGATTACAGCCACGGCGGAAAGGAACTCGTAGTGGCAAGCGGCTTTACATAAAATAAATAGGCGAAGTGTGTGACGTTCTCGAAAACTGTTTTCCACAGCTTTCCACAGCATTAGTCCCTGCCTCATCTCAGCATTCTGTTATGTTTGCGCCGACTTATGGGCATTCGAGCCCCTTAGAGTCGATCATAACTTAAGCCAAAAAGTGGTCTGAAGCATACGCTAAGTGCGGGTTTCAGACCTTTTTATTTAGAAGGTATAGCAGCCTGTTTTACTACTGCCGCCAGATCCATTACCGATAATGATACCCAGCGTTAGACCGCCTGTGAAGTACCAGTCGTTAAACTCACCACCACGTACATAATCTGTATCCGCATTGGCGAGATCGGTTATGTAGGGATTTGATAAGTTAGCAGATCCGGCTCCGAAGTTTTCCAGGAGATCAGAGTAGTTGACTCTGGTATTCGAGATGTCGTCCAGGTAGTCTGTATTGGTACGGCGACCAATGACTTCTAAACCGATCACCAGACGATCACTTGCTCGCCAGCGGAGACCTCCGCCTAGCAGGAATGTCCAATCTGTGAGATCATAGGGAGCCGCAGCATATCTATCGCCGCCAATACCCTGACCTTCCGTACGAAAATCGCGCAGTTCGAAGGTATTCCCGTCTCTGATCGTCTCCGGATTGAAGGTAAAAATCCCAGCACCACCACTGATGTAAGGCGCCAGATGGTTCCCGTTTTTGTCGCCTATGTAAAATAGGTCAAGCTCGGCTTCCAAACTGAATTCGGTAATGGCCGATTCAAAATTCAGTGGGGCAATGCCCGTATTATTAGCTAGCTCGATTCTTTCAGGCCGGCTATCGGTTGCTTTGACACGGCCAAATATGCCATTGAGTCGAAGGGCAATACGACTTGTGGGCCTAAATCGCAGGTAAATGCCGCCAAAGCCTTGTAGGTCATCGAAGTATAAACCGAACTCGTCGGGGCGCAAGTCACCACTGTAACCTGCGACACCGCCAGTTAGACCGATTTCCAATTCAGATTGTGCGTTGGTTTGCGTGGTCGCCAGCCCTAAAAAGAAAAGGGGCAAGACAGCCAGAAGTAGCTGCTTAGTATTAATCATTGTTCTCAGGATAAGATTTGTAAATGGGATTCCTAGCGAGAATTAAGCAAGATAGATAGCATACAAATTTCAAACTTACATCAAATATTGTGCTTGGGTAGACATTTTGGCTCAATAAGCGTTTCTTTTGCGGAATGGCAAGATCAAAAACCGAAAAAACAGGCAATGAACGGCCAAAACTGAGCAAAGCTCAGCTTCGGCGGTCTTTGCGCATATTCAGCTATATCCTTCCTTTCAAGTGGTATTTCATAGCCTCTATGATCGTACTGGCTGTGGGAAGTTTGTTGTTCTTGGTCATCATGCAACTTCCCGGCGAGGCCCTGGACACCGTCCAGGGCAAGGGGAGCTATGGCATGACCCTAAATCAAATTTTTTCTCTGCTTGCAATCTTGTTGGTTGCGCAGGCTGCACTCAGTTTCTTTAGGGTCAGGCTTCAGGCAATCGTGAGCGAGAAGTCCATGGCCGCATTGCGAGAAGATCTCTTTCAAAAAGTACTCTCTCTACCCCTTGGCTTCTTCGAGCAAAGACGCAGTGGCGAGCTCATCAGCCGAATAACCAGCGATGTCACTCAGCTACAGTCCGTTTTCTCGATCACCCTTGTCGAATTCATCAGGCAGATCATCATTTTTATAGGGGGCACCATCTACATTCTATTCACCGTTTTCAAACTGGCTCTGGTTTCCTTAGCGACTTTCCCCCTCGTGATTGTGATGGCACTCTTCTTCGGAAGGTATGTGCGAAAACTGACCAAAGAGCGGCAAGACCAACTGGCCCAATCCAATGTAGTAGTAGAAGAAAGCTTTCAAAATATAATGGCCGTAAAAGCCTACACCAGCGAAGAATTTGAAAGTCGCCGCTACGGTCGAAGTATTCAGGAAACCGTACGTATTTCACTCAAAACGGCTACCGTCAGGGGGCTGTTTGCGGCCTTTCTGATCACCATTATGTTCGGCACCCTGTTCTTCATCATTTACCGGGCTATGATCCAGGTCCAAAACGGAGAACTAGATGCTGGGGAATTGCTCAACTTCGTAGTCTTCACCGGTATTATCGGCGCAGCCATCGCCAGTTTGGGCAGCTTTTATACAGAGATTGTCGCAGCTCTCGGAGCGAGTGATCGAATCGTCGATATTCTGGAAAACCCGGATAGTGAATCTTCATTTGCTTCGATGGTGCAAGAGGAGCAGTCGGTTGTAAAGTTGAAACAATACAACCAAGCTGAAACACAAAAAGCAGGATCCTCGATTCCCAACCTAAAAAACGCTGCCATCCGCTTTGAAGATGTTCATTTTGCCTACCCCACCCGACCAGACCTGCCCGTGCTCAAGGGCATTGACATGGAGATCAAAGCCGGTCAGCAAGTGGCCCTGGTGGGCTCCAGCGGATCGGGCAAGTCGACCATCGTCAAACTGCTACTGAGGTTTTATGAATTTGAGCAAGGGACCATCGCCGTTGACGGTGAAGACATCCGTCAATTCCCATTGCGCAGCTGGCGAGACCAATTGGCTTTGGTGCCGCAGGAGGTCCTCCTGTTTGGGGGAAGCATCAGAGAAAACATCGCCTATGGCCAGCCTGATTTGAGCGAGGAAGCCATACGAGAAGCCGCTCGTCAAGCTAATGCCCTCGAATTCATTGATGCCTTTCCCGATGGTCTTGATACCCTGGTCGGGGATCGAGGCATCAAACTGAGCGGCGGACAGCGACAACGCATAGCCATTGCCAGGGCCATCCTCAAGGACCCTCAGGTATTGCTGCTGGATGAGGCCACCAGTAGCCTCGATGCGGAATCTGAGCGATTGGTCCAGGATGCGCTGAACAAACTTATGGCCGGAAGAACCAGCATTGTTATTGCCCACCGACTATCGACCATACGAGAGGCCGACCGAATTTATGTGCTGGAGAATGGTGCCATAGTAGAAACCGGCACCCACGAGGAGCTGGCCAACAAAGCCGATGGTACTTATAATATGCTGGCAAAACTGCAATTCGAAAATGCCGATGCTTAGAAACTCGGCCTGGACAGGTACCTGGCTAGGCCTGGTTTTCGTTGGCGTGATTATCGGCCTGACGGTAGAGCTCAATCTCCTCAGCCTATCCATAGATGCCAGAGAACTCACAATCCTTTGCCTGAAAGTATCTGTAGCGCTCAGCTTCCTCGCAGGATTGATCATTTGGGATAAAAAGGGCTGGACGCCCAGTACGAGGTATAAGACCATAGCGCTGGCCGTCCTGGGAGGTCTGATGATAGGGACTTGGGCGACCTTACTCTCCAACAGGGTAGGTAACGACCTGCGGCAGTCCAAAAAAATAGAAGTCGAAATCATGAGCGAAGAGGCCTACTACCAGGGTGGAGTCGTGATTAGCCCGGAACAAGCGGCGGGCCCTCCTGATAGATATTTGAGCACCTTCCGATGGCGCGGAGACGTCTACCAGTTAAGTCTCAATGTGCCCTTATTTCCGGGAAAGGAAGTAGGAGATCGTGCAGAGCTGACCATCACCACCGGTTTGTGGGGATATAGGTATGTCGAAGTTGAAAAACGATAGATATTCGCACCCATGAATTGGACCACCCAGGATTTGACCCCTTTCAACACCTTTGGCTTGACCGCTCAGGCGGAGCAATATGCCGCCCTCAAGAGCATAGATCAACTTTTGGACTGGGCACCCAGCCAAGCTCCTGATTTAGTGCTTGGAGGTGGTAGCAATCTACTGCTGATGAGCCAAATTTCGGGTAAAACCCTGCATGTTCTCCTGGGCGGTGTACAAGTTATGCGAGAAACGGGGCACAGAACCGAGGTGCGAGTAGGAGCTGGAATCAACTGGCACCAGTTTGTGTTATATGCCTTGGAAAACGGTTGGTATGGACTCGAAAATCTGGCTCTGATTCCTGGAACAGTAGGAGCCGCTCCGGTCCAGAACATCGGCGCTTATGGACTGGAAGTCTGCGAACGTATAGTGCGGGTGCACGCCTATGAATATGGGAAAGGCCAGCTTGAACTCAGCGCAAATGACTGCCAGTTTGCCTACCGGGATAGTCTCTTCAAGCGAGAGCCTGGTCGATTCCTGATTACTGCGGTCGATTTTGAGTTGGGAGATGACTTTCCCATCAGGACTCATTACGGAGCCATACAAGACCGACTGACCCAAAACGGAATAAAGCACCCTACCCCACCAGATGTGGCCAGAGCCGTCATTGAAATTCGCAACCAGAAGCTTCCGGACTGGAGTTTGATGGGCAATAGCGGCAGCTTCTTCAAAAACCCGATGGTCTCAGCTGATTTTGCTCGTTCGCTGAGTGATCAGTACGTAGATATGCCACAATATCCGGTTGATGGTGGGCAGATTAAATTGGCTGCCGGCTGGCTGATCGATCAATGCGGGTTTAAAGGAAAGCGTCAGGGTGCGGTCGGTTGTTACAAAAACCAAGCGTTGGTCATCGTGAATCACGGGGGCGCTACCAGCGAGGAAGTTCTCGCCTTCAGCCAGGACGTGCAGCAAGCCGTAGAAGCAAAATTTGGCGTGGAATTAGAGCGCGAGGTCAGGTTGATTCGATAAACAGCTACACTATTCTTCTGCTTCCGGCTCTTCTATGGTATCGATCATAGGTAGTTCTACCACTTTAGTCTCTTTGGGGCCAATGGTGATCCACCTCAGAAAACCACCTTCGGTTCTGGCCACAGCCGTTGCTAACTTTATAAAATCATCGTAAAATTGAAATGCCAGCTTCTGATCCATTTGGGCAAAAACGGCATTGAGCTTAGCCAGTCGATCTGCAATAGCTTGGGTGCGTGTATCTGTATGTTGAGGCAACTCGCCCAGCAGCGACCGCACACGTGCTTTAAAGTCATACCTCACCAGATCGTAATAAGCTTTTAGCTCAGACTCTTCATCGTAAGTCCGTATTTTAATGGTTTTGGCTGCCTTATTGCGTTCAGCTTCGCTGAGATCATCGTCGGCACCACCAACTAAAATAGTGATGAGAGCGGGGGCATCTAACAACCGTTTTCGATCTTCTTCTTTGAGGTTTAGATAGCTTGTGGTCATTTGTGGGTATTTTCGGGCTAAATATAACAGCAAGCTCTTGCAATATCTTCTAATCTTACTCGCTCTTCTTGCCGGAGTAGTTCTACCTGTTCAGGCTGCAGTCAACGCCAAGCTCGGTACCAGTGCGAAAAGTGCAGAACTCGGTGCCCTACTCTCCTTTGTAATCGGCATTGCAGGCCTTTTTGTTTACTGTCTTCTGGCCAGAATCGATCTGTCGGCCTGGAAAACACCCTAAGCTTGCCCTGGTATTACTGGCTCGGCGGCTTGCTCGGCGCCTTTTATGTCGTTAGCCTGATTATACTGGCCCCTAAGCTTGGTGTTGGTCTAACCCTTGGACTCAGTGTAGCCGGCCAAATGATCTTTGGCCTCGTCATGGATCACTACGGCTGGCTCGGACTGGAAGAACGCAGCATCAAATGGCCCCAGATACTGGGTGCTGCACTGATCATAGCAGGTGTCCTACTGCTGCGCCTGAAGAGTTTTCCGTGGGAGGGATCGAGTTAGATGTCCCTACTCCACATCTTGCTTCAGTAGTCTGTAGACGACATAAAACAGAGCCAGAACCAGTACAACAATAATGACCAATACCAGATAAGCTCTGGGACCAGTGCCGCCAAGGATCGGTGGAAAGGCTAAAAACATAACTAGTCAGCTTTTCACCACCTAACAATTCGCTTGGTGAAAAAGGTTGTACCGCTTTCGTCAATTCCGCGCAACCAATAAATACCCGACGCCAAATCTTCCATAGCTATCAAAAGATTCTGACCAGCTACAAGCCGATCGACGGAAAACTCGCGGATTTCTCGTCCCTGGGCGTCGTACACATTAACCTGCCAACCATCCAGGTTCTGAGCGCTTCTTAGATTTAGACTTCCGCGGGTCGGATTCGGGAACACCTCCACGATTGTCCCCACATCCTCTAATTCATTGGTACTGACTAAGCACTGAGGATCTGTGGGTGGGTCTAAGACAAAGTCCTCTACCGTAGCGGTATCGCATCCAATATCATTGCAGGCAATCAGCGTCAGGTCGTAGGTACCTGGAGCCATTTGGTCAAAGACCACAGACTGGCCCAGGCCATTCAAATTCCCGTCGAGATACCACTCCCAGCTATTGATGATACTGCTACTGGTATTATCTAATAAAATGCGGTCATTGCAAGGCGCATCTACCGTTACACTAAAAGAAGCTGCAGGGGCCATAGGCGCAATACACTGCCAGGTGAGGTCAAAACCTATATTGTCTTCATTAAACAGCTCAAATCCCGCCTCCAGCGATATGGAGATGTGATTGGCGGGAAATTGCACCGTTGTATTGGCCAATTCTGTGCCGGTATACTCTACATTGATGATTTGGCCAGAGGAATTGAATTCGCCCGTTGCGACCCTTAGCAGATCATCCTCCTGTAAATCGAAAACGGTAAAATCCAACTCGACCGCAAAGCCTGAATCGAGAATGATATCGAATCTCGTGTTGGTTTCCAGGTATGGAAGCCCTTGATTTATATCTCTTAATCTGCCTGTACAAGCACTTGAGCTGGACACCTGTGGCATGGTAACATCTGTACAAGCTGCGGATTCACCATCTAAATAATATGCGTCTTCCATCACCATCTCATCGCACCCTATATCGTTGCAGACGGTCAGACTGATTGTATAGAGTGTATTGATTTGAGGAAGCAGAATGATCGGATTTCGATCGGTAGAAACGACCTCTCCATTGGCTCGCCAGGTCCAGCTATTCGGTAGGCCGGTAGATGCGTCTTGTGGGCTTATCGTTCTTGAGCATTCGTCACCGAAAAAGAAGTCGAAGGCCGCCGAAGGCGGTACGGATACCTGAAGACAGCTCCAGGCCAAATCCATGCCGGAATCTGGCATCGTATTGAAATCGAAGACTCTGACTCGAATGCGGGAGTAAGGAATTTCTAACGTAATAGTTTCATCTGGAATAGGAGACAAGTTGGTGATAAACTCAAACCCTCCATCTATCACAGCTTCCACACCGACAGACATACTGGGAAAACCAATGCCTGTTAGGCTCAATTCATAGCCATCCGCTTCTGGCACATCTATAAAAAAGGTTCCGCGTATAAAACCGGTAGACTCCTCCTGACCAAGAATCTGCATACTTCCACTACACTGGGTGATGTCGTTTTGCCCAGCTGTTTCTATATCAAATACCGAACAATCCAGATCCTGAGTCAGTACGCGGATGGGTTCGGGCAAGGTAAAAGAGAAACCACCTGCGCAAGTCTGACCGCTAGCCGAAACCGTATATTCACCTGGTGCAGAATAAGTATATGAAGGGGTGAACTCACTAGAGCTTGTCCCATCGCCAAAGTCCCATTCTACCGATTGAATTTCGCCGGACACACTAAAATCCACGATTTGCGCAAGGTTGCAGACCTCATATCGGTTTGCAGCTCCGGAGGGTTCTTCAACGGGCAAACCAATTGCGGCCCAAGCTTCTTTTACGGCAGCTAATTCCGGTCCACAGCCATACAATTCAGTGGTAGCGACCATGGTCAATCCGGCAGCCGATGGATAATCTGTCCCCGCGCTGAAATAATAGGTCCAGGCGTGGTAGGCTATGGCCGCTGCTTTGTCCATACCAATAGCCGGCACATTGTAATCGTATTCTAGATCGTTAGTCCCGCTGCCACCTTCTGTGAGTAGGTAGTACCAAAGGTTGGCCATAGAACTACCTCGGTGTACGGGCAGGCCTGGATCCCAAAATTCACCACCATAGGTGCTGGGCATACCCAGTGACTTGGGGTCGGCCATATCCCGAAAGTAATCGCCATTGGAGGAGAAGTCATTACCCAATCTCCAGTCGAGTTGCTCAGGCACGGAGTTCGCTTGAATACTGATGCCGACGATGTCGCTAAAGGCTTCGTTGAGACCTCCGGATTCTCCAGAATAAATGAGGCCAGAGGTAAAGTAGGTCATACCGTGTCCTACCTCGTGGCCAACCACATCAAGGGAAGTAAACGGATTGTCGAAAAGACCTACGGAGAAAGGTGTGCTCGACCCTTCACCAAAATAGACGGCTGTTCCTCCTTGAATGTAGTAGGCGTTGGCAAAATTATCGATCATAAAGGCCTGCTGGGCCACACCGCTATTATCGTAGCTGGCGCGGTTGAAACG
>JBCBVN010000126.1:0-11315 GCA_039817625.1 Bacteroidota bacterium
CCAAAGTCTGTCTGCGACAGACTTTGGTGCTCAGTAGTTCCGTCAGGATCTGTTTGCTCTGTTATCTCCGTGTACCCTTAGAGGATTGATTTATGAGTACACGGAGTTAACGGATTAGACGAAGCAATACAGAACATTTACGGATCGAAGTCTTCCTATCTTCGATAGTCAGCCTTCTTGACGGAGTAAAGCGGAGTGGGGATGTGCTTGTACATTTAAGCATTGCCAGGAATAATTTTGAACACTTTAGCTGCGCTAGGATCTGTTTTAATCCGTTGCATCCAAACGGCTGTCGCAGACAGACTTTGGTGCTCAGTAGTTCCGTCAGGATCTGTTTGCTCTGTTATCTCCGTGTACTACAAAAGATTTCCCTTCCTTCACAGGAAGCTACCATCAAAACTCAAACTCAATACTATCTCCTGGCTTGAGTGATTTACCATTGCTGCTGGCCTTTCCTTTTTGAGCTTTCTCTTTTGGCGAGACATCGTCTACAGATATGATCTTGTAGTCGGTGACTTTATTGCCGAGCGATTTCCAGCCCTTTACATCGATAAAGTCGACCAGCTCGATTCGTCGCACCTTTTTCTGTCGATCTTGACGATAGCCCAGATCTACAACGGGCGCTGGATGAACGCTGGCGAAATAGAGTTTTGATTGCTTGTGCTCACTGATGAAAGGAAAATTCTGTCCATCTGCCTTGGTTTCGATCTCAAAGCGCTTGGCCAGAGTTGTGCCGCGTTCTCCTTCCCAATAGACAGCAGATATTACCTGCCCGTCCCGATACTTTCCAATGTGCCAGAGTTGGTCGGGCTCGAACTTGCGATTGAGGTCTAGCTCGGCTAATTCGTAGCTGCCATTTTTGTAGACCATGAGTAGGCGATCTCCCGTATCAAAGCCTCCGAGTAGCTTACCGTGTTCTTCGGTGAACAGGCGACCACTAACGGGGTCCATCCAGACTTGCATGGCGCCGAGTGTACTCTTGCCGGCCTCAGCCAGCACGATTTTGCGGACGGGGTATCGGGTAATGATGTTACCACCTGCCCCACGGCCTTTAATTGCTAACTCGCTGAAATCGAAATCAAATACCTTCTTTCGCGATTTGCTACCCGGGCTCAGGGTAACGGTGACAGATTCCGCTTCTCCATTGGGGTTGGCCGTCAGATAAAGGATGCGGGAGCCTTTTGCACCTTTAGTCAGATCGTATTCGCGATCACGAGTGATGGCTTTGACGTTGAATCGCTTGGCCATGCTACGGCCGGTTTTCCCATCCAGGTAGACCACATTATAGGTGGTACGCTCATCGCCCTTTTTCCACACGTCGACGTGGAGGATGTTCTTACCAACGAAGGTTTTATCCGCTATGCGTGTGACAACCAGCTTGCCGTCTTTTCTGATGACGATGATGTCATCCAGATCAGAGCAATTAGCCACGAACTCATCTTTCTTCATGCCGGAGCCGACAAAGCCTTCTTTGCGATTGACATAGAGTTTAGCATTGTTGGCCGCTACTTGTACGATCTTGACCTTGTCGAAGGTGGTGATCTCCGTCTTTCGAGTTCGCTCTTTCCCGTACTTGTCGAGCAGTCTCTGATAGTAGTCAATCGCATAATCTGTCAGGTTAGCGAGGTGATCAGCCACCCTGCGTAAGTCTTCTTCCAATTGAGCAATGCGCTCGTCGGCCTTGAAGCTGTTGTACTTCGAGATGCGCTTGATTTTAATTTCAGTAAGGCGCACGATATCGTCTTCGGTAATATCTCGAAGCAGCAACAATCGCTCGTCGCCCTTCTTCGCTTTCTTTGAGGGCTCGCGCACATACTTTTTTAGACCGGCTCTGATGATCTCCAGAACCTGCTCCCAGCTTTCGGCCTCCTCTATATCCCGATAGATGCGCTCCTGGATGAAAATCTTTTCGAGACTGGCAAAGTGGAGTTTTTCCTGTAACTCCTTTTGCTCGATGAGCAATTCTTGTCGCAGCAGCTCTCGGGTTTGCTCAGTGCAGGTACGCAAGATGTCCTTAACCGATACGAAGTGCGGCTTCTCTTCTATAATGATGCAGGCATTCGGCGAAATAGACAGCTGGCAATGCGTGAAAGCGTAAAGCGCGTCTATGGTCAGGTCTGGGCTTACGCCACTGGCCAGCTCGATGAGTAATTCTACATCCTGAGCAGTATTATCGATTACGCGCTTGATCTTGATCTTGCCTTTATCGTTGGCTTTCACGATGCTGTCGATCAGGCTTTGGGTTGTCACTCCATAGGGGAGTTGACGTATGGCGATGGTCGATTTATCTACCTTTTCCAGCCTGGCGCGCACTTTCACTTTGCCGCCGCGCTTACCTGCCTGATAATCGGTCACATCAATGAGCCCACCGGTAGCAAAGTCTGGATAGATCGTAAACTCTTTACCCTGCAAGTGCTTAATGCTGGCCTTGATCAGTTCCACAAAGTTGTGTGGCAATATTTTAGTGCTCAGACCTACGGCAATACCTTCTGCGCCCTGAGCTAGTACCAATGGAAACTTCACGGGCAGGGCTATGGGCTCGCGCTTGCGGCCGTCGTAGCTCAACTGCCAGTCGGTCGTTTTAGGGTTAAAGACAACGTCCAGGGCAAACTTGGTCAGACGAGCTTCTATGTATCGCGAAGCCGCCGCACTATCACCGGTATAGATGTTTCCCCAGTTGCCCTGCGGGTCGATGAGCAAATCTTTCTGGCCCATATTGACCAGCGCATCACCGATGGCAGCATCCCCATGCGGATGAAACTGCATCGTCTGCCCGATGATGTTGGCCACCTTGTGGTAGCGCCCGTCATCCATCTCCTTCATGGCGTGCAGAATGCGCCTCTGCACGGGCTTTAGTCCGTCTACGATACCCGGTACCGCCCGCTCCAGGATCACATAAGATGCATAGTCGAGGAAATAGTCCTCATACATGCCCTTCAGCGTCACGATCTGATCTTCCGGATGCGCCTGCCCGTTGGTGGAATTGCTCATAGCAGCAAAGATAGGAAATAACAAATTGTTTTAAAAGCGTGCACAGGTGAGAAAGATTTGATTTCCGAGTCGTGTTAAACGAAGATTAATGGACTAAAAATCTCCAGGCTATGTAACCTCAAACCCGTATATTGCGTCTAAAGCGTGAAGCAACTACTCATCCCCTTATCGCGCAACTAACTCTTCATGCCCTGGCCCAAACACGCAATCTGCAGCCTTTTACTTCTATTGGTAACGGCATCCCTAGCTGCCCAGCACCCGACGGGTAATCAAACCCGGCGCGCGGAATCTTTTCCAGTATTCGCGCCCGACGGAGGTAGCCTCTACTACAGTATGGATGGACATCCGCAAAACTTAGGTCCAGACAATGCAGCAGATGTATGGATCGTCAGAAGACAGATCGATGGCAGTTGGAGTAGGCCCATCATATGTGGTTCGCCTATCAACACTTTCGCCCATGATCAGGTGGTCGGTATCAGCGCCAGTGGCAAGCAGCTGGCCGTCTTACACCTGGGCGCACACCCCTATCTCGATTTGCTGGCTAAAGGCGATCGCGCGTGGAGAATCGTCACTTCATGGCCAGTAGCTAGTAGCCTGGCATCAAATGGGTTTATTCACTTCGACATTGAAAACCGCAGGCTCTTTTATCACGATGAGGAAGGCGACTTATTCGTTCAGGCTGCCGAGTCAAACGGGCAATGGGGATCGCCGGTTTCCCTCACAGGCTTCAATAGCGAGGGCTTTGAAGAGCGGCCCTACCTGGCTCAAGATGGGCAGACGCTTTATTTCAAACGCGATGGCAAATGGATGTACGGCCGGATGCAAATCAACAGCACACAGATATTGGAGCCTGCCCAACGCATACTGGAATGGCAAGGCATATCTATCGAATCTTTCTCTTTTGCCGTTCTAGATCCACAGAGGCTGGCTATTTGTGGGATTGAGGGAGAGGACACTTGGAAAATTCGATCCTTACCATTGCCATCTAGAGCAGCCCCACTTCCCTGTCGAATGCTCAGTGGGCAGGTCGTGCTACCTCCCGGACCAGACCGAGCGGATGCACAAGTTAGTCTTCGGGTCGATGGCCAGGAACGACAAGTCGAGGTAGACCAATCGGGCAACTATACACTCATTATCAACCAGGATGCCGCCGGGCAGGTAGTGGCAGAGGCTCAAGGCTATTTTGCTCCGGCACGGAACATCAGCAGGTCGATGGCATCAGAGGCTTACGCCACTACTGATGATGCTGCATCCAGCCAGGACTACCAGGCTCGATCGGCAGTGATACAAGACCTGAACAACCGAATTTATCGCTCTCAAGAGGCACTGAATGAACTGCGCGAGCGCAGGCGACAGGCAGATGTAGAATGGCGCAGACAACTGGAAGCTGCAGGCGAAGATATCCTCGCCAACTACATCGACCCCGAACTGGAAGCCCTCAGATACCGAGAAGCCAATGCCAGGGCGACGCTCACAGACACAGTACCCCCCAGGCCCATCAGACCCACCGTATCTGATTCGCTTCAGCGCGCTATAGATTCCGCCAGATATGCGGAACTGGAACAGATGCGTGCTCGTTTCCAGCAGTTTCAAGACGATGAGCTCGCCCGCAGAGGTCAGTCTGGACACGATTGGCAGCCTACTGAATCACCCGAACCACCGAGGGAATTGGTCGCTCGTACCATCACAGAAGAATGGATGCCCGCTGCTGCTCAGGATGTGATCGAAGAGGCTGAACTGGATAGTGACGAATTAGCCACTAACGTTAGCCGCGATCTGTTTCCTACTACAGCACCAGCAGTATATGAGCGCGAGGCCTGGGAGAATGAGCTACTGGCAGGAGTTCGCCCACAGGCACAAGCCCAGCTCAGGGAAAATTTGCGCGAACCACTGGAGAATCAGATCCGCGAGCGAGAAGAAATTGCCCAGGCTACTACCCAATACGAAGCTGAGATCGAGCGACTCAACGATAGCCTGAACCTGGTCATCTCCGCCCAGCTCGCAGCTGAAAATACGCAGCGATATTCTGCGCCTTCACCCCCTCCGGGAAGAGACTTGCGCGCGAAAACAGTCACCGAACCCGCTGTTTATACCAATGATCCACGCCCCTTAGGTACACAGGGTGTTTCAGTTGATTTTATTCCGTTGGAAAGCGGACGACAGACAGTTTTAGAGCTGGTAACTTTCCAGGCAGGAAGTGCTTATTTGACCAATAGTGCAGAGACAGAGCTTCGCCGCCTTCTATCATTGCTTCAGAGCCAGCCTACTCTTCAAATTTTACTGGGTGTTCACCTGGGCTCTAATATGAGCTACAGTGATGCCCAGGCGCTTAGCGAAGGTAGGGCTTCATCTATCCGGGCATGGTTTATCGAACAAGGAGTAAGTCGTGATCGCGTAGCGGTAGAGGCATTCGGGCGCAGTCGGCCACTACCTAGAGAATCTGCTACCAATAGTGGAGATGAGCGAGTTGAATTGGTTATCAGGTAATTCCGGGCTATTAACTTTGCAGCATGAAAGGTATCATCCTGGCCGGGGGCCTCGGAACACGTCTATATCCACTCACTTTAGCTGTGAGTAAGCAACTCATGCCGGTTTACGATAAACCCATGATCTACTACCCGCTTTCGACCCTGATGTCAGCCGGGATAAGAGATATCTGCATCATCAGTACGCCCCACGATCTACCCAAATTTGAGCATCTCCTGGGAGATGGTAGTCGCCTGGGATGCCGATTCAGCTATGTGCCCCAGTACGAGCCCAATGGTCTGGCACAAGCTTTCGTCTTAGGAGAGGAATTCATAGGCGCTGACCCCGCAGCACTCATTCTTGGCGATAATATTTTTTACGGAACCGACTTAGAAAACCAGTTGGCCCAAATGCAGACGCCTGGCGGAGGACTGGTTTTTGCGTATCGGGTGGCTGATCCTGAGCGATATGGTGTAGTCGAATTTGATGAGTCGCACAAAGCCATCTCCATCGAAGAAAAGCCCGCGCAACCCAAATCACACTATGCGGTACCCGGATTGTATTTCTACGACAACTCGGTAGTCGATGTGGCAAAGAACCTTCAGCCCAGTGCACGGGGAGAATATGAAATCACCGATGTAAACCGATACTATCTAGAGCGCGGCCAGCTACAGGTTGCCGTGCTGGGTCGTGGTACAGCCTGGCTCGATACAGGCACCCACAAAAGTCTGATGCAGGCTGGCCAATTCATCGAAGTGATTGAAGACCGGCAAGGCCTCAAGATCGGCTGTATCGAAGAAGTCGCCTGGCAGCAGGGTTTCATCGACGATGCCGGTCTCGAACGCGAAGCGAACAAGTTTCTGAAAAGTGGCTACGGCGAGTATCTACTAGATCTTTTAAAGTAGACCGAGCGAATAAGTAGCTTGTAAACCGACCATCCACAGGATGTAGTCCAGGTCGCTGTCTGTAAGAAGCCAGTAACCCTACAACCCCATGGAGACCTTGTGCAAAGGAAACTGGTTTTCCCTTCAAACCATCTTACCTTTATCCCGTGACCCCGCGCTGGCTAATCATCATTTTTGGTTTACTCCTTCTCCCCGCCTTGCTATGGAACCTGGGCATTATGGTTTTCATAGATGATGAGGCCATTAGAGCTCTGGTTGCTCAAGAGATGATCTGGAGTGGTGATTATCTGGTGCCGACCATGCACGGTGATCCCTACCTGAATAAACCTCCGCTTTGGAATTGGATACTTACCCTCAGCTTTTGGTTGTGGGGTGGTGCCAGCGAGTGGGCGGCCCGCTTTCCAACGGTAGTTAGCCTGCTTATTTATGCGGCCATCGCCTACCGCCTTACCAAAGACGAGCTAGGCCACTCAGTAGCCCTGTTAGGTAGCCTGAGTATTATCACTTGTGGCCGCATGCTTTTTTGGGATTCCATGCTGGGCCTCATTGACGTTTGCTTCAGCGGTGTGGTTTTTACTCAGTTTTTGCTCCTCTGGCGATATGGCGAGCGCGGGCAATGGTGGCGAGCTTTTGGATTTACCTATGCACTAACGGCGGCTGCCTTCTTACTAAAGGGCTTTCCAGCCATCGTATTTCAGGGCTTTGCGGTCATCGCCTATCTGCTGTGGCGCCGGCAATGGTGGCGTCTGTTTAGCGTGCCGCACATCATCAGTGGGCTAGGTTGCCTGGCCTTGCTGGCAGCTTATTATATACCCTACAGTCAGGAAGTTTCCCTGGCTTCGGTCTGGGAGCAACTCTTCAGCGAAAGCAGCAAGCGCACGGCCCTGGAGCACAGCTGGTCTGAGACACTGGAGCACGTGGCCTTGTTCCCGATCGAGATGAGTTACCACTTCTTGCCGTGGACACTTCTCCTGCTGCTATTTGTGGGTTGTGGGCTGAAGCGACGCCTGCGCGAGCAACCATTCCTGGCTTATTTGCTGCTGATTTTTCTAGTCAACATTCCCGTTTACTGGCTATCGCCCAATGTCTACCCGCGCTATTTGCTCATGCTCTGGCCTCTGATATTTTTCGTTGGCTTAGCTTTGTACAAACCGCAGTTGGAGTCTAAATCTTTGTACTTCCGCGGGTGGTATTATTTACTCGGTGGGGTGGTCGTTTTGCTCAGTCTGGCCACATTTTTCATTCCACTGGCTCCCGAAACGGCGAGTTTACCCTATCGCTGGGTACTGGCTCCGGCTCTGGGTATATCAGGACTAGCCCTGGGCGTTCGCTACTGGCGTAAGCCAATAGAAGGACCCATGATTGTTGCGGTCTTTTTATTGCTCATACGTATTGCGCTCAATGGGTATGTATTGCCACCCCGTGCCGCCGGAGATGAAAAGGGAATAGCCATCAGAGAATCTGCCGAGCGCATTGGTCAGACCGAGGCTTATCATCCGGTGGCTATTTATGGTTGGACGACCATGGAGCCGGCCATGAGCTACTATCTCGAAATGGCTTACGGAGATTTCGTGCCCAGACACGTCTTTGAGCTAGATAGCTCCATGACCTATATCGTGAGTCCACGCCAGTATCCTGCAGCTCAAGGCGTAGAGGCCATAGACAGTATGTTTGCCCGGCACGACAATCGTCCTTGGTATAAGGTAACCGACCTGCGGAAGTCCAAATTAGAGGCACCCAACAGCGCCCAGGATGAGTACCCGATGACGGTGAAGGTGAGGGAATAATTTCTCCGCTTAGGCGAGAGCTTTCACGCCTTCGGTCGTGTGAAAAAGCACGGGGAATCTACTTGTTGCCAGGGAGGTCTTAACCCCAACGTTGGCGCAGCAGAGTTATACCACTACTTCGGGAGTAGCCTGACCAACTTTCACCCGCCTCACCCGATAAGGCCGTTTCTCCTGTGACTCGTAATAGGTACGCATCTGCATCTCCAGAATCAGGCCGATCGTGATGAGTTGAATACCACTTAAAATCAGCAGGACGCCAAGAATGAGGAGAGGCCGTCCCCAGATTTCATTACCCATGATCTTGACAACCAGCAAATAGAGATTGATGATGGCACCGACACCGAATAAGCCCAGGCCAATCTGGCCAAATAGGTGCATGGGCCGAGCCAGGTACTTCTTTAGGAAGAGCATGAGTATGAGGTCACTGACGACCTTAAAAGTGCGGCCCAGCCCATATTTGCTTTTGCCAAATTTGCGGGCATGGTGCTTTACGGGTACCTGCGTGATGCGCGCGCCCTCCAGGGCTGCCAGCACGGTCACGAATCGGTGCAGCTCGCCATAAATGCCCAGATCTTTTGCCAGCTCTGCCTTAAACACCTTAAGCGCGCAGCCATAATCGCGAAGATGCACGCCTGAGCTTTTGCGTATAATATAGTTGGCTATTCGGCTGGGCAGGGTGCGGAAAAGTGCATTGTCTTTGCGATTGACGCGCTCGCCAACGACTAGGTCGAAATCTCCCTGGCGCAACTCTTCTAGCATAGCTGGAATATCGGAAGGATCATTCTGGAGATCGCCATCCATAGTGACGATAAATTTTCCTTTGGCCTGATCGATACCTGCCATCAGCGCCAGACTCTGACCGTAGTTCTTTCTGAATTCGACAACCACCAATCTGGGGTCATCTATGCTGAAGAGCTCTTCGGTCGTTCCGTCTTTTGAGCCATCGTCTACATATATGATTTCGTAATCAAGACCGCTGAGAGCTGCATTGATCTGATCGATAAGGGGGCGGATGTTTTCCCGCTCGTTGTAGACAGTTACGACAACGGAGATAAGCATGCGGCGATTACTTTAACCACAAAGGTAAGGCTATGAACTTGTTCCTATTGGTTGAGGAGACATTAGGGGTTTCCGCTCACTTCAAATTTGGTGTTGCGCAAAATCACTTCCAACTGCTCGCTTAGATCGCGCTTGTTTTCGTTTGGCCGGTGAATGATGCCCATCAACAAGGTGAGCTTGTTCGTCGTCTCATCGAGCACGAGATAGCTGATGAAGGAACCTGCCATAAAATCATTGGCCATCTCCCAAATTCCTCGCGCCTCCAAGGCGTATTTGCCATCGATCTGCACGGGCTCGATGAAGGTGGGCAGGTCCGTATCGTGAATGACCAGATAAGTACTGTCGGCATCAGAACTAATGTACTGGCCAGCTATGCGGTTTATGATGCTTTTGTATCCTTCTTCTGTAAGCTGATCGGCACTGGTATAATCGGTCTGCGCCATAAACAAGTTTAGGCTACCGCCCTGAATGAAGTCGCGTAGCCAAACGACACTATCGGATTGTATGGGTGCTTCCCGGAATCCGTCGGGTATGCGCATCTTGACACCCAGCTTTCTTTCTATGGTATTTCCCAGATTGATATCGGAACCACCTGCATATACGGTGGTTGCCCAGCGGTTCATCTGCCTTTCTTTGAGCTTGCCGACTATGGAGGGATAGACCTCCCGCAGCCCATTGTGCAGACTTTGTAAGTCTCGCCCAACTACATAGTACAGGTTTTGATTGAGGGCCCATTTATCTCGCGCGACAACAGAGATATAGCCTTCGTCCATGACCCTTTGCAGCTGTTCTTCGGTCAGATCCCGGCGCACCATTTGATTGGTCTCCGAATATTGATCATCGAGATTGGCCAATACCAGATATTCCCTGAGCTTCCGCATAGCGGGCCTGGCCTGCAGCAGCCACGGTCTCGTGAAGTCGAGATCGAAAATGGGCTCTGGCTGAGGTAGGATTAAGTAGGGAGGCTCAAAGAAAAAGGCCAGCGAATCGCGAATGGAAGTAGTGACCAGGTTAGTGTCTACAATAACGGTCAGCCTGTTGATGTCGCCAAATGCTGGCTTTTTAGGGCTGAGGGCTGAGTCTGTGGCACAATTGTTCAGAGAAAATGCCAGCAGACCGAGAATAAGGGTGTAGAATATAGACTTGCGGAGTCTGGAAAGCATGGAAATTAAATTTGAAACCTAGCCTACGCGATTATGGCGTAAGTCAGACTATTGTATTCAACAGATGAAAAACCCGCAAGTTTTGGTGCATGATTTTGGGCAATTGCTCTAGAGCAGTGCCTCAATTACATGCTCTTCAGTTACGCCTTCGGCCTCGGCCTTGTAGTTGCGAACGATGCGGTGGCGAAGGACATACTTGGCTACTGCCTGAATGTCTTCGATATCGGGAGAATACTTGCCGTTGATGGCCGCGTGGGTCTTAGCACCCAAAATCAAGTACTGAGAAGCGCGTGGTCCTGCACCCCAACTGATGTAGTTGTTGACATCGGCGGTGGCGCGTTGGGTATTGGGGCGCGTTTGGCTGACCAGATTAACGGCATATTCCAGGAGGTTGTCGCTCACTGGAATCTTGCGGATGAGCTTTTGGAAGTACAGGATTTCTTCTCCGCTTATGATGTTATTCAAATCCGCTTTTTGGTTGCCGGTCGTACCTCTCACTACAGCAATCTCCTCATCGTAGCTCGGGTAGTCCAGCGGGATGTTGAACATGAAGCGGTCTAACTGCGCTTCTGGCAGCGGGTAGGTACCTTCTTGCTCGATGGGGTTCTGGGTTGCGAGTACAAAAAATGGTACGGGCAACAAGTGACGCTGGCCGCTAACCGTAACGGAACGCTCTTGCATGGCTTCAAGCAAGGCTGCCTGTGTCTTGGGTGGCGTACGGTTAATCTCGTCGGCCAGGATGATATTGGCGAAAAGTGGTCCCTGGTTGAATTTGAACTGCCGATCATCGCCCAAAATTTCAGAGCCTGTAATGTCGCTGGGCATCAGGTCAGGAGTAAACTGGATACGCTTGAAATCGAGATCCAGAACTTCAGCTATAGTACTGACCAGGAGGGTTTTCGCTAGTCCAGGAACACCAACCAGCAAGGAGTGACCATTGCTGA
>JBCBVN010000127.1:0-11236 GCA_039817625.1 Bacteroidota bacterium
TTTGTATTCTTTTCTGGTTATTAAATTTTTTTTCGCCTCGGTTTCGGTTTCTTCTTCAATAAGATTGTTAATCGGTGTGATTGCACTTCTTGTGGTTAACACTTTTTTTAAGTAGTCTTTTCTTAGTGTGATTAACTCTTTATGGTCTGGGTTTTGTTTTGTGTATTCTCCAAGTGTTATTAATCTGTAAAAAGTTCTTGAAAACTTTACATAGTATGGCATGAACCAAACTTTCAATATTGTTATTACAAATAGAAATACAAAAATGGGTAGATTGACTCCATAAGTCAATTCAATAATTAGAGAATCAAATTTACTCAGTGATCTTAATACGAAAATTAATAAGATAGTGCTTATAATGCCTGGATAGAAGTAGCGTATGATTTGCTCGCTAAACGGAGTTATAATCTTGGTGTTGTAGCCTGTAAGAGAAGTAACTATTTTGCCCAACAACTTGTAAATCAGCATTAATAATACGATGCCATAAGAGACCAACTTGACAGTTGATACGGCGGAGTATATGGTGGCGTTTTGAGAATTAAAAGCCGGCCATTCCAATATGTCAACAAGTAAAGGTGTTATTGCAATTAAGAGTATAAGCCTGGGTTTACCATACTGTCTTTTTAGTAAAGTGTGGTTTATTAAAAAAAGACCAATAGCAAAAAATACATCAAATATGAAGTAATAGAAGATGTTGTTTGGATCGATGCATTCTAGTGCCCAAGTATTAAGTGCAAGGCCTGCTTGTTGAGGAAAATAAATAAATGGAGAGATCCGTGAGGAAGCGCATATCATTCCTATAATACCTGAAATGATAAAGAGTATCCCGATAAAGATGGATTTGTTTCCTGGCCACTGAATTTGGAACCAGTTGAGTAGATCCTGTACAGTGTTATTATTACTAATCGAGGTCGGCTTGCTCATTGTTTATGTGCTTTGGCTAATCTTGGCCAATGTACATCATTAGTTACAACACGCAAATACACTCTTAGCAGTAAAAGGTGTAATGAGGGCACATAATCGATCGCAAAGGAGCATCTCGTTTATAAGAATGCCTTAATAACCGAAAAGAGTAAATACCTAAAAGTCTCGCTAGATTAGCTATCTGTTTTATTCCTCTCTAGCGTCCCTCAGGATATAATAGAATTCATTTGGATCGTCATAGTTGAGATGTAGGGTGCCCCTGAATTTTTTGAAATCATCTACCTGGTATCTCTTATCCTCATCTCTGACATATAAACTCATTACAGAGGCGGGGCTTGCTTTTCCACAAAAGAAGCAGGACGCATAGGGATTGTAGGATAAGGATAAGAAGTTTCCATCCAGATCAAAAGGGATAACATAACCTTCTATGACAACCTCCTGCCCATCTAATGCTTGATGTACTTCATCAAAAATAGGAACGTAGACTTCCATGTCTAGTTCCTCAAAATACTTGAGCTCATATTCGATATCGACCAGAAACCTCCAATCTAATTCTGTAGCCTGTTGAGGTAAAAGATCTGTAGATGTATCGGAGATTAATTGCGCTTTAAAATGGTTAGAATCTTCTTCAGTGACTCCATTTGAAAAATGGTCTCTTACGCTATGGGAGGGACTGTTTGTTGTCGATATATCAACTTGTGGTAATTCTGTAACGGAAAGATTTTGGAGCTCATCGTCACCAGACGGAACTTGATGGGCTACTGCTCTTCCGAATCCTAAATGCTCGCACACTCTTTCTTGCGTTAAGACAAGCGTACACAAAATGAAAGCGAGTAAAAGTTTAACACTCTTTGGCATGTTAGTTTAATTATCTGATAAAGTGGCTGACACATCCATACGCATAGCCTGCAAGGCTGGTAGCAGGGCAGCGATGATACCTACTCCAAAGGTGAGCAGTAATAACCATAACTCTCCACTCACGAAACCGGTTTCAAATTGGAGATTAAAATCACCTGCTGCCTGGCGATTGACAAAATACAGGCCGATCCGGCTAAATATCCATCCCAATGCGTAGCCCATTGCAGACAGTAAAATCCCTTCAAAGATCAATAGTCCAAACAAATCAAAGGGTTGGTAACCGACGGATCGCATTAAGGCCAGTTCATACCTTCTTTCTCTTAGACGACTATACAATACAAAGAAAACACTGAACCCGGCCATAAGCATGATTCCACCTGCTATTAATTTTAAAGTAGTGGCACCCACTCCAAGCATATAGAACAAACGATTAATCTCCAGAAAAGGTATAACCGCTTGCATATTCGTTTGCTCATTGATGGTTCGTGGCATATTGTAAACAGCCATCTTGGTTTTATACTCCAGAAGAACGGCAGTTACATCCATGCTGTCCGGATATACCGTAGGAGCACCTTCCGCGTGTCCTTCATGAGCGTGCTCGTCGTGATCATGTCCCTCGTGGGCGTGCTCGTCGTGATCATGTCCTTCGTGGGCGTGCTCGTCGTGGTCATGTCCTTCATGAGCGTGCTCGTCGTGGTCATGTCCTTCATGAGCGTGCTCGTCGTGATCATGTCCTTCGTGCGCGTGCTCGCCGTGGTCATGTCCTTCGTGGGCGTGCTCATCGTGATCATGTCCTTCATGAGCGTGCTCGTCGTGGTCATGTCCTTCATGAGCGTGCTCGTCGTGATTATGTCGTTCGTGCGCGTGTTCGTCGTGATTATGTCGTTCGTGCGCATGCCCATCGTGATCATGTCCTTCGTGGGCGTGCTCGTCGTGGTCATGTCCTTCGTGGGCGTGCTCGTCGTGATCATGTCCTTCGTGCGCATGCTCATCGTGATCATGTCCTTCGTGCGCGTGCTCGTCATGATCATGCCCTTCGTGATTATGAACTTCCCAGACACTTTCTACAGGAGTGATGATCAATTGGTCTAAAACGGTATTGGTTCTTTGTAAAATTCCAACTACGGTATACGGATGATCTTCGTGTACATCTCCACTTTCCTGTACTTCACCATGAGTTCCTAAGAAGGTATCACCTACTTGAAGCCCGGTTTTTTCAGCTATCTGCGCTCCTATGGTTGTTTCCAATGAACGGGTGAAAACGCGACCATCTGCTAACTGGGCATCATATTTGTCTAAATATGCTTTAGTCGTTCCCAAAATGCGATAGCCTCGGTAGCTGTCGCCATAAGCTAAAGGAATAGCCTCTTTAACCATTGGGTTCTCCATGATTTGGCGTGCCTCAGCCATTTTTATATTCCCGGTGGGTGCATCCAGATGGTATACAGAGGATAGGACGAGTTGCAATGGACTTCCTTTTGCTCCAATAACCAGGTCTATATTCTTTAGATCGCGTTCAAACTTGTCCTCTAACTGCTTTTGGATTAAAAGCAACAGAGAAATAATAGCCACAGCAAACAGCAAAAGGCTGACGCACAAAGCAGAATTCAGAGGCTTGTGGATGATGTTCTTCCAGGCAATTTTCCCAATCATGCTCTACTATTTAAAGCCTGTAATGGCTCGAGTTCTATGTAGTCTGCTACTTCCGATTTTAGGCGATCATCGTGAGTTACAATAACTAGGGCGGCATTATTGGCTGCGGCTTCTTCTCGTAGAAGGGCAATAACCTCAGAACAATTCTTATTATCCAGCGCACTAGTGGGCTCATCTGCCAGAATAATTTTTGGGGTGTTCATAACTGCCCTGGCAATGCTCACCCTCTGTAGTTGACCGACACTTAACTGCGTAGGATATCTGGACATTAAGTCATCAATCATCAAGCGGCGGGCAACTGCCGATGCCTTCTCCTTTTGTCTGGCGTAAGGTGAGATCAGGAGATTGTCAAGTATAGACAGAGATTGAATGAAAAAGGATTGCTGATAAACAATTCCGATATGCCTTCCTCGAAACTGATCTAATGCTGGCGCAGGTAGATCAGACAGCTTTTGACCATCTACAATTATCTGTCCATCTGTTGGTTTTCTCAAGCCAGCCAGCAAGTGTAATAAGGTCGTTTTACCACATCCCGATTCTCCGCGCACCAGCAATGATTGCCCTGCTTCTATCCGGATATCTGGAAACCTAATGGGGTCAATGCCTGGATATTGATAGGAAAGCCTAATTGTCTCAACCATATATTCTGCTGTTAGGATACGTCACTTTCATTCAGGGTTTAGGCGCTTGTAGTTAGGCCAGATGCCTGTTCAATAACTTTTCTATCGCCTCCCTCTTGACGTCCTTGCCAATAAAAACGATATGGCTTAAGCGTTCGTTATCGGGTTCCCAGGGTGGGCCATCGGTTAATACAAAACTGTCTCTTACCGATTGGATGACCACTCGGGTTGGCGAATGATTGACGGCTATAATACCTTTGATGCGATATACCTGATGTCGATAGAGCCGGGTTAATTTGACCAACTCATGAGCCAGAGAGTCTAGATTGAAGGGGCGATCAAAGGTTAGAGTGAAAGTCGTTATGTCATTATGTCGATGAGCACCCACCGGAGCCAAGTCTGATATTTGGCGCGTTTCCTCATCGTGAAACGGCTTAACTTCAAATATCTTATCTATGGGGAATACTCCGTGCTGACCACTGAAAATAGTGGATGTTGGATGTATGCCTTTTAAAGTGGTATGAAGTCTTTCTAATTCCTCAGCAGATACGCGATCACTCTTGTTCAGCAAAACCACATCGGCACTGACCAACTGACGCCTGGCTTCGTCGGTCGAATTGATGCTGTCTTCCACGTAAGCAGCATCGGCCAGGCAAACGACTAGTTGCAGATCAAACACACGATCCACCATTCTATTTCCCAGAAAAGTCTGGATGATAGAAGTCGGATCAGCAACTCCCGTAGTCTCGATCACTAAGCGATCGTATTCGCCACGGCGATAGCTTACTTCCTCCAGTACATTGAGTAGCTCGTCATGCAAAGAACAGCAAAGACAACCGGCAGTAAGACCTGCTATGTCCTCTTCACCATTCATAACAAGCTCACAATCTACATTGATCTTTCCGACTTCATTTTCTATGACAAACAGTCTCTCTTTTGGCCGCTCTTTGATTAGGTGATTTAGGAAAGTCGTCTTTCCTGAACCCAGGAAACCAGTAATCAGAAGAACAGGGATTCTTTGCATTCGCCAGTTGAATTATGCATTTACACAGCAGTTCGGATCTTCACACTTACAGTATCTTAAATTGTAGTAGTGAAGTCCGATTAATGTGAAAGCAGCTGCGTACTTCCATGGCTCTGCAATAGCGGCAAAGGCCATTTTTTCATTAATGACCAATAGAGATAGCACGACCCAGCTAGCATACAATGCATATTTAACCCAGGTTCTGCTAGATTTCCTTGCAGAGAAGTAGACTGCAAAAAAAGTAATTCCAATGAAAATATAATCCAAAGAACTCCACCAGCTGGGGCTATCTGCCTCACAACAACCCGAAATTGGGCAGGTTTGTGCCACGAACAAGAAAGGAGTCAGTAGACAGTGGACAACACAAAGTCCGCTGGCAAAAGCTCCAACAATATCCGACTGGGGGTTGATGATAGCGTTGGTGGTTATCACTTAATAGAATTTGAGTAATAAACTAAATACTTGTGGTCTCTGTGGCCAAGGGACCTACAATGTATTGGTTTATGGGGTTATTGAGCCGCGAAAATACGAGATATATTTTTTATTGCAACCAGGTCGCAATAAATTTCTTCTACGACTCTGCCATTTTAAGGTTCATCTGTACAGAAAACCAAAAAAAGCCGCCGAGACAAACACCCCGACGGCTTCAAATCTATAGTGAAAGGTTACTTAGTTCATCTTTGATGGTCATCGTTGAATGATGACGTTTTTACTAACTGCCATTTGCAGTTGCTGCAGATCTATGGTCAATCGCTGAGTACCCACTTGCTCAAAGGTTCGCTCTATGATCATCTGTCCGAAGGCATTGACCAAAACGAGCTGGAAGGCTTCACCCTCATCAAACCCGTTGATGTATACGGTAATTGGCCCTGTACTCGGGTTGGTATGCTTAATCTAGGTCAGCACTTTATGGAGCTATTTCAGAAGGCAGACACCCAAAGCGCTTGTGAAACTGCTCGCTGAAGTATCTTCTATCCTGGAAGCCTACGGCCACTGATGTTTCTTTTATCGTATGGTACCGCTGATTAGTTAGATGGTCGTGTGCCTGATCGAGTCTTCTGTTTCTAATAAATTCTGCTGGACTTTCTCCACTGGCTGCCCGAATCCGGCGTTGAAATTGGCGTGCACTTAAATCAAATTGTTCGGCGACCATGGCCACTGATAGCTGTGGGTTGTCTAGCTGATCATTGACAAAGTCAGTGACTTCATCCAACCAATCATGACGCCGCACAGCTAAAAGGGGCATAGGTACATTGAGTATAGGTTGTGTGTTGTACATAGGTAGTTTTTCTGTTTGGGTAACTTGAGAGTACCTCACACTAAGTTTAGCAGGTCTCATCAACTGTTCCTAACAAACATGCGTGTTCCCATCCGACTGAATCCGTCAAAATGCTGGCATTTTCCGTCAATAGGAGGGTAGATGGCGGCAAAACCCATTAGCCCACCTCCGTGGGCACCTTCCCAAAACGCTTTTTAAAACTTCTGCCGAAGGAAGTTGGATCTCTAAAGCCAACTTTGTAGGCGACCTCTGCTACGGTCTTGTATTGGCCTTTGTGCAGAAGCTCGCGGGCTTTGTTCAGCCTTACTTCTTGCAAGTACTGCTTTGGGGTCATCCCGGTCAGGCTTTTTAATCGACGCAGCAGGCTCGATTCGCTTATGGCAAAATGGCGAGCAATGTCTGTTACCCCGAAGCTCGGCTCACCTAGCTTGCTAGCTACTAATGCCTCCAACTCGATCAGCCGCTCCTGATCTGCTTGCGACATCATTTCTACAGCACGACCATTTTCCACAGGAGGCTTATCGATGTCATTTTGTACCTCACGTGCTGCACGATTTGCTAATAGGTTGTGGATGCGTACCAACAATTCCTCCTCGTCAAAGGGCTTGTTCAGATAGTCATCTATGCCATATCTCAACGCCTTTAACCGGGCTTGTCGGTTATTTTTTGCCGTTAGCATGATCACCGGCAGGTGTCGGTAGTTATCAGAGCTCTTGAGCCGATCCAATAGCTGTATACCGTCCATCTGCGGCATCATCAAATCGCTGATGATCAGGTCGGGTGCTGGCTCGGTTTCTAAATGTTTTAAGGCTTGCAATCCGTGTTCTACCTCTGCTACCTCATAATCGTCGAGTATGATTTTGTAGTACTTCCGCAGGTCGGCATTATCCTCTACAACCAGTATGCGCTTCTCTTGCTGTTCGCGGTGTACGATCTTTGGTTCACCATCGGTATTACCATTTTGAATAGATAGGCCCTGAGTAGGCTTTTCTTCGACTTTGGTCTTTACCTTGTCCGTATTCATACCTCCAAAGCCGATGTCAGCCATGTGGGTAGATTCAGCATGCTTTAGCGGCAGTTCCAGGAAGAAAGTGGCTCCATTTCCCCATATGCTTTCGACCCAAACACGTCCGCCCAATAGTCTGGCGAGTTCCTTGCACATACTCAGACCTATTCCGGTACCCCCCTCTGTAGGCGCATCACTTCTTTTGGATTGATAGAATCGGTCAAAAACGTGCGGCAAGTCATCAGGGTGGATTCCCGGTCCGTTATCGGCCACACTGAATATCAGACTGTCCTCATACTGCCTCCCCGATACCAGCACACGCCCTTTCTGTTCGGGCGTAAACTTGATGGCATTGGAAATAAAGTTGTTTAGGATTTTGGTAAACTTGCCTGGGTCTAGAGATACAATAAGATCTTCAGGGAAGTCCAGTTGGCTATTCACGGCCACAGATTCGCTATTGCCTGTAGAGTAAAATTGAACCAGGTGATCCCTCAGAAAAGACTTTATCGGAATGTCCTCCTCCTGTATCTCTAGTTTGTTGTTTTCGAGTTTCGATAAATCGAGTATTTCATCAACTAAATGCTTTAAGTGGGCGGTGTTTCTGTCTAGAAAATCTAGTAACTCCCCGCTTTTTGGGCCGTTGCCTTTTGTTTTGATGAGCCGTTTGATCGGTCCTTGCATCAGTGAGAGTGGCGTGCGTAGTTCGTGAGATACATTGGCAAAAAAGCGGGACTTGAGCTTGTCCAGTTGCCTGAGCTCCTCCGTCTGTTTTTTGATGGTTATGGTGGCTCGTTCTACTTCTTTGCGCAGTAGGCGATTTCGGTACTGGAAAAATGAGGCAACGATTCCGATGGCGACCAGTATGGCACTGATCACGAACCAAGCTTGCAGGTAAAATGGCTTGAGCACATGGATAATCAAAGTCAGCTCATCCGGCGACCAGCCCATGGCTGCACTCTGACCCTTTATTCGCAGTTGGTGAGAGCCATAGGGTAGGGCAGCAAACTGGAGTTGGTTTTCCTTTTGATAGGTCCATTCATCATATACCCCTTCCATTTTCCAGCCGTATAATATCTGACTGCTCGGTTCATAGGTCGGCAAGGTGAATTTCATATGGAGAAACCGATCAGAAGGTCGAAAAGTTATGGACTGCTTGCTGGTAGCCGCCGGTAATAAATTTATAATATTACCCAATTCTTCATCAAATAGATTTAATTCGGAAAAAATCAAGGTCGCTGCATCCTCATTTTGTGAAGTGAAATCTCTTGGATGAAAACCTGTTATTCCATCTAGCCCACCAAAATAAATGGTGCCATCCACCGCCTGAAAGTGTGCCAATCGATTAAATTCGTTTTGGCCGGTACCGTCTGGGATGGTATAGCTGTTCACCTGAAGCGTGGTGCGATCTATAGACATGATGCCCAGGTCACTGCTCATCCACAGTCTATTGTATGTGTCTGGATAAACGGCATAGATGTTGTTGTTACTCAATCCATCTAATCGGGTAAATAGGCGCTTTTCATTAGTTGCTGTTTTCCAATGCAGAAGACCTTTGGCTGTTGCTAACCAATAATCGCCGTTTTCATCTTGATATATCTTTTTGAAATCTGTAGCAGGTAAGTAGAAGGGCGGTTCCTGAAATTCATTATATAAGGCCGTAACTTTTTGATTGGTCTTGTCAAAAACATATAATCCCTGATTGGTACATAACCACAAAGATGTCTCGTCTCTTTCTGTAATTTGATAGGTTTGAAGGTGCTCATCTGCATCTATATGAATGGCGGAATTTTCAGAGCCACAGTGTTGTATAATTCCGTTATAATCACCGAAAAGGAAGCACCCATTTGAGTCTTCATAGATAGACCAGACATAATTTAAATATTTGTCGTCAGGAGGCCTGCAATTTATGCGTTCCAGCTCATTAAAACTGCTGTCTAATTTGATTATTTCATTCCGTCTGGACACCCAGAATCCACCATCATTATTTTGATGAACAGCAGTTCCGTCATAGCTGGAGCTTCCTGTTTTTAGACGAAAACCATATGCGTCAGCTTGATCAAGAGGTAGGTGTACTAGCCCTTCAAACTGACAGTTAAAAATAAGGTTGTTAGTATCTGCCCAGATACCTCTTATGGCTCTGCTTGTTGGTAAATCGTAGTCGTTCTCACTATTGAGATAAAGTCGAAATTGGCTCGTTCTCAGATCTACAATATTGAATCCGGCATAGCCAACAGTATAAATTCTACTGTTGCCATCTGCTATGTAATTCCGATTGGAGCTGTAACCAAATAGTTCAGGTCTGTAGTCTGTTTTATTTAGATATATCGTTTCTCTGGTTGCGATATTTATTATTTTCCATCCTTCCGGATTGGAAAACCAGGCCCATTTCCCGACAAATCGATTAAATAAATATGAGTCGGTTTCTCGATAAAATAGTTCTTTATTACCCAGGCTATCGAACTTGTAAATAGCAGGCCGGTACACGTCCTGGATGTGGTGATAAATGGCAGCATAGGTGTTGCTCTCCATAGCGGTCACTAATTTCCCATTAGAAACGCTCCAGTCCCATGTCTCCGGAAGTGCTTGTTTAGCGTCGAGCTTGGTTAGTGTGCCTGTGTCATATTGTATGAGCCAGAGCTTCCCTTGTTCGCTGACGTGCTCCAATTCGTAATGGCCTTCGATATGATGAGGTATTTCAAAGGCCCCTGAATGCAAGCTGAACGCTATTAGGTTTCCATCGCCTTTAAAATAAAACTGATCAGTAGCTTTTATTGGGATTTTGCCAAACTGATAGGTCTTTAATAATTCTCTGAATTCATCTACAAGTCTATTGTCATATCCTGCAGGGTAGTCTTTAATCTCATTGGTGAGCGGGTCGAAAAAATATATCTCTACCCCCAAATTGAATTTAATACTCAACAAGCCCAATTCTCCATTGGAAAGCTCAATAATGTTGGTGAGCTCAAACCTGTTTGCTGTTGGCATGGTATAATTCTGAAAAGAATACCCATCGTACTTCTGCAGGCCAGCAGGAGAGCCTAGCCAAATGATATTTCTGCTGTCTTTGTAAATGTTGACTTCGCGATGCAGGATGCCTTCTTCGAAGCCAAACTGCTGCACGTTTACTACCGTCCGTTGTCCCTCTAACGCTGTTGGTAGTAAAGTGCATAGAAAGGCCAGCATTGACCACAGCAGCCTTTGAATAACCTTCCACGATGTAAATCCAATCACTGAGGTAAATTGCAATCTTAAAATGTGCTACTTTCTTCTTAGCTCGTGGGTTTAACCACGTTTGTTTAACCTGAATCATTGCCAAGGTAATCACTGCCGAGGGTATTTATTCGGATTCCTGACTTTTAAAATCAGGATGGTGGGGTAAAACGGACATGATTTCCATGTTGGCACAGTATTGGAGTCTTGTAAGCCCTTTTTCTCCAACTTTTCCTTCTTTTGCACATGAGAAGGCGATTGGCCGCCTTCTTGCACAACCAGCAGAACATGCCCACTTCACCCGAATTCGACATCATTATTTATGGAGCCTCGGGCTTCACAGGCCGATTGGTCGCTGAGTACTTGTTTAACAAGTATGGAAGCAGTGGAGAAATCCAATGGGCGATGGGCGGACGAAATCAGCAAAAATTGGAAGAGGTTCGTCAAATGGTCGCCGATACAACCGTACCCATTGTTGTAGCTGATAGTCAGGATGAATCTTCGCTCCGGGAAATGGTCCAGCGTACTCAAGTCATGTGTACTACGGTCGGTCCATATGCCAAGTATGGATCAAAATTGGTAGCAGCTTGTGTAGAGCAAGGTACACACTACTGTGATCTGACTGGTGAGGTACAATGGATACGTCGAATGATCGATCAGCA
>JBCBVN010000128.1:0-11190 GCA_039817625.1 Bacteroidota bacterium
GGACCCTTAACCCAACTATCGTAACGGGAATACCTCATATCCCGCAGCTCCTGCTACCAGCAGTCGTGCGTGGATCTCGCGCATTCGGGGAATGCGCTCGACCTGCGAAAGTCTAAATACTGAAGATGCCTTACACGAGCAACCTCACCGGCTCCTCCAGCGTAGCTTTCACGTCATTCAGGAACTGAGCGCCAGTAGCACCGTCCACTACCCGGTGGTCACAGCTGAGGGTCACCTTCATCATCCTGCTGGGAACGATTTCACCACGTCTGACTACAGGCTTTTCAATGATGCCTCCGACGGCCAGAATGCACGCATCAGGTGGATTGATGATGGCCGTAAATTCTTCTATACCAAACATACCTAAGTTGCTGATGGTAAAGGTATTACCACTCATCTCTTCAGGTGATAGTTTCTTGTTCTTAGCGCGGCCAGCCATCTCTTTGACTTCTACATTAATCTGGGAGAGCGACTTCATATCTGCGTGACGTACAACCGGAACCAGAAGACCATCGGTTACCGCAACAGCTACACCTATGTTGACATCGTGATTGAATCGAATGTGGTCGGTCATCCAGCTGGAGTTAACGGCTGGGTGCTTGCGCAAATTAACGGCAACAGCTTTGAGGATCAGATCATTGAAGCTGATCTTAACCGGGGCAACCTCATTGAGCTGCTTGCGCAAATCCCAGGCCTGACCCATATCGATTTCCACGGTCAGATAGAAATGCGGAGCACCAAACTTCGACTCGCTGAGTCTGCGGGCAATCACTTTGCGCATCTGAGACACCGGAGTATCCTCGTAATTCGCATCGCCTCCACCAAATGAGAAAGCTGGCACATTGGGCTTGGGTTCTGGCTCAGTCTGTGGAGCTTGAACCGCTGGAGCAGGGGCAGGGGCAGAAGCCGGACTTGCCACGGGGGCAGGTGCAGCAGCTCCATTCTGGGCCATTACAGCCTCAACGTCTCTTTTCACAATACGACCATTCTCACCGCTTCCGCTCATTGCAGCCAGGTCCAATCCGGCTTCCTTAGCCATACTCTTAGCTAATGGGCTAGCCTTGATGCGATCATCGCTGGCAGCGGCAGCAGCTTGAGCTACTGGAGCAGCAGATTCCGCTGGGGCAGCTTCAGCTGCAACTTCCGCTGTAGCCTCTTCTTTAGGCTCGGCTGAGGCACCATTGCCGCTCACGGCATCGAGAGCTGCCTGCCAGTCTTCTCCTTCTTCACCAATTACGGCTATGGCTGCATCGATAGGCACGGGACCCTCTTTAATGGCTATATGCAGCAAAACACCTTCGAAATAGGAGTCCAGCTCCATGGTTGCTTTATCGGTTTCCACCTCGGCCAGGGTATCCCCTGGTTCTACCGAATCTCCTTCTTGCTTGAGCCAGGCAACAATGTTACCTTCTTCCATCGTATCGCTCATGCGTGGCATTGTAATCACCTCGGCCATATCGGATTGCTTCTGTTTTTTGTTAATGAACTCATCTAAACTTTTATAATCCGCCTGTGCGCTAAGCTAAGAAGAACCTGGACTTCGCCGTTTTTCTTTAGCTAAGTAAATGGGACCCAACCCATTTACCGCAGAGCTAAGGCTACGCACTCGAAAAGGCGGCTCGCCAGAACCAACTTGGCTTTGCGCTCGCCAGAAAGAAATAAGTTTAGATGAGTTCTATCAGTAAACGCGAAGCACAAAAATGAGGTTTGCCTGGCAGTTGGCAAAATGCAATTCGCAGAACGATAAATTGTTTTTCTTTGTCAGCCAGTAATTTTGAGCCATGAATTTTTCAAGCAACCTGGTCAAAGACGCCGTAGAGGCCTTCGCTTCCCTGCCGGGAATCGGAAGAAAGTCTGCCCTGCGGCTGGTCTTGCACCTGCTTCAACAACCGCCCGAAACCACTACCGAATTTGCTGAGGCCATCAGTAAAATGCGTGCAGGCATTAAAACTTGCCAGCGGTGTGGCAACCTCAGTGATGCAGAAATTTGTGGTATCTGCCAGGATCCTGCCCGAGATGGATCTGTGATTTGCGTGGTTGAAGGAGTCCGCGATCTGATGGCCATTGAAGATACCCAACACTTTCGCGGGCGCTACCATGTACTGGGTGGCCTTATTGCACCGATAGAAGGTATTGGCCCCGCAGATCTGACCATATCCGATCTGATACATCGAGCACAACAACCGGAGACCGAAGAATTGATCATGGCGCTCAGTCCGACTATCGACGGAGATACCACCATATTTTACATCAATAAGCAGCTCAGCGAACAAGGCATCGATGTAACAGTCAGCAACATCGCCAGAGGCGTGAGTTTTGGTGGCGAATTGGAATATGCAGATGGGGTAACCCTCGGTAGATCTATCCTGGCCAGAACACCATACAAAGGCTGATATGGCAAGCTTGCTCTTACAACTGGGGTCCAACATCGCCCCACGCGAAATCTTCCTGGCCAGAGCCCGTGTTCTCTGCGAGCAACGGCTGGGCAGAATAGTCCATCAATCTTCCATGTACCAAACAGCTGCCTGGGGTAGAACCGATCAGCAGGATTTCCTGAATCAGGTTATAGAAATAAAGACCGATACCGCCCCTGAGGCTTGTCTGGCAGCCTGCCAGGAAATTGAACTGGAGCTGGGAAGAACGCGCAACGAACACTGGGGACCAAGAACCATAGATCTCGACCTGCTACTCATGGATCAGCAAATCGTGGAAACAGAGGCACTCATCCTACCCCACCCTCGATTGGCCATCAGACGATTTGTGCTGGTTCCGTTATGTGAAATTGCCCCTAAAGCCGAACACCCGCTCTTGAAGCGAAGTATGCGACGACTCCTCACTGCTTGTAGAGATGACGGAAAGGTATTGCGGTGGTTGAGGTTTTAATACCTTTGCACCATGGCGAATATTTTAGAGGAGATTATGACCCAAAAGCGGTCAGAGGTTAAGCGCAGGCAGGCAGAACGGCCCCTAAGTAGCCTAAATGACTCGCCCTACTACGACCGCGATCGCCACAGCTTGCGGTCCGCTATTGAAGGCTCTGACGATTTTGGCATTATTGCAGAATTTAAACGTCGGTCTCCCTCACAAAAAGACATTAATCTGGGGGCCGATCCTCAACAGGTCGCGGCTGGCTATCAGCGTGCCGGAGTGGCAGGGATGTCCGTACTTACTGACGAGCTTTTCTTCGGCGCCAAGCCAAACGACTTTGCTCAGGTCAGAGAGACCGTTGAAATTCCGCTATTGCGAAAGGACTTTGTGTGGCATGAGTACCAAATATTCGAGGCCCGCTCCATGGGTGCTGATGCGGTGCTGCTCATAGCTGCCTGCCTGGAGCCCAATCAGCTGCACGAGCTGGCTATGGCCGCCAAAGAAAATGAGCTGGATGTCTTATGCGAGCTCCATACTGCTGAAGAGCTCAAACACATCAATGATGCTGTAGATATCGTTGGTGTCAACAATAGAGCTCTCAAAAATTTTACAGAAGACATTGGCCATAGCCGTCGCTTAATCGATCAAATTCCACCTCAGTTTTTGCCAATTAGCGAGAGTTCTATCGATGATCCGGATCAGGTTTTAGACTTACGCAGGGTCGGTTACAAGGGCTATTTGATCGGAACTTATTTCATGCGCCATCCAGATCCAGGTTCAGCTTGTTCTAGGTTCATCACCACGTTACACGAGAAAGCCCGCGATCCAAAAGAATCCCAATCATGAAAATCAAGGTATGTGGCCTGACCCAAGCTGACAACATCATGGCCATTAAGGCTACAGGAGTTGACATGCTTGGCTTCATTTTTCACGAAGGTAGCCCCAGAGATGTGAGCAAAAATGTAGAGCTGGCTAAGTGGTTGAATTCCCATAAAGAAGAGCTGGAAGGCGTAAACCGAGTTGGCGTTTTCGTCAATGCCGAGGTAGATTACATCCTCAATACCATACACGATTACGGTCTGACGCATGTACAACTACACGGCAATGAAAGTGCGGGTTACTGTCGCGAGCTTCAACTATTGTGGTCTGTATCTACGCGCTATAAAGCGGGCCTGACCAAGGCTTTTCGCATAGATGAAGAGTTTGATTTCAACTCCACCAACGATTATACGGGGGCTTGCGAGTGGTTTGTCTTCGACACCAAATCAGACCAGGCTATGGGAGGAACCGGTCATAGCTGGGATTGGAGTCGCCTTCAGGAATACCAGGGCCTGACCCCCTTCCTGCTAAGTGGCGGCATTCAGGTAGGAGATGCTGACCAGATTGCTAAACTTCAGCATCCGCAACTCTGGGGAGTAGACATCAACAGCGGTTTTGAGCAGTCACCAGGCATCAAGGATGCCGAATTGGTCCGCCAATTTGTAGAAGCGATGCATCGCTAAGAGACCCATCTAGAAAGTAAGCACCATTCCCACTCCATTGCCTACAGCTCCCAGCTTCAAATCCAGGTCTCCTGTCCGCCCATTGGCTATAAAGTAATTGATCAGATCAAAAGCCATCAGGAAACTACCCTGCAAGACGATGGCCTTTCCAAATCCGCGGAGTCTGTCGCTGTTCACATCCGGCCTTCTGGCCCGCTCCTGGAGATAAAACCCTCCCACGATATAACCCACATCAAGACCTGCATTGAACAGAAGAATTTTCTGGAAGCTTTGGTGCTTGCTCAGACCAGTGGCTAAATCCCAGGAGGCTGGGTCCGTACCTGAGATGGACCAGTATCCAATACCGGCGATGGCCAGGTTGACGGTATTCCAAAGCGCATTCATTTGATGGAAGTACTTCGTTTCACCAGTGGTGCTTTGGCTAAACCCAAGGCCTATTCCAATATTCGCCACCGCCCAGCCCCCTAATGCGAGCATGGCCGTACGCTGGTGATCGATATTTTGCTGGTTGAACTGCAACAGCTGATCACTAACCGTTTGAGCGAATAAGTGGCTGGTCCAAAGGCAAAGAATAAAGAGTAATGCAAACTTGGTAAAATTCATACCTGCTAAAGGGTATTCGGGGCAAGTAGGTTCAAATGTGGATACTTGATTGTTCAGCCCTGGAGTGCCTGGGAACCAGCATGCCATGAATGCTACAGAACTGGATTAGTGAGAGGAATGCAACTCTATATACGCTACCAAAGCCTGAATCTCTTGGTATGTCAATGCATCATAGTTTGGCATGACAATTCGCATGCCTTCATCACCTGAAAAATTGGGTAAGTATCTCTTGGGATCGGCCACTGAAATATATTCTTGTGAGGCATGGATCCAATCCATTACGGCCAAAGTATCATTTCTGAACCGGTCCATTACGCCAATTAAAGCAGGACCGGTCATATCGCTTACCATATTGTTGTTGTGGCAAGCTCCGCATGCATTGGCATTCCATATCTGTTTGCCTTCCCGATGTAGGATGCTGGGCAAGGATGTCTCGTAGGAAGTAACACCACAGCCAAATTGCAACTCTTCAGATATGGGCTCGTGAAAGATTCCAAGCATCAATACGCCAAGAGCTACCAGCCAGAAACCGGTTGAGAAAAAGACGATGACATCTGCTGCATTCACCCTTTAAATATACGGTATAGCAGGTGAAAATTCTATTCTAAAAAGGTCTCAATTTCTTCTCTTAGGGAAGCAATCTTGAGCTTGACTTCCTCGTAGTAACCGATCGTGAAATTTCGATTGAATATCATTCGAATCAGCAGACTGCTGATCTGCCGAATCTCGGCTTCGTCCAGATTGATATCATTTTCTAGCCCGACCAGATTGTTGTTTTCGTCGAAGATGATGTGCGGGGCAATCAGCCTATTGAATGTGGGAAAATAGTTGTCGAAAAACTGAAGCTCGTCGTATTCCTCTTCCACCTTTCTAAGCGTGTTGAAATCGTATTCGTAGAGAGAAATGATCGAATTTCGGAGGCTATCATCTCTAATGAGTTCTAGTCCTCTGGACTTCAAATTCTCGTAGCCGGATACATTTTGGATACAGACAAAATCTCTGGTCAGCCGCGCATAATGCGGAAACAAAGAGTCTGTTTTGACCTCCTCTCCTTTGAGGTAGGCCGTAAAGTATCTGGCTGCAGAAATGCCATCGCGATGTCCGCCAATATTGACATCGATATCGATGAGATCTTTTTCAAGACCATGGTATATCTCCGATAATATTTTCGACTCCGCTACTCGATCTCTTCGATTATCGTTCCAGTTATTGAGGGCAAAAGCGAGTACAACCGCAACAAAGATGCTGAGGAACTCGAAACCATACTTTTTCCAGGCTTTCATAATCTGGTTTGATCTGGCATGAAACCAAATCTCCAATAGGCGCTAGTGGGTTACAGACCTATCGCTTGAGCTTGACTTTCTCAATTTGCTTGTTCTTCTCTTTCATCTCTTCGCCCATTTGCTGGCTGGCCACGAAGCTAGCGGTCATGTTTGACAGCATATCGGCACCAGCACTAGGCGCGTTTGGAAGCATGATGAGATTTGAATTGGCATTCTCGCCCATACTCTGGAGGGTATCGTAGTGCTGAGTCACAACGATCAAAGCAGATGCTTCCTGGCTGTTGATGCCTACACTATTGAGAATGTCTACTGACTCTTCCAGTCCCTTAGCAATTTCACGGCGCTGATCGGCGATACCCTGACCTTGTAGTCGCTTGGACTCAGCTTCAGCCTTAGCCTTAGCTACAATACGGATACGATCTGCTTCGGCTTCATATTCGGCGGCCAGCTTCTCACGCTCAGCGGCGTTGATCCGGTTCATCGCTACCTTGACGGTGCTATCTGGGTCGATATCCGTAACCAGTGCTTTAACGATACCATAACCGTAGCTGGCCATGGCGTCTTGCAGTTCTGCCTTTACAGCTATGGCAATATCATCTTTTCGCTCGAAGACATCATCGAGCTTCATCTTGGGGACCTCGGCGCGAATTACGTCAAATACGTAGGCATTGATCTGCTCGTAGGGATTCTCCAGCTTGTAGAAAGCATCGTAGACTTTTTCCGGGTTGACGTAGAATTGCACGCTGACCTTCAGCTTGACGAATACGTTGTCTTTGGTTTTAGTCTCGACCAGAACGTCGAGTTGCTGAATCTTGAGACTTACCCGGCCGACTACTTTGTCGATAAGGGGCAATTTGAAATGAAGACCAGGCCTCTTAACGGAGTTGAATTTGCCCAGACGCTCGAGAACGGCGGCCGACTGTTGCTTGACCGTAAAGAAAAGAGACAACAGCACAAAAAAGAGCACTGTACCAAGACCAATATTGAAAAAATCGAATTCACCCATGGGTATAGCAATTGTTTGATAACAGCCTAAAGATAAGTATACATCCCGCAGCTCGATCTACAAGATTTCGTGCGAGGATCAGTAATTTCAGGGAAAACCCCAATCCCGCTATTCGATCTACTAGATCTCTTGCGAGGATCGAAACTTTCGGGGAAAACCCCGATCCCGCTATTCGATCTACTAGATCTCTTGCGAGGATCGAAACTTTCGGGGAAAGTTTCGACCTGCGGAAGCCTGCTTGATTGCTCAAGGCAGACAAGTCCAAAACATTAGACTATTTCAAGTACAGTTACCAGCGACGGAAAGTTCACCTCGAATGTACGGCGTAAGTAAATTGTTAATTCTGACGACCAATCAGTTGATAGCTTCGACGGCCTTGACTTCGGGAACGGTGGTTTTCAGGGTTTGTTCCAGTCCGGCTTTCATGGTCATTTGGCTCATGGAGCAACCTACGCAGGAGCCCAACCATTTGACTTTGACGGTAAGGTCTTCTGTAACATCGACTACCTCTACATTGCCACCATCTATGGCGAGATGTGGTCGCACGCTATCCAGTGCTTTATCGACTTTGATGATCCAGTCTTCGCGGTTGTAGTCTGACATAATGCAAAAATAGGTTTTATTTCATTTCGACGGGAGTAGTAGGCTCCAGCATTTCATTTCTGATGGCAATTTGTCGGGCCACATTCATGGCTACCTTTTCCCAGGCTCGCCTGGTAGTGGGGTCATCTTCATTCAAAAAGGCCGGTTTGCCATTGTCACCACCCTCTCTGATGCCCTGAACAATGGGAATTTGTCCCAGCAGCATGCTGTTTGTCTTTTTGACCAGCGACTTACCGCCTCCTTGACCAAAAAGGTAGTACTTGTTATCTGGCAATTCGGCAGGGGTGAACCAGGACATGTTTTCGACTACGCCAAGGATCGGCACTTGCACGTGGTCGAGCATAAACATATTTGCTGCCTTCACCGCATCAGCCAACGCCACTTCTTGAGGGGTAGTAACTAATACCGCGCCAGTTACTGCTACGGTCTGCACTAAGGTTAGCTGTACATCACCTGTACCGGGGGGCAGGTCGACTACGAGATAGTCTAGCGGTGGCCAAACAGTCTCCTGAAAAAACTGCTTGATAATGCCAGCTAACCTCGGGCCTCTCAAGACCACAGCTTGCTCTGGTTCGACCACAAAGCCCGTACTCATGACTGGTAGTCCATAAGCAAATAGCGGTTTGATTTTAGGCTGGCCATAAACGCGCTCTACCTGAGGCTTATGCCCTTGCAAACCCAGCATAGTTGGTGCAGAAGGTCCGTAGACATCGGCATCGAGCAGTCCGACAGCACCGCCCAAGGATTGAAGTCCTAGCGCCAGATTGACCGCAACGGTACTCTTACCTACCCCACCTTTACCACTAGCTACAGCTATGATGTTGCGCACTTGCGGAAGTGAATTATTGCTGGGCTTTTTTTCACCAGGCTTAGGAGGTGCCGGAGCAGCTAAATGTAAATGAACATTTGCTTGTGGGTAAATAGCGAGTATGGCTTCTTGACAAGCAAAATTGAGTTGTTGCTTGTATTCTGGATCGATATTGGACAGTTCAAGGACGAAGCTTACGTTTTGCTCCTCTATCTTGAGATCCTTGACCAAATTAGCGGTAATCAGGTCTTGCCCCGTTTTAGGATCCTGAACTTTAGCTAACGCCTGAACGATTTTTAATTCTTCGATCATATCATATTTTAAACGCCTCTGAGGAGTTTGCGTTTAACGCTATTCTAAGGCCTCCAGTAATCGGCTACTGCTCATATATTCAAAATGCCGATTGGTGATGCGGAAATCTTCATCCAACACCACCAGCGTAGGGGCGACAAAGCTGCCTGCTCTGAATGCCAAAAGCTGGGCGATCTGGTGAACTGGTCTTCGAGATTGGCCAATTTGGTCATTGATAAATTGCCGCCCGCCGAAACTCACTACCGATTCGGCTTCTGCATTAAAACGAACTGCATAATACTGCTCATTGAGTACCTCTACCACCTCCGCTTTGGTAAATACGACCTTGTCCATTTTGCGGCAATACGTACACCAATCGGTATAGAAATCGATGAAGACTTTCCTGGGCTGAACGGCCAGCGAGTCTTCCAGCTGCTCAAAGGTGAGCCAACGTACCGTGTCTGATTCTTGTGCCCCAAGCGGAGTGCAGAAAAAGTACAAGATGGTCAGCAAAAGACCTGAAGTTATGTATGACCTGACGCTCAATTTAGATTGCCAATTTTCACTGAGATGAATAAGTAGCGAGGAGCGGCTGGCCCGTAAATAAAATCAGAATCGCGCTCTGGCCCCGAATCAAACTCCGACTGATAGCTGTTGAAGAGGTTTCGCACACCTCCGCTCAGCTCTAAGTGGAAATCTTCAGACACATCGAAATGATAGCTTCCCTTGAGATTCACATCAAAAAAAGGATCGGTATCAATCAAATTCAAAAAGCCATCATCACCGACCACGCGTGGTACGATCATGGGTCCGGTATAGGTTCCGGTCAGGTCAATTTTAAAGGCATCAGATACATTGAAGTAGGAAGTGAAGTAACCATAGAGATTGGGATTTCTCACAAACTCATCTACCGCAACCAAATTGTCGCTTCCGTCTTCCGGCTCAAAGAGGACTTGTGTTTCATCGTATCGAGACCGCTGTACCGTTCCGCCAAGTTGGAATGCCAGTCTCGACGAAGGCGAATAACCCGCTTCGAAATTGATGCCCGATACCGTAGCACCTTCTCCATTTCTGACTTCTTCTACAATAGATCCATTTGGCAATACAGCTCCCGTACTCACCTGGGTGAAGGGGTTTTGCAACTGGGTATAGAACCCTTCAAGCAAAAAACTGATTTGAGTTAGTCCCATGCTTTTGGTATAATTCAGAGAGCCCGTAAAAGCATCGGAGGTTTCCTTGTCCAGGCCTTCAGACAAGATGACAAAAAGCGGTTCTCCACCTACAGAAGATATGTGTAGGTCTTCATTGAAAGCCTGGGGTGCGCGGAAACCACGAGCATATCCTCCTCTAATTCGCAAATTGTCATTAAACTTATACACTAGTGTGGCTCGTGGGCTGAATACCCCAACACTGACATTAGCCGATCTATCGATTCCGCCTATGGTATACTGCCCATCGACATTCGAGATATCGTATCTGCCACCAAGTAATGCGGTAAACATTTCGCTTGGTTTCCATTCGTACTGGGCGAAAAAGCCTGTCGTATTCACCTGCTGATCAATTAGTCGGTTGTAGCCCTGAATTTCATCGCGGGTATCATAAGTCTGATTTTCGACCCCCATCGTGATTACATCATTATTACTCAGATAGTGGTTGTACTGAAGGCCGGCTACTATGGCCAGATCCTGTGTCAGCCCGTAGGCACTGATGGCCAGTGTGCTGTCTTCAGCCGTTCTGCCACCGCCCAGGCCGCCGTAGTAGCTATCCCGTTGGGTATTCTGAGCAGAGGCGTAGACCGAAACTTTATTTCTGCCGTCCTGGCTCCACTGTTCATAGTTGATGCCACCAAAAAAGGTACTATGATCGAGCTCTTCCGTGATGTCTGTAAAGTGCGGAGCTAAGTCAAGTCGGTCTCCACCCCTGCGGTATTCCTCCAGGGCACTAAAATCGAGGGTAATTCTGCTGCGCTCTCCAGGTTTAAAGAAGGCTTTCGCACCTAGCACGGTGTTATTTAGCTCCACCAATTCGGTAAATCCATCGCCGTTGGCATCATAGCTGTCGCGATTGCGGCTCATACCGTAAAAAGTGATTCCGCTGGTCAGTTCTTCATTGACAATCGAGCCGTTAAGGGTGAAGGTTTGATCGAGTGCATCAGCATCGATGAGGGCCGTATTGGATCGGAATTCCCAGGAATTCTCCACCGGGTCTTTAGTGATGATATTGATC
>JBCBVN010000129.1:0-11142 GCA_039817625.1 Bacteroidota bacterium
AATGACTTTTGGGGCAGACCACGACTTACGTGGTAGTCATTGACCATCCGGCCTATCTTGTTGACTACCTTGTCAGGAAACGAGCTATACTTTCCCAGTCTATCAATCATTACAGCTTAAAAGATATCTTTGGGCAAAGTTAATCGTGGAATCATTGTTTCTCGAAACTTACAAGACCATATGTCTGTGCAGCCCAGCAAAATGGAAAAGGTAGGCGTAATCGGTGCCGGAACATTCGGAACAGCAGTATCCAACCTGCTGGCCATCAATACCGACGTGCTGCTCTACAGCCGTCGGCCTGAAGTTGTAGACAAGATCAACAACGATCGCTTCCGGTTTGGAGTCCCACTCAACGAGCGCATTCAAGCCACTTCCAATTTAGAGGAGGTCATCAATGAGTGTCAATTGCTTTTTGTCTTTGTGCCATCTGATGCTTTCCGGGAAGTAGTGCGCAACATGGCACCATTTATCAATCCTGGCCATCTGATTATTCACGGTACCAAGGGACTCGATGTTTCAGGTTTTGATCCTTCAGATGTTGAGAACACCCAAACGGTGCATCGCTCTCAGGTGCATACCATGGCTGCTGTGATCAAAGAGGAGTCGAGCGTGGTTCGCATTGGCATGATGTCTGGACCCAACCTGGCCAAAGAATTACTGGATGGCCAGCCTACGGCCACCGTCATTGCCAGTAAATTCGACGAGGTGATCGACCGGGCGAAAGCGGTACTGCAGAGTAAACAGCTACACGTATTTGGATCGCACGATCTGCTGGGTGCAGAGCTTGCCGGTGTGCTAAAAAATGTCATCGCACTGGGCTCAGGCATGCTCAAAGGATATGGGCTGGGAAAGAATATTCAGGCCATGCTCATCACTCGCGGCCTGCATGAAATGGTCGAAATCGGGAAGTACTTCGGTTCTGATGCGACCGCCTTTTTTGGTACCGCCGGTATCGGGGACCTGATCGCTACAGCGACCAGCAAGAAGAGCCGGAATTTCTTGTTCGGTTACCGCCTGGGCAAAGGAGAAAGCCTGCAGGAGGTGCTGGACACCAATTTGGAGCTGGCAGAAGGCGTTCGAACTCTGGCCATCGTCAATGGTTTGCGCATGGCTCACCGCATCAGACTGCCCATTTGCTACAGTTTGTATCGGGCGGTCTACGAAGACTGGGATTTGAGTGAAGCTATGGACTACCTGATTACTTATCCCTACAATGTCGACGTGGCCTTCGATGTATAAGATCGTCTGATGGATCAATTCCGCGTCCCCGGAATGATAGATTGTATGCTGTTGAGCAGTTTGTACAGACTGGTTCGCTCCAGTAAGTAGGTGTTGATTTCAGCCGCCCAATATTTCCGGGGAACCCATTTCAGGAATCGGCAAAGGGAAAAGCGACTTCCTCGGCTCTGCATCATCCTGTAGACATGATACCGTCTCTGAGCTTTGCTCATATCGGCTTTATGGCGATTGTACAAAGCCAGGTGGCCCAGGTAAGCCGTTCGATGCCGCTTATCCTTTTGGATGGTCGGTGCCCGATGCTCTAGATGATAGATGTACAAAGGAGCGGATACGCGGTAGGCAGGGCCATAGTTTTTGATCAGACGTATGGTCAGCTCGTAGTCTTCGATATACTGCATGAGTGGATCAAACCCGGCTTGTTCGAGCAAGTAGGCGCGCTTGCACAAGAAGCCAACATAGGTGATGGGCACCCAGAGTAGCTTTTCCAGCTCGATTGGTCCGCCTCGCTGACTGATTCGTCTGCCGGTGGTTCTAATTTCGCAGTAGTCTGCAATGGCAAAACTGCTGGCCAAACCCTGGTCGAGGGTAGACTTAAGTCGTTGCACGTAGTCGGGGTCCAATTCGTCGTCATCGTCCAAAAAGCAAACGTATTCGCCACTTGCTTTTTCAATCCCATGATTGCGAGCGCGCATGACCCCCTGGGCGACTTCATGACTGATCCAACGCACCCGAGTTTCTGTGGCCGCCAATTCCTCCAGATAGGCAGGAGTCTGATCGCTGGATCCGTCATTGACAACCATTACTTCGATGTGGGGATAGCTCTGGCTCAAAGCCGATTGAATGGCCCTGGGCAGCAGGTCTAGCCGATTGTGGGTGGGGATAATGATGGAAACTAGGGAGTCCGTACCTGACATGCTTTGATTATGACGCTAAGCGCCTGTTGGGCGTGGGCTTAAAGGTAATACAACAAGACTTTTACCTACCAACATGCGGTGCAGCTTAAATTTGCCGTTCATCTCTCATTAATTGCCCTGTACTTTCCCTTTCTTTGTGATATGAAGTTTGACATCAAAACTATTCTACCCCACATATTCGCGATCATTTTCTTTGTCGCTTTTTCATGTCTCTACTTCTTACCTGCGCTCGATGGCGAAAAAATCGGTTCTACCGATAGCCTGGGCTGGCAAGGCATGTCTAAAGAATTGACCGACTACCGAAAGTCTACCGGAGATCCTACTCAATGGACGACCAGTATGTTTGGCGGTATGCCGACCTACACCCTCGGTAATACCAATTCGGGCAACTACATCCAGAAGCTCAATCGCCTGCTGCTGTTCAACGGAGCTGCGACTCCGGTCGGGATGTTCTTCGTCGCCTGCTTGTGCTTTTACATACTCATGCTAACGCTCAATGTCAGGCCGCTCCTGGCTGCGGCGGGCGCCATCGCCTTCGCATACTCGACCTTTGGGTTAATACTGTATGCCGAAGGACACGCCAATAAATACAAGGTGGTGGCCTATCTACCATTGGTCATCTCAGGCCTGATTCTAGCCTTTCAGCAACGAAAATACTTATTCGGAGGCCTGGTCTTTACGCTGGGCATGTCCTTCTGTCTGGCCAATAATCACCCTCAGATGGTGTACTATTTTGGCCTGACGCTCCTCATTTTTGGTGGCTTGCGATTGTACCAGGATTTCAAAGCTCAAGACCTTAAGCACTTTATGCTGGCCAGTGTCGCCATGGTGATTGGCGTGCTTGTGGCAGCCGGTACCGCTGCCAGTAATCTGATGACCACCCAGGAGTACCAGGCCGAATCGGTTCGGGGTCGGGTACTGCTGACACAAGACGGAAATAATCGGGAAAATGACGCCGGTTTTGCCTGGGACCGGGCCATGAGCTGGAGCAACGGCCCCAAAGATGTCTTAGCGAGTTTTATACCCATGGCGGCGGGTGGTGGTCGAGCGACTGTAGACCGCGATTCAGAATTTGGATCGCTGTTGTCTCGCGCCGGGGCTCAGTCTCGCGATGGTCGCTATCAGGCTCCCCTTTATCACGGATCGATGTCCTTTACAGTGGGACCAAAATACTTTGGCACCATTGTCTTACTCTTGTTTTTCCTGGGCCTATTGTTGATTCGAAAACCGATCGCCTGGTGGTTTGCTGGCGGGGCGCTGCTCATCTTACTGATCAGCATGGGCAAACACGCCTCCTGGCTCAATCGATTCCTTTTCGACACCTTCCCCCTATTCAACAAGTTCCGGGCACCGGACTCAGCTATGTCCTTATCGGTCTTATTACTGCTGCCACTGGGCTTGTTGGGATTTAAAGAATTTTTAGACTTACGCAGGTCGGATGCTGCTCTCGCCAAGCGCAAGCTTTTCATTGCTGGTGGCATCAGTCTGGGTATTGGTTTGCTCGGTGCCTTGGTGCTTCCGAGCGTGATCAACTTTACCAATCCTACAGACGCTCAGCAGGTAAGTGCACTGTTTGGTGGACAGGCAGATAATGCGACCATCAATCGATTCATCAATGCCCTGGAAGATGATCGGGCCAGTGCCTTACGTTCTGATGCCTTTTATGTACTGGGCTTTGCAGCTGCGGGCTTTGCCGTACTCTGGTTGTTGCTCACCCAAAAGATCAGCGAGACCGTCGGTATTATTGCTATCGGTTTACTGGCTTTCTTCGACTTCCACTTCATCAGCCAGCGCTACCACAGCCATGATGATTATCAGCCCATCCGTCAGATTCAGGGCTACTTCAATCCCACTCAGGCTGATAATCAAATTCTGACTGATACCGATCCACACTATCGGGTATACAATACGACCTCGAATAACCCCTGGTCAGATAGCAGGACAAGCTATTTGCACAAGAGTGTAGGCGGATATAATGCGGTAAAACTCCGTCGTTATGACGACCTGATCAGCCGCCAATTGAGTCGCGGTAACCAGGCGGTGTACAACATGCTCAATACGAAATACTACATCGTCAATGGGCAAAACGGCCAACCCCAGCCACAGCGAAACCCAGGAGCCCTCGGTAATGCCTGGTTTGTTGATAACATACAGTATGTCAATAGCCACAATGAGGAAATGGCTGCCCTCGACAACTTCGACCCAGCCACTACCGCTATCGTTAAGGCCGACGAATTTCAGGATCAGCTCAGTGGTCTGAACTCGAGCAGCAATGGACAAATTCATCTGACGAGTTATCGCCCCAATCGCCTGACCTACACTACGAATAATTCCAGCGAGGCACTGGCTGTATTCTCTGAGATATGGTATGGGCCCGATCTGGGTTGGAAGGTTACCATAGACGGGGAATCGGCAGAGCTGGTCAGGGCCAACTATGTGTTACGAGCACTCCGGGTACCTGCGGGCAACCACGAGATCGAAATGTATTTCGAGCCCGATTCCTTCCTGACGGGTACGACCATTTCTACCATCTTCAGCCTATTGACCATTTTTGGCCTGCTGGGTTATATCGGTTTCTGGTTCTGGAGTAAAAACAAAGATCAGGGCCCGTCTACTCCAGAAAATCTGCTAGACAATAATCCAGAAGTCGAAGTGGCAACCGCTGCACCTACAAAAGCAGTAAAAGCCAAACCAAGCAAGAAAGCAGCTTCTGGCACAAAGCCCAAAAAGGCGAGTACGAAGAAGACCAAACGGAAAAAGAAGTAATATTTCTAAATCATCCACGAATGAGAATTTTTCAAAGCATTCTTCCAGCGTTCCTGTTGTTTTTTGCCCTCCTTGTAGGGTGTGCTACCAACCCAGCAGACTCTGAAGAGCACAAGGCGATGATGGCAGAGCACGAGGCCATGGAAGCCGAACACGAAGAGCTGGCCAGCGTACATGCGGAAATGGAAAGCATGCACGAAACTATGCTGGCAGAGCATGCAGCCATCAGCGATCCTGCAACAGACTCTTTGCATATGGCAATGGAAGCTCAGCATGCCGCTACTCTTGCTCAGCATGCCGAGTTGATGCAGCGCCACCAGGAGATTTTGAGTAGTCATGAGGAAATTATGGAGAAGCATGCCTCTGGCGAGGTAGATGCGGAAACCATGAAGGCCGATCACGATCAGATGAAGGCTGAACACGACGCTATGGTCGAAGAACATCAGACTATGGAAGCTGAGCATCAGCAAATGGTAGAAGATCATCGAAGAATGATGGAAGAGCACGCTAGCGAAGCGTCTGGAGAGTAGACATTATGACTCCCCCAGGCAGGATTCTTCCTACCATTATTGCCTCTCAGTTTTTCTGCACCTCGCTTTGGTTTGCAGGAAATGGCATCTTGAATGATCTAGTCCAAAATTTTGGACTAGATCATTCTTCTTTGGGGCACCTGACGGCCATTGTTCAGTTGGGATTTATAGTGGGTACGCTGGTTTTTGCCCTCTTGTCGGTAGCGGATAGATACTCGCCATCCCGTGTTTTTTTATGCTGTGCCCTGCTTGGTGCGCTATTCAACCTAGGCATTATTTGGGAGGGGAATAGCCTGGGGACCATTTTGGGATTTCGGTTTCTAACCGGCTTTTTCCTGGCAGGTATTTATCCGGTGGGAATGAAGATCGCTGCAGACTATTACGAAAAAGGACTCGGTAAGTCTTTGGGTTTCCTGGTAGGTGCTTTAGTCGTAGGCACAGCTTTGCCGCATTTACTTAAGGAAATCAGTAGTTCCTGGTCTTGGGAGAGTGTCATTTTAACCACCTCTGGCCTTGCTGCTATTGGAGGTGTTCTCATGTTCGCCCTGGTGCCTGACGGTCCGTATCGAAAGCCGAGTCAGGTGCTCAAGCTTTCCGCAGCGTTCAGTGTATTCAGCGACTCAAAGTTTCGTTCTGCTGCTTTTGGCTATTTCGGTCATATGTGGGAGCTGTATACTTTTTGGGCATTTGTGCCCATCATGCTTCAGATTTATGTCCAGGCGCACCCAGGTAGTTCTTTTAACATTCCACTCTATTCCTTTTCTGTTATTGCAATTGGTGGAGTGGCTTGTATACTAGCCGGTTATCTGGCTCAGCGATTTGGACCTAAAAAGGTGGCTAGCCTGGCACTTACCTTGTCTTGTGTGTGTTGTCTGATATCTCCTCTCGTATTCTTAATTGATGTAGAGCTAATCTTCCTGGGGTTTTTACTTTTCTGGGGAATGGTAGTTATCGCAGACTCGCCGCTTTTTTCCACTTTGGTGGCTCAAAATGCACCGCAGGCGCTGAAGGGTACGGCCCTGACCATTGTCAATTGTATAGGGTTCTCCGTGACTATAGCAAGTATTCAATTGTTGAATGCACTGAGCACGACCACCGATTCTAATTGGATTTTTGGCCTTTTGGCCATTGGTCCAATCCTCGGTTTGCTGGCGCTTGCCAAAGAAAGATCGTAGGCGCCTTTAATACTTGGTTCAGGGTATTTTTTGTAATATTATTCTCCCAACCTAGAAAGCCCCAAAACCACCATTATGAGGTCTATTTTTCGCGTCCAGTTTCTTTTGGTCGCCCTGTCTGTAAGTCTGGCTGGTCACGCTCAGTGGTTAGATTTCACAGAAATTACTTGCACCAATTTGTCCCTCAGTTCTGTCGCCAATTCCGATGATGAGGAAAAGGACATGGAACCAGCTGATCTGAATAACGATGGATTTACCGATCTGATCGTGGTTCGAAAAGAGCCTTTTTCCAATCCGACTGAGCCAGCAAAATCCGATTTACTACTGATGAATGTTGGAGGGCAACTGGTTGATCAAACGGCTTTGTATGCCCCTGAATTTATAGAGAATCCCACCTACGCCAGGGATGTTTTTATCGGCGATTTCGATGGAGATGGATGGCAAGATGTTGTCATCGCCAATACTTTCGAGCAAGCGCCGGCATACTACCGAAATCTCGGAGAAGATGCAGATGGGAATTGGCTGGGCCTGGTGGATGAAACCCTCGACCGTTTCCCTGCCGAATTGGATGACGAAATCCTAATGTGCGCCGTAAAAGGAGGAGACCTGGATGGCGACCAGGATATGGATTTATACTTCGTCAACTACAAGCAGAATGCCAATAACGGAATAGCTAAAGACTTCCTCTTTATCAATGATGGAGACGGTTACTTCACCGCCGAAGGCGAAGATCGATTGGGCGATCTCAGAAATTCTGCCTTTGGTACAGAAGTCGAGATCAAAGACATGGACAATGACGGTGATAATGACATCATCAAGATCAGCACCTTGTATCAGGTGCCACCCTGGAACAGCAATGGCGTGTTCATCCTATTTAATGAGGGAGATGGCACATTTACCAATTGGCAGGATGTCGCAGAGCCCGTGAGCGATGCGGTTTACATGGTGGAAATAGAAGACTTCAATCTAGATGGGTTGCTCGATCTCTTTGTCGTCGATGACCAGGAAGATTTTGTGCTTACTGCCGGTGCCATTACAGAAGATACAATGATCACCTACAGTGTTCAGATCATTCCGGATATCCTTCCTGAAATTGCCAATTTTGGCGGCAACGTGCACGCAGGAGATTTCGATCAGGATGGTGATTTAGATATCGCGGTGGCCGATGTGGATGTCGATATACCGCCATGTAATTCTCCCAGGCGATTCGAGCTTGTCAGAAATGACGACGGAGTCTTTACCTATCCCTTTGCAGATTCTCGGCAGCTTTGGTCGGTCAATGCCTACGATGTGGCCATTATGGACGTCAATAATGATGGCTTACCTGATTTCGTAACCGGGGAGTGTGAAGGCTACAGCATCTTTTTATCGAGCAATTGTGAGCTGACTACTGCGGTTGCAGATTTTGATGAGGATGGCCTGGAAGATGCTTGTGATCCTTGCCCCTCTAATCCTGATTTAAGCTGTGTGCCTGGCCCTGGTCTCCCATTGGTCAGCACATCCTTATCTGTTCCTCGCCAGTGGAATGAGCTATTACTTGAATCTATCCGATTGGATTTGGCGCGCCCTACCGTGCATGCACGTAATCTCTTTCACTTGTCTGCTGCCATGTGGGATATTTGGGCTTCTTTCCAGGATGATGCATGTACTTATCTCATTGGGCAAACCATCGGTGATTACAGCTGTGACGGTCCCGAGTATATGCCACCTGATTCTTCGGAAGGGTTTATGAATGTGGCCATCAGCTATGCGGCTTACAGACTGCTGAGTCATCGTTTTAGCGGATCCGTCAATGGCGAGTTGCTACAGGATGCTTACGACTTGCATATGCAGGCATTGGGGTACGACATCAATTTCACCAGCCAGGATTACACCACAGGATCAGCAGCCGCCTTTGGAAATTATGTGGCTCAATGCTACATCGGTTTCGGTTTGCAAGACAACTCCAATGAGCAAAACGATTATGAAAGCACTGCCTACGAGCCCGTTAATGAGCCCCTAATTGTCGATAACCCTGGCAATCCAACCATTACCGATCTGAATCGCTGGCAACCCCTGACCCTAGAGATATTTATCGACCAGAGCGGCAATGTCATTCCAGGCTCTACTCCCGCATTCCTGAGTCCGGAATGGGGTAGTGTATCCGCTTTTGCACTCGATGATTCCGTGGCTACCCTCTATCAAAGAGATGGGATAGATTACAGGGTGAGTCACGATCCGGGCACACCACCGCTGATCGAGGCATCAGGCATGGGGCAATCCGCTGATTATCAGTGGGGCTTTGCTACGGTAGCCACCTGGTCTGCCCACCTGGATCCCGCCGATGGTGTGATGTGGGATATATCGCCTGCGGGCATCGGAAATGTGGCAGAGTTTCCTACTTCCATCGCTGGTTACTACAATTTCTATGATCAGATAAATGGTGGTGCTGAGACAACTGGCCATCCGATCAACCCCGTGTCGGGTGAGCCCTATGCGCCCAATATGGTTCCCCGAGGAGATTATGCTCGGGTTATTGCCGAGTTCTGGGCCGATGGCCCTGATTCCGAGACGCCTCCGGGCCACTGGTTTACCATTCTGAATGAATATGTATCCGACCATCCGGAGTTTGAGCGTAAAATTGGTGGGATTGGTGAAGAAGTTGACGAAATGGAGTGGTATGTAAAATCCTACTTCATGATGGGCGGCGCTATGCATGATGCAGCCGTGACAGCCTGGGGCATAAAGGGTTGGTATGACTATTTACGACCCATTTCTGCCATCAGGGCTATGGCCGACCTGGGTCAATCATCAGATCCTGCTTTGCCCAGCTACCATCCGGCAGGTATGCCATTGATCGAAGGCTTAATTGAACTCGTGGAAGCCGGCGACCCGCTGGCCGGAGTAGGCAATACTAATGTGGGCAAAATCAAGTTGTGGGCCTGGGCGGGTCACGATGCCATCAATAATGTAGACACCGATGCAGCTGGTGTCTCCTGGATATTGGCCGAAGACTGGATGCCTTACCAAAGGCCTTCTTTTGTTACTCCCAACTTTGCGGGCTATGTGTCAGGTCACTCGACTTTTTCCAGTACGGCAGCCACCTTGCTGACCGCCCTGACGGGAACAGCTTACTTTCCCGGTGGCCAGGGAAGTTTCTTGGCAGAGCAAGACGAGTTTTTGGTATTCGAGAATGGTCCCAGCGTTGATGTAGAACTACAATGGGCCACCTATTTCGACGCAGCTAATGAGTCAGCCTTATCGCGGATTTGGGGAGGTATTCACCCACCTGCAGATGATGTTCCCGGGCGAATTATGGGTGTACAGATAGGGGAGGATGCATACACCAAGGCCATGGGCTACTTCCAGGATGCCGATGGCAATGGGCTACCCGATTTTTGTCAGGGATGCGTCCTGGGCGAAACTTGTGATGATGGTGATCCAGCCACTGAAAATGATGTTTTTGTCGGTGCGTGCGATTGTGTAGGAGAGCCCTGTCCGGCAGAAGGCACGGCCTGCAATGATGGCGATCCAGCGACTTATGATGATGTAGCGGATGGATTCTGCGGATGTGAAGGCTTACCCTGCCCGGCGGAAGGCACGGCCTGTGACGATGGTGATCCAGCCACTTATGATGATGTGGCAGATGGATTCTGCGGTTGCGAGGGTTTACCCTGTCCGGCTGAAGGCTCGGCCTGCGACGATGGCGATCCGGCTACCTATGATGATGTAGCGGATGGATTCTGTGGTTGCGAGGGCTTACCCTGCCCAGCCGAAGGCACGGCCTGTGACGATGGTGATCCGGCGACTTATGATGATGTAGCGGATGGATTCTGCGGCTGTGAGGGCATACCCTGTCCGGCGGAAGGTACGGCCTGCGACGATGGCGATCCGGCTACCTATGATGATGTGGGAGACGGATTCTGCGGATGTGAGGGCTTACCTTGTCCAGTCGAGGGCACGGCCTGTGATGACGGGGACTCGACTACAGTAAATGATATTGAAGACGGGTTCTGTAATTGTAGCGGGATTCCTCCAAGCAGTACAAGTGATCCGCTTTACAATGCAGCAAAATTGAGTGTGGCACTTTCCCCCAATCCGACAACGGTATGGCTAAATGTCGCTATTCGCAATAATAGTGGACCAAAACTCGGACTTGCTGTATATGATAGTAATGGGCGGCTTGTATATGCACAGGATATCGAAAACCCAGGCTCAAGCACGGATTTGCAGGTAAATACATCTAATTATCCAGCGGGGCTTTACATTTTACGAGTAAGTGCTCAGAGCGGTACAAGTAGTAAGAGATTTGTGATCGGTAGATAGGACATATCACAGCCATGGTCTAGCTATCGTTTTTCCTGCCGTAAACCTATATGTGTATGATGATTACTTAGCTTTAAAGGCAAAGATTAGATGACAAACCGCTAATTCTATTGCCTTTTGAGTTTATATGCTTTTAGCAGCTCCAATATTTCCCGACAAATAACATCAGCATGTTTCTTGTCTGAGAAGATACTTTGGTGACTGGCCTCCAAG
>JBCBVN010000130.1:0-11027 GCA_039817625.1 Bacteroidota bacterium
TGTAGTGTCATCAGATGGAAAAGCGCTGGAAATCATAGACCAGCAAGCATCTACCCAGCTGTCCGATTCTCTGGCTAGTCGCAACAAAAGCAAAGTCTACGACTCTGATCTCATGAAGCGCCTGACCGAAAAGCTCGTCAATAAAGATCACGCCTGCTGGTCATTCTACTCACGTGAGGAAGTGACTAATCAAGCTTAATCGATATGTCTGCACCCGCCGTACCCGCACTTTCCGATACCGATGCACAACGATTAAGTGAAGCTACTCGCCGTCAGGCTGTAGTTACCATCTGTACGCCCAATTTTGTACCTGGCACTTTGGTCACATTATACAGTTTTCGTAAGTACAACCCCTGGTTTCAGGGCGATACCATCGTCATTGTAGACGACCCTAGCCCAACTATGAAAAAACATCTGGCGTACTTGCCGGATGTAAAGCTGCACCAGCTCGGGAGCGATCTGTTACACCGCTCTGCAGAAGTAACGGAGGCCGACAACAGCGGGCGGGTGTTTCAAGCTCATTTTTATTCTCTGGAACTCTTCAACCTGAAGGGGTACGATCGCCTTTTATTCCTCGATAGCGACCTGCTCATACTCAACAGCCTGCACGAGCTATTCCTGATGGAAGACCCTATGATATGCGTGGGCGATGGTTTTCACTACAGAGATAAACTACGAGAAGGTGCCAGCTACAATACCTATAAACCAAGTGTCTGGAAATCCAAAAAAGAAACCTGGGGGGGCTGTTTCAATTCTGGGTTGCTACTTTATGATGGTAGCTGGGCCAATGAAAAAAACTATCAGGCGCTTTGTAGAATGGTCACCACCGAAGGCTATTCCCAGCAAGCCATGCGCTTGCAAGACCAGATGATACAAAACATCTACTTCCGCGATCAATTCACACTGGTTTCCGGTCGGTATAACTATCGACTTGGACTAGTAGCCGATGGCATACTCGAAAAAGATGGTATCCGCCAGGAAGATGCCTATGTCCTCCATTTCACAGCGCGCAAGAAACCCTGGTTGCACCACGAAGCCCTCGACCGACTGACCGACAACCCCCGCTACTTCGATGCTTTTCGCCTTTGGCAAACCCACTGGCTCGAACTGACTGAGCAACTACACAATCGGTCTGTATGACGTTTATCTCCCTAGAATTCACGGCCTTCTTTGCGGTGTTTTTCGTGCTCTTCTGGTTCGTTTTCAACCGAAGGGCAAAGGGACAAAACTGGCTACTCCTCATTGGTAGCTATATTTTTTATGGCTGGTGGGACTGGCGATTTCTCATCCTTATCATGATCAGCAGCCTCTGCGACTTTGAGGTGGGAAAAGCCATGGCCCGTACGAAAAGCCCTAAGTTTCGGAAACGCCTGCTGTACGTCAGTCTCGCCGTCAATCTCGGCATCCTGGGCTTCTTCAAGTATTTTAACTTCTTCCTCGATAGTTTCAAATCCCTCATTGCCCCTCTTTACACCTGGGATGGCTTTTCGACTCTCGACATCATTCTTCCCGTAGGCATTAGCTTCTATACCCTACAAACACTAAGCTACACCATCGATGTGTATCGAGGCAAGATCGAAGCCACAGACGATGCCCTGAGCTTTTTCGCCTTCGTCAGTTTCTTCCCCCAACTCGTAGCCGGGCCCATCGAGCGGGCGGGTGATCTGTTGCCTCAGTTTCAACGCGAGCGAACCTTCAACTACGATCAGGCTGCCGATGGTATGCGCCAGGCCGCCTGGGGTTTCTTCAAAAAGATGGTCGTGGCCGACAACTGCGGCATCTACATGGATGCTGCCATCGGCAACTACGAAAACGTGAGCGGCGCTACCCTACTCTTTGCCTCCTTCTGCGGCGGTGTCCGGCTATATTGCGACTTCTCGGGCTACAGCGATATTGCCATTGGTACGGCAAGGGTACTGGGATTCAACTTGTCCAAAAACTTCGATTATCCCTATTTCGCTCGAAATATGTCAGAGTTTTGGCGCAAATGGCACATCACACTCATCAGCTGGTTCAACGACTACATTTTGCTCTGGCTCAAAGGCAGAACCCGGTATAAGATAGCCCGAAACATTTTTGTGATCTTCTTCATTACGGGCCTTTGGCACGGGGCCAATTGGACCTTCGTGATCTGGGGCATCATACATGCACTCTTGTTCCTGCCGCTCATCTTTTTTGGGCGCAAGCGCTACCGCCACCCACCTGGTCACAACCGCATCCTTCCCACCTGGCGAGAGTTTTTTGCCATGTCAAAGGTGTTTTGGGTCTTCACTATTGTGGGTATCCTATTTGTCAGTAAAGATCTCACAACGGCCTTTGGGGTATGGCGAAACTTCATAGATCCCGACCTCTTCACCATACCGGAGATCCCTGCTTTTGAAATTATTTTCGTCATCCCACTATTTGTGGTCGAATGGTGGCAACGTACCCGGGATCATGGCTTAGACTTCACAGGTCGGAAGCTGAGTACTGTACAACGATGGGCCGTATACTTCCTGGTCGTATTTACTGTATTACTCTACGGAGGTCAGCCTACGGAATTCATTTACTTCCAATTTTGATGCTATGGCTAAGTTTTTGAAAAAGATCGCCTATATGCTCATCCCCATGCTCGTATTTCTGGTCTGGCTAGAAATAAAGGCACGCCATGAGGATCAGGAAGTTATGGCCATTCAGCGAGATGTACTTTTTGGGCAGGCAGACGAAATCGAAGGATTGGTCTTCGGTACTTCCCACATGAAGCGAGCCATAGATCCCGCAGGCCTAGACAATAAAACAGCTACCCTGGCCCTATCGGCTAGTCACCTTAAGACAGGTGTAGGTCTGCTGGAACAAGCCCTAAAAGTGACCCAACCTAAGTTTGTTCTCTTTGAGTTCTCTGCCGGCTACTTAGACACCTGGAATACCGACGAATGGCAACAGCAGCGCAAGCTATTCTACTACTTCGGATTGCCACAGGGCCGCCAAAAACTCAGGGACTTTATCATTCTGCGCGCGCCCCTACACCGTTTTCTGAATCCCGACCCCAGCGGGGAAGAATTCAACGAATACGGCTTTCCGCTCAATTTGGGGAACGATAAAGATGCCTTCGCCTCTGTCGATTACAACCGCGATTCCATCATGTTGCTGCGCTCCACCCGCCGAAAGATCAGACAGCACAACCGGGGAACACTGCCAGAGCTGAGACCCAAGAACGAAGCCCTGCTACTGGATGCCATTGGCTGGTGCAGAGAAAGAGGCATTCATCTGGTCCTGCTCAATCCGCCCAAATATTACCTCTACAACGAGTACTTGCTCGACGAGCACCGCCGTGTACAACAAGAGTTTATAGACCAGTATGTAGACGACGAGTATGTCCACTATTGGAACTTCGAATCCTGGCAAGAAGAAGAACCTAGATTCTTCTACAATGTGACACACCTCAATTATGATGGTGCTCAAATGTTTACAGAAGTAGTGAATCGGCAGGTCAAGGCATTGTTAAGCGAATAGTATTTTGCACTTCAGAAGTGCAAAATATTGTCAAAATTGCATTTTTGAAATGCAAAACTGACAACAATTATTTACCCATCAACAAGCTCTTGAATTCGTACAAGCGCAACTCCTCTTCATCTCCCTTTACGCTAATCATCCTCACATATTGAAACCCGAGTTTCTCCAATAATTTTTGAGAGGCGATATTGTCTGTTGTGGTGATGGCGTTGATCTGTTTAAGTCCAAAATCTTCTAATCCAGCTTGTAACATTCTATAGCTGGCTTCGTAGGAATAGCCTTGCCCTTCATAATCCGGCAGGATAGCGAAACCGAGGTCTACTCCCGTTAGTCCATCCCGGTCGTATAATCCACAGACCCCCATTTTAGCGCCATCTGCTTTTCGGAGCAGGGTATAATTGGAGTAGCCCAGGCGCTCGAGCTGAGGGGTCATTCGCTGCCTGATGTATTGTATGGCATCCTCAGAGTTATACACCTGTCTGTCTCCGATATACTTCAGCCACTTATCAGTATTCAATAATGCCAAAATAAAGTCGGCATCTCCCTCCTCCGTTGGCCTAAGCAAAAGTCGATCCGTTTCAAAAGTCAGGTATGGCTTCAAAGTATATGATTTGGAATAGATGATAAGGAAAGCAATTTCTGAAACCTGAATGAGCGATAACTAATTCCTTACTCCCACTCCTCGGGAAAGGCATACCCCCACTTCTCCATGATTGGGGAGAAAACCTCTTTAGCTCTGGCCCATGTTTCTGGGGTATAGTACGATAGGTAATCGGCAGAACGATCTGATGTCGGATTGTAGATGGGGAGACCGACCTGCGGCAGTCCTAGTCTGGATAATATCGCTTGAAAGTCGTGCTCCAGATTTTCAAAACGCATTAGTTGATCGACCATCTCGGCGGTTCGTTCATGTCTAGGCATACGGTAGGGTTCGTGGTAAAAATGGAGGAAATAAGTGGCGAAATCAGCATCGCGCTCTATGATGAATCGATATTCCGCCATGGCTTTTTCCCCTATCGGACGCCCTTCTTTGAAACTACCACGGGAGAAGCGACCATTGTGATCGCTCTTCTTCTTGAAATAAGCACTGACCACCGAATCTAGCGGATTGCGCACGGCCGCGAAGCTGAAGTACTTCTTCTCCTTGCGTTTGGCTACGGCCATAAACTCGTCGTAGCCAGCGTGCATGCGGAGTATTTCCTGACTACCAAATTCCTCAATCAGGACTTTAGAAACCGCCTTGGAGCCGGTGCGCGGAATCGCAAAAAAGCAGAATCGATGCTGGTGGTTGATGATCATTCCCACTCGTAGTTGCGGATCTTCTCCAGCTTCAGCTGTTGGCGCTCTTCGCCCATCACCTTAAAGCAATTGAGAATGTAGTACTCCAGAGCAGCCTTGACGTCGGGAGAATCGTAGACCTTTTGACCTTCATCGATTACCATACAGCGATTGGCGACCTTCATTACTTTGCGGGTATGGTTGGAGACAAAGATAACGCCCTTGCCAGGCCGGGTAGCGAACTCGCGCAGGTTATCGAAACACTTGGCTTTGAAGGCCGAATCGCCCACGGCCAATGCTTCATCGATGATAAAAATATTGGGGTCTGTAGCCAGGGCCACACTATAGGCCAGGCGCGCCTTCATGCCAGAGGAATAATTGCCGAATGGCCGATCCAGCTTTTTACCGAGCTCAGAAAAGTCTTCGATAAAATCCATCTTGGCATCGATTTCCTCCTTGCTCATCCCATACATAGCCCCTTTGATGTAGATGTTTTCCCGCCCGGAGAAGAGCATCTGCATACCGCTGCGCAGCGCAAAGATGGCAGTAGTTCGCATGCCCGACTGCACCTCGATCTTACCATAGTCGGTGGTGTAGATGCCCGCCAGCAAGCGCATAAGCGTGGTCTTTCCCGAGCCATTCATGCCAACAACACCCAAAATATCGCCGGCGAAGAGGTCAAAATCGATCTGCTGTAGGGCCCAGAATTCGTACTTCCGCAGGTCGTTACCCGGCTCGCGGCCGAATAGATCGAGCAACCCATAGTACATATTGTACTTGATGTCTTGGCTGAACTTCTTGCCCAGGCCCCGCACGCTGAGTAGTGGATCGGCCATCGGATTAAGCGTTGATTAACCTTTCGAGAATACGCGATTGTCCACGTCGGTAGATGCGCAATACGAGCAAAAAGACGACCAGCGTAAGTCCAAAACACAAAAAGTAACGGCCGGGCTCGTAAAAAGTCCCCTGTGTCAACAAATCGCGACTGAATCCGACCAAATAGGTCAAGGGGTTGATCGCCACGATGTCGGACAGCCAGCCCAGCTGTATGCGCGGGGCGTAGACGATGGGCGTAAGGAACATGAGCAGGCGGATGCCTTCGTCGGCAATTTTGCTGATGTCCAGCGCTACGATGCGCAGCAAGCCCACCAGCAGTCCAATGGCCAGGCCGAGCAGCAATAGCGGCAGCAAGCTGATCGGAAATAGCAAGGCCGGCCAACCGAAAGACACCCCGAAGAACAGAAGCACACCGATATTTAAAGCAAAGGGTATGCTGAAGCGAATGAGGTGGACCACGACCCGCTCTACGATGAATACATCGGCCGGAAAGGGGGTCATGAGCAGCATTTTGCCATTCTGCACGAATATCTGGCTGCTCGTCTTGTAGAGATCGGCAAAGAAACCCCAGATGGAGGTACTCAGAAGCACATAAGCCGGATACGGCACGCCGGTATCGCCGGGCTCTACTACACCCGCGCCATTGAGTAAAATCCAGATGGCGACGGCCAGAAGCGGAAGGATGAACAGCCAGCTCAGCCCAATGAGTGAGCGCTTAAACTCAGTATACAGATTGACCCGCACCAGCTGCTTGATCAGAAAGTGGTAGTGACGTAGGCTCGATCGGTGGTCTTGTCGCCTGGCCTCATCAATGGATATCATGTCGGGAGATGACGGCATGGGAGGGCAAAGATACGGTAGGGGTGGTGCAAATAATGCCCTTAATAAAACTAGGACGAACCTTACCTTTGCCACAAATAATCGAAATATGTCCCTACCTACTTTGAAATCTTCATTTCTAGCGATTGCCCTGCTGTCCTTAATGCTCGGATTCAGCAGTTGTGGTTCGAGTGAAGCGGCCACTGACAATAACCGTTCTGCTACAGAACAGTCAAGTACAACCGAAGAGGGTAACCCTGCTGCAGACGACAACCAAGAGGAAGATACAGAGGAAAACGATCAAGTCTTAAGTAAGAAAAAGCCCAATCAACCGCAACCTGAAATCAACGCGGACCAAGCTTTTGCTCGACTGGAGGCCGTAATTGATCTGACAGATGAGCAAAGGACACAAATTGAAGGAGTTTACGCAGATCTTACTTTACCAGAGGAGCCCACCCTGATGGATATCCAGAATCGAAATCGCGAATTGCGCGAGCGGGTCTACAATAATATTTTAACAGACGCTCAGAGAGAAACCATCCGCGCTGCCCGTAGGAACAGATCCGGAAATTAGGATTAGGTGGACTTTGCGGCCTGCGGCCTGGTGAATGGGTCGCGGATGTGAGTGAGGTCGCTTTTAGCCTGCGGCTGAAAGCACCAGACGAAATTCGACGCAGATCAAAGGGATAAAACAGATCTACGCAGATCGGTTTGCTGGTTGAGCAAAGCTCAAGTAACCAACTGATGTGACGTCTGAATATATCTGCGGCAATCTGTTAGATCCGTGTCATCCGCGTCGAGTTTTATCTAGCACAGGGCTTGGCCTTTGGCCAAACCCTCAAATCTAATCTACCTACATACCAAACACAATTACACCAAAACCTCCTCATACAACTTCACATAACTGCCTACTGCATCCTCCAGCTCAAAGCGCCTGGGTGTACGCCAATTAAAATCGCCTTTCTGTGCTTTGACCAGGCAGTCATACAGCGCATCGGAAGTTTGGGATTCCATTTCTAAATAATGCCCAGTGACGGTTTCAGCCAGAGCCGTTTGGCCCGAGCTGATGATGGGCACACCCAGTCCAACTGACTCGGCCGCTACGAAGCAGAATCCCTCACTGTAAGATGGGATGACTACACAAGATGACCGGCTGATCTGTTGGTAGAGCTCCTGGTCGGATAGGTCGTGATGTAGCTCAACCGACTGACCCAGATTGAGCCTGGAGAGCTTTGTTTGTATTCTTTCAAACATGCGAACGGGCCGCCTCGGAACGATGAGTACCAGTTTTGAATTTGGATAGTCCTTAGCGAATCTGGCGGCTGCCGGCAGCAATAAATCTAGCCCTTTGGATACACCCAAGCGACCAAAATAGACGTATCGAAATTGGTCTGGTGGTTGGTGGCTGTAGTAGTTGAATTTGGTGTAATCGAGCCCGTTATAGATTTGGGTAATTCGGCTTGGATTGATGCCCCCTGCAACCAGGGATTGGCGGGTCGCCCCAGAGACCGCTACAAAGCGATCGTAGCCTAGGCGCAGCAAGAATTGCTCGTACCCATAAAAGATGCGAGCAGATATCTTATTTAGGAAAGGGAGCTTCAGCCACAACTTTCCCCACAGCTCATGCCAGGTGACGACCAGTTTTCGACCTCGAGTTTTTGCGCCCAACCAAGCAGGGAAAGCTGCACTATAGGGCGTAGTATGCACCAGGTCTGCACGCCCGGCATAGCGGATGGCCCAGGGAATGCTGTAGAGCGTAAAAAAGAAACGATTGCGGCAGTTGAGCCGTCTGATTTGTACACCTTTATGGACTTCTCTGGCAGCTAAGTTTCCACCGACACGAGTGGTCAGTACCTCTACTTGGTGACCTTGACTAGCTAGTGATTCTGCCAGGGTGCGGAAGAGGGTTTCTGCGCCGCCAACATATGGATAGTAATGTTCTAAGACGAAGAGTATGCGCACTAGCTGGCCTTTGATTCCTCTGTTTCTGCATCGCGAAGGGCAATCATACGCGTGAGTTTGGTCAGTTGCCGTTGCTGACCTTTATACCTATTATACAGTAAAAACTGGAAGTACAACACCGTCACTATTCCTAAAAATAAGACCGCATTGACATTGTCTTTAATGCCCAACAGCTCAGCGAAGAAATTGGAAATACGGTCAGGGAAAATGGCGACGGCGCTTACCGCAATCCAGAATACAGCCACGAGTATGGTCTCCCTTAAGGTCACCTTCCCTTTGGCCTGACGAGCTATTTGTGTGACGACGAACAGCAATCCAATAGCTGGGATCAGAATTTGGAATAAGCGTATTTCCATAAAACTCGATTTTCATTGTCCAAAATAAATGCACTCCCGCTCAGTCTGGCTCTTACTATACATTTTTTTAGCTTATCTCTCCCCTACTTAAACAAAGTATTCCACAGGAAATTGAAGGCTGTCCTCACGCCTACGTGAAAATCCTGCCCTTTGCTGGTCGAGTACTTGGTGTAGATGACCGAGGTAGGTGTTTCTGATATTTTTAAGCCGGCCCGCTCTGCGAGAACAACCATTTCGCTGCAAAAACCAAACCCGTCAACTTGCAAATCCAGGTGTTCAATGGCTTTTCGGTTGAGCAATCGCAGGCCAGATTGGCTATCGGAGTAATTCTTTTTGGTCAGTAGATTCGTCAGAAAATTGGCGATGCCATTGTAGAACTTTCGATCTCTCGGCATGCCTTTTTGGCTGGCCAGAAATCGACTCCCGATCACCAGATCAGCTTCTTGTTCTTTTAGATTGGCCATCAACTTAGCCAGATCTTCTGCTACATGCTGACCATCGGCGTCCATGAGAGCCAGATAGGACCAGTTCTCTTGTCTGGCCAGCTCTATCCCGGTCTGGACAGCCGCCCCTGCTCCGCGATTGACCAAATGATCGACAACTATAGCACCAGCTTGTCTGGCTACCTGGCCCGTTTCGTCATCACTGCCGTCATTGACGACGACAATATGAACGATTCCCGCCTCTCGCAAGGTGTGGATCACATCTGCTATAACCGGCCCCTCATTGTAGGCCGGTAGCAGGACGTGCAGATCGTCGGGCAGATTCATCGGCCATTTTGTCCGACTAGCTGGAAAAGCGCCATAGTGCCCAGGGAGACCGTTTGGCCACGTAGCCCCTGGCTGGCATTCACCAATTGCCCGTTGGGGGTGCGAATTTGTCGTCCATTCGGATTGGCTACGTAGTTGTCGGTATGCAACAAGCGCACCTTCTCCGACCGCAGCAACAGGTCTGCCAGGCGGATGTACTTGGCCGTAAGTGTCTTCTCGGGAGTCTGGTCGGTCATGTGCATTCTGAGGTCCAGCAATATATATCGGAATCCTTCCTCCTGAAGGAGGTCAAAGAACTCAGACTGGTCGGTCATGCGGCTGGTCAGATAGTTGAATTTGTCGAGCGTTGGATCGCTGAATACCCGCTGGTCGTTATTCTCGATTAAGAAGCCGTAGAAGGTATTGACGCGATAAACCAGGGCCTCATCGTCGGTATTGAGGGTTCTGACTACATCGTCTAAAACCGGATTGAAGAACTCGTAAATGTCTGACTCAGAAGCCGACGGATTACTTATGTATTCGATAAATGGCCAGCGAAATAGCCCTTCTTTATTTTCGATATCCGTTGGGAAGCTCGACGTAAAGTAGTAAGCCATGTTGAGCACTACCGTCAAACCAATAAGGCCACTCATCAGCCAGCGACTGCTCTTGGTTAATCCCTCTCCTTCTAAAGACTCTGGTTTTTCCAGGAAGTGTACAACCAGTATGGGCAGTATCACAAATACTGGCATAGCATACCATACGATACCATTACCCAACATCCACCACAGCAATAGGTATATGAAGGTAAAGCCACCCAAAGCTTTAATTCCGCCATCCATCTGCGCCAATCTGGGACGCAAAAGGGCATATACCAAAGCCGACAGAACCAATAAAATGAGCATAGAACCCAATGTACCAAGCTCCATACCTGTCTGATAGAGCGGAGCTAATGTGCTTGCTAGTCCACTAACAATCGACCAGAAAATCTGATAGAGGCTGCTCAGCAAAGAGCCCTCACCATTAGGTTGTGCAGCAAATAGGGCCTGCAATCTTTCTGAAGCCAGGCCGGCATCCCAGTTACCATCGGGCGCGTAGACTGAAATGGTACTCAAACCCAACCAGACCATCGCCAGTACAAATGCGGGTAGACCTACCGTCAATAATCGCTTGAAACTGGGTCTGCCCAAAAAGAGCAACAACGGGAAAAAGAGCATAAACAAAAAGCCGACCTCCACATAGCGCGATCCACTGATGTTCGTATTCATGGTCACATCGTAGGGCAAGCTGATATACAATCCCAGGCCGCGTTCATAGCCCAAATAGCGCTGCAATTCTTCATAACGCCCCTCATCAGAAGAGCTAAGTGAAGGGGCTGACTGAAAAGTAAGGTGTATCTGGCTCGATTGGAGCTTGTTTTGTTCAGACTTTCGCAGGTGGAGAGATTCCCCGAATCTCGACATCCTCGCACGACTGCTGGTGGCAGGAGTAGCGGGATGGAAACTTTCCCCGAATCTCGACATCCTCGCACGAC
>JBCBVN010000131.1:0-11004 GCA_039817625.1 Bacteroidota bacterium
AGGAGGATGTCATTGGTATTGTAGGCCCCAACGGTTCTGGAAAATCGAACATAGTCGACGCCATCCGCTGGGTGCTTGGCGAGCAAAAGGGAAAGGAGCTGCGCCTCGACAAGATGTCGTCGGTCATTTTCAATGGCACCAAGAAGCGCAAGGCGGGCAATGTAGCCCAGGTGTCGCTGACCTTCGAGAACACGAAAAACCTACTGCCCACCGAGTACAACATGGTCACCATCACGCGCATGTTGTACCGCAGTGGCGAGAGCGAGTACCAGCTCAATGGCGTCAAGTGCCGACTCAAAGACGTGCGCTCGCTCTTCCTCGACACGGGCATCGGCTCCAACAGCTACGCCATCATCGCCCTCGGAATGGTCGACGATATCCTGGCCGACAAGGACAACAGCCGTCGCCGCATGTTCGAGCAGGCAGCCGGCGTGAGCAAGTACAAGGTGCGCAAGCGCGAGACCATGAACAAGCTCAAGCTGACCGAAGGCGATCTGGACCGCATAGAAGACCTGCTGCACGAGATCAACACCAATTTGGTGAGCCTGGAAAAGCAAGCCAAGCGGGCCCGTCGCTATCGCGAAATCAAGGCGCAGTATCGCGACCTCAGTTTGCAATTGGCCGGTTTGAAGGTTTCGGACTTACGCAGGTCGAAAGCCACCCTCGATACCCAGATTGCCCAAGCCGAAGACCAATATCGGGCTACTGATATCAAGATCAAGCAACTGGAAGCCCAGCTGGAGCAAGAACGCAAGCAAAACGTAGACCAGGAGAAGTTACTCAGCGAGCGCCAGCGCGAGCTCAACGAAATGGTCAACAAGCTGCGCGCCCAGGAGAACGATAAGCAAATGCTGGCTCAGCGCCTCAACTTTTTGGCCGAAACCCGCAGATCCCTGGAGGATCAAATCCAGCAAGCCGCCAACCAGATCAAACTGCTCGACGAGCAAATACTCGAACTCAAAGGCCGCATCGAAGGCGAAACAGCTACAGAGCAAGAACTCGGCCAGGGACTACAAGCTGCCGAGCAAGCGCTCAATGAGATCAGGACCGGATACACGGGCATCAAATCTCAGCTCGATGCCGGTATGCAACAACAGCAGACTCTGGAACGGGAGATCTTCGAACTGGAGAAACAGCGGGCCATCAACGCCAACCAGATCGACAACTTCCGTCATCAGCGCGAACGCAATCTGGCCGATATGGAAGATCGCAGTGGCGAGCAAGAGGCGCTCACTGCCCGGCTGACCAAGATCGAAAAGGAAGAAGCCGTCAAGCTGCGCGAGCTCGAAGCCCTGGAAACGGAAGAAGAAAATCGTCGCAAGACCCTGGAAGCCGGCGAAGACAAGCTGGATGCCCTCAAAACGGAGTTCAACAAGGTCAACCGCAAGCTCGACGCCAAACGCAACGAGTACAAGCTGACCAAGAGTATGGTCGAGAACCTGGAAGGATTCCCCGAGTCCATCCGATTCCTGAGCCAATCCAAGCAGTGGAGCGAAAAAGCACAGTTACTGTCCGACCTGCTATTAGTAGACGAAGCCTACCGTGTGGCCATCGAGAACTACCTGGAGTCTTACCTAAATTACTACGTGGTGCCAGATCTCGGCGCAGCACGAGAGGCCATTCAACTGCTGAGTAAAGGTCAGAAGGGTAAGGCCAACTTCTTCTTGCTCGATGCCATCGGAAAAGCTCCGCCGCCGGCAGCTCTATTACCCGCCGGTGCGCGATCTGCTGCAGAAGTCGTGCAGGTCGATCCGGCTTATCGCTCGCTCATCGACCACTTGTTGCACGGCGTGCTGGTGACCGACAGCGATGAGCTGCCTGATGGTTCGACCGACGGCTACACCATCCTGGCTCGGTCAGGTCGATTTATCCGTAGGCCGCAGAGTGTGAGCGGCGGCTCGGTCGGTCTCTTCGAAGGGAAGAAGATCGGTAGAAAAAAGAACCTGGAGCTGCTGGAGAAAGTCATCGAAAAAGCGGAAGCCGAGGCGGAAGCGCTGGACGAAAAGCTCTACCACCAGCGCAACACCAACCAGCAGCTGCGCCAGCGCAGAATTGCGACGGACATACAAGCCAAGCAACGAGAGCTCAACGCCCTGCAGCAATCGCGGGCAGCCTTGCGGGCACAAGTCGACAATGTCGATGCCTGGATGAACGATACCCAGGCCAAAAACCAGGAACTGGAGCAGCAATCGATCAAACTCGCGGAGTCGAATAAGCAAGGCGAGCAAACCCTCCAGCAGAAGACGAAGGAAGTGGAAGCGCTGCGGGAAAAGCTGGCCGGCACCGATGGCAATTACCGCAAACTGAGTGAAGAACTGAGTGCGGCTTCCAACGAGTACAACACCCAGAACATCGGATACATCCGTCAGCAAAACCTGGTTGAAAGCCTGCAAAAGGAACTCGACTTCAGGGAGAACCGACGCAAGGAACTGCAAACCCAAAGTGAACAAAACAAGCTGCGGGCCGAGCAGATAGGCGAAGAGACGACAGAGATACAGCGCAAGCAGCTGGAACTGGGACAAGAGCTGGAACGCAAGTACCTGGAGCGCCGCACCTACGAGCAAGGCTTGAACGAGGTCGAGCAAGCTTACTTCGCTGCCCGCAAGGCCGGAAATGATCTGGAAGATCAGCTGCGCAAGGTGAATCGCCAGCGGCAAGACAATCAGATACTCGTCAATCAGCTCAAAGACAAAGGGAATGACCTGAAATTTGAGCTGGGCTCACTCACCGAGCGCTTGCGGGTAGAATTCAATGTAGAGGTAGCCGATCTGACTTTGCCCGATCCCGATGAGCCGCCCAAGATGCCACAAGCAGAAATGCAGCTCAAGGTGGATCGCCTCAGAGGGCGCATTGCCAACTACGGCGAGATCAATCCGATGGCCGTAGAGGCTTACGACGAGATGAAGGAGCGCTTCGATACCATCAGCGGACAGCGGGATGACATCATCGAAGCCAAGCACTCCCTCATCGAGACCATCAAGGAGATCGAGGAAACGGCCACCATGCAGTTTCTGGAAGCTTTCGATCAGGTGCGCATCAACTTCATCGACGTTTTCCGCTCGCTGTTCACCGAAGACGACAACTGCGACCTGATTTTGCTCGATCCCGAGAATCCACTCGAATCGGGCATCGAAATCGTGGCCAAGCCCAAGGGCAAGCGACCACAGTCGATCAGTCAGTTGTCTGGTGGAGAGAAGACCCTCACCGCCACGGCTCTGCTGTTTGCGCTTTACCTGCTCAAGCCGGCACCTTTCTGCATCTTCGACGAGGTTGACGCCCCACTTGATGATGCCAATATTGCCAAGTTCAACCGCATCATCAAGAAGTTCAGCTACGAGTCTCAATTCATCATCGTGACCCACAACAAGCTGACCATGGAAGCCGTCGATACGGTGTATGGTGTGGCCATGCCCGAAACCGGAGTAAGTACCGTACTGCCCGTCGATTTCCGGGAGTTTGAGGGGAAGGCCACCTTTGAAGCCGTCAACTAAGTATGAGTTATCTGGTATACGAGCTGCGGTTTGATCCGGCCATCGTGGACGATGATGAGCTGGTGGCCCTGTTGTCACTCGCAGGATTTGAGGGTTTCGAGCAGACAGAGGGAATATTGGATGCCTACCTGCCAGAAGATCGGGTAGAGGAAGCGACTAGCTGGCTGAAAAGTATCCAGCAAACGCACGATTTCACCTACACCGTAGCGCCACTGCCCGATAAGAACTGGAATGCCGAGTGGGAAGCCAACTTTTCGCCCATACAGATCGGCGACTGGCTGGGCATACGAGCCGGTTTTCACGAGCCGATGGATGGGCTCGAGATGGAGATCATCATCGATCCTAAAATGGCTTTCGGGACGGGCCATCACGCGACTACCCATATGGTGTGCGATTTGATGAAAGAAGAGTCCTGGGCAGGAAAGTCGGTCTTCGATTACGGCTGTGGTACCGGCATCTTATCGATTGTAGCCAAAAAACTGGGGGCAGCCTATGTAGCCGCCATCGATATCGAGACGGCCAGCTACGAGAATACCCTGGAGAATGCTGAAACCAATGGGGTAGAGCTGGATCGGGTATTTTGTGGCGATCTGGAAGCCTTTGATCTGGATGGTCTAAAAGCAAAAGAAATCCTGGGTCAGGATGATGTGGCAGACGATATGGCGGAAGGTGTCCATCTAGCGGAAGTCCAAAAGAAGAAAACGGCACCAGCAGCGGTAACTAAGCGTCTGGAAGAAAGCGAAACTCTGTTAATGTACGATTACATACTCGCCAACATCAATCGCGGGGTAATATTGGAAAGTCTGGAGCCGTTAAAAAATCGTCTCCTCCCGGGTGGAAAACTGTTTGTGAGTGGCATTCTGAAATCGGATGCCGCTCTCGTGTTGGAAGCCGCCGATGCCACCGGATTTAGGTCCGTTGTCGAACAGCAGCGAGAAGACTGGATGGCCTGGGTGTTTGAGCTCAGGTAGATCCGATTGTATGTGCTCCTCCAAATAATTGGCCCGAATGCGGATATTTATTCATCTTTTTTTCCTTCTTTTTTTGTTTTCCAGTGCTGTTCAGGCGCAATCTACTGATCCCTTCCCGACGGATGAGGGCACGGATGCTTATCTCGAAGCCCTGGAAGACTGGATGCTGGCCTCGAGAAACGACCGCGTGAACGAGGCGTTTGAGCTGTTCTATGGCTTGTTTCTGAGTGGCGAGTTTACGGAAGACGAGCAGCTGCGCATCATGGAGACCACCAATAAGATGGTGGAGCGAAGAATTCCCAAGGCCAGTGGTTTTATTCACTACCTGGGCTCGCTGGAACTGGTGAAGCGCGTGTCTCAAGACTCAGCTGTTTTCTTCAATCAATACCACGATGCCCTAGCAATGCTGATGGCGGAAGGCCGGTTTCGGGTGACTCAGCTCGATAAGACAGTGAATGTGGCCAAGGCCTACTACGAAGACCGGCGACTGAGTAAAGACACCCGGGGAACCTACTGGAAGGTGCTGGGTGGTAACCCCAGCTGGCTGTACGACAATGGCCCTAAACTGCGCATAGACGATGCCGACCGGATGATTGCCATCTCGGGATCAGACTCTATGGTGATTGCCGAAACCAGTGTGGTGATCGATGTGATTGAAGGCAACGGCACCGGCGAAGGCGGAGAGGTGAACTGGGAAGACCTGGGGCTGGACCCCGAAGTGCGGGCCACTCTGAATGCCTATACCTTTGAGACGAACCGAAACATCTATACGGCCAGCTCGGCCCTGATGTACTATCCGGCCTACTTTGGCGATGAGCCGCTGGAAGGATCATATACCAACAAGGTGCAGATCGGCGGAATACGAGCCGGAACGGACTTCCCGCAATTTACCAGCTCGGCCGGTTATGTGGAGATCAGAAACGTAGGCGAAGGCATCGACCTGCGAGGAAATTTTGAGCTCCGAGGCAGTACGGTATACGCCATCGGCGCCGAAGGCCGGCAGGCTGAAGTGGAAATGACCATCGAAGATAGTGCTGGCAATGAGGTCGTTAATGGCAAAGCTGACCGATTTAGTGTCAAGCAGGAAGAGCGCATCATTGGCGATGGGGTAGAGACCACCATCTACTTTGGCGAGGACAGCCTCTATCATCCATCGGTGAGTATGAAGGTGGATATAGAGCAGCGACTGATTCAGCTGATCCGTACCAACTCGGGCGCCGACCGAAACCCGTTTTACCACAGCCTGAATCGGGTCAATATCCATGCCGACTATCTGGATATCTACCTCAATCAGGATAGTGTAGTGGTGGGTAAGCCCACCGTTTCCTTTGCCGAAAAGGGCGATGTACTGATCGAGAGTGAGGAGTACTTCAGCGCCGGCGACTACTACCGATTGCAGAATATAGCCGAAGTCAATCCGCTGGTTTTGATGCTCGCCCTAAGACAGCAAGAAACGGGTAATGACTTCATCTCGACCGAGCGGGTCGCCAAGGCCATTAACCCCAGATTTACGACCGCCAACATACAGTCGCTGCTCTTCGAGCTGGCGGCGGGTGGCTTTATCACCTACAACGTCGACCAGCAGCGGATCAGGCTGAAACCCAAGGTAGAGCACTATGTGCGGGCCGACCGCAATGAGGGTGACTACGACCGGGTGACCTTCCGCTCGGTGACAGACGACATCAACGCCATCATGAATTTGCGGACTGGCGAGATTTTCGTGAGTGGGGTCAGGCCCATCGAGTTCAACCGCGAAAAGCGCATGGCCATACTACCCGACAATAGCGAGATGACCATACTGGGCGATCGCGATGCCGACTTCGATGGCAAGGTGTATGCCGGACAGGCGCTGTTTGACGGCACCGACTTTCACTTTAAGTATCAGCCCTATCAAATTATACTCGACTCGGTGGAGTACATGGATGTATTCTTGCCCGAGCAAGGCAGCGATCCCAACAATCCGAATATGTTGTCGATCGGTTCGCGCATCGAAGGCCTGTCGGGTACCTTGCTATTGGATGCGCCTCAGAATAAGTCGGGCCGGGAGGATATTTCCATCTTCCCATCCATCCAGAGTGTGGGCGAGAGCTTCGTCTACTACGACCTGGGCGATACCGCTGCGGTATACAATCGGGATAGCTTCTACTTTGCCATGGAGCCCTTTACCTTCTCTAGTCTGGATGACCTGAGCCAGAGCGATGTCGAATTCGCCGGTCGACTGGTGTCGGGCGGGATATTCCCCGATATCGAAGAGACGGCCAAACTACAAGAAGATCAGTCGCTGGGCTTCGTGACCGAAACCGATGAAGATGGCTTGCCTGCTTACGAAGGGCGTGGCGACTATGCCGGTGAAATTTCGTTGAGTAATGAAGGCCTCAGCGGTCGCGGCACCCTGAGCTATATCGGCGCTCAGGTAGATAGTGAAGACATTCGATTCGAGCTGGATCGCACGACGGCCAGTGCCCGGGAGTTTAACGTGGAAGAAGAGATCACACCCAGGGATATGCCTCAGGTGCGAGGCCAGGAGGTAAATATCTTGTGGCGGCCTTACCAGGACAGTATGATGGTCCAGTCGGTAGAAAATACGCCCTTTGAAATGTTCAGGGCCGGTCAGCACAACTTCGATGGTCTGCTCGTGCTCACCCCCGACGGACTCAAGGGAACCGGAACCCTGAGTTGGGATGCCGCTTCGCTGGAAAGTGATGCCGTAGAGTTTGCCCATTTCAGCGCCGAGGCCGATACCGCTGATGTAAGAATTAAGTCGATAGACGAAGAAGAGCGAGTGGCCCTGAAAACGACCGATGTACAGGCCAAGGTCGACTTTGAAACACAGACAGCGACTTTCCAGAACAACGGTGAAGAACTGGTGACCACGCTGCCATACAACCAGTATCAGACCAGTATCAAGCGCTTCGACTGGGATATGGCCGGTAACCGAATCGCCTTTAACTCTGACGAAGGTGAGGAAGGCCGATTTACGAGTATTCACCCCGACCAGGACAGCCTGACCTTCCTGGCCGATGAAGCCTTCTACGACCTCAATACCAGCTTGCTGGAGCTCTTTGGGGTAGACTCAGTCCGGTCGGCGGATGCCACCATCATCCTTTCGGACGGAGAGCTACAAGTAGAGCCCGGCGCTAAGGTGCAAGAACTGACCGACTGTCAGATCATAGCCGATACGCTGGGACGCTACCACGTCATCAACCGGGCTACGGTCAATATTTTGGGTCGACGAGTATACCGGGCGAGTGGATTCTACGAGTATAATGTAGGCCCGCACGAGCAGGAGCTGGAGCTGCAGGAAATCGTGGGTCAGCCCATTGGTCGCGGCTCTTACGAAGACAAAGCGACCTCCACCCGGGCAGAAGGCACCGTGACCGATGAGTCTAATTTCTACATCGATAATCAGACGCGATTCCGCGGTACCATCAACTTAGATGCGACCAATAGAAACCTGTTCTTCGATGGCATCGCCCGGCTGGAAGGCGATTATATCTACCGTCCGCAGTGGTTTAAGGTCGGCTGTGAGGGCGACAAGCAGGACCTGGTGCTGGAGGTGGAAACGCCACAGGATAGAGACGGATATCCGCTACATGCGGGTTTCTTCCTGAGCAAGGACAGACAAGTTATCTATCCGTCTATGATCCAGACCCTGGATTTCAGAAAGGATCATCCCATCCTGCCGACGGCGGGCGTGGTGCGCTATGACGAGGAGCGCGATCGCTTTTTATTTGGCGATAGCAGCCGAGTGGTGAATGATGATCCGGTCGGGAATATGATGGTTTTAGACGATGCCGCAGGTCGGGTATACGGCTCGGGCATGTTGGGTCTCGGTGGCCGCCTGAAGTATGTTTCGGCTAAGGCTTACGGTACCATAGAAATGGATGTTCCACCCGACGAGCCCGAGCTCGAAGAACTGGAGGAAGATACCGATACTATGGAGCCCGAAGAGGAGGAGAGTAGCGACATCATGATCTTGCCCGACGAAGATGAGGAAGAGTCTGATGATGTTTCTCTAACCATTGAAGGTCCGATTGAAGTACCGTATCCGACGGTGGCTATAGAGGCGATGACGGCTGTCGATATCGTCTTACCCGATAAGCTTCTCCAACTGATGGCAACCGATATCAAGTCGGCTAGTTTTGCTTCGCCAGCCTTGAACCTGATCTCCGATGCCAACTTCTACCGCAATGGTATGCTCAATATGTTCCCGGATAGTCCAGAGCGTACCGAGGCCATGAACGGCATGTCACTCGGTATGATGGATGTACCATCTCGCATCAATAGCCACAGCTTTTTGTTCAGCAAGCTCGAAATGGAGTGGGTGGAGGATTACCAGTCTTTTGTCAGCAAGGCGGATAAGACAGGTCTGGTCAGCATCAATGGGGAGACCATCAATAAGATGTTGGAGATCAAGGTTGAATTCAAGATGCCCGCTGCTGGTGATGATCGTATGTACATCTACGTTAAGTCGCCTTCGGAATTGTATTACTTCTTTGGCTACAATGATGGTATCCTGAATGTCTGCTCGAACAATACGTCGTTCATGCAGGAGATTTATGATATGAAGCCGAGAGACCTCGTTCTGAAAATGGATGATGGGGAAACGTATGAGATCCTGCCGGTGGAGTTGAGCACAGCGAATGCTTTCTTGCGCCGGATGGATAATGCGTTTGATGAGTAGGTGTGGGTGCGGGCTCCACTTAGGAGTAATGGGTACGCGGATGGCGCGGATTTTTTTGGATTTTCGTGGATGGGTGCTTTGCCTTGAGATCTGTTTAATCCGTTAACTCCGCGTACTAAGAACTATTTCATTTTAGTATGTACACGGAATTCACTGATTGAACTGATTTTCTAACGGAGCTACTACCCACTGTCTGCAACAGCTGGGTAGCAGCCACGGATTTGAACGGATAGTTGCTTCGGTTTGAGATCTGTGTAATTCGTAAAATCCGTTAACTCCGCGTACTAAGACCTACCTCATTTATTTTGTACACGGATTTCACTGATTGAACTGATCTTTTAACGGAGCTACTACCCACTGTCTAAGACAGCTGGATAGCAGCCACGGATTTGAACGGAAGGTGTAGTTGCATGAGACTTGATGGATGTATTGAGAAACCCTCTATCCGCTTGTTGATGGATCTGTGTGAATCCGTAGAATCCGTTAACTCCGCGTACTAAGAACTGCATTATTTGAATGGGTACGCGGATGGCGCGGATTTTATTGGGGGTTTTCGCGGATTTGGTGCTTTGTGGGCTGAAGCCCACTAGGGTGTGGATCAATGGGACGCGGACGAACGCGGATTTTCGCGGAAGGGTGTTTTGCCTTGAAGTCTGTTTACATCTGTTTAATCCGTTGACTCCGTGTACAAAAAACTATATCATTTTAGTAAGTACACGGATTTCATCTATAGAACAATTTGGTATACCTAAAAATAGGTAGTGGCTTGGAACTAGTTTGCAAATCGCATATCTTAAGTGCATGTTTCAGCACGTATCTGAATATGCGGCGTGCAAGGCTATTTAAGTGGTAAAGAGTAGGGAAGTAGCAGGCAATGGTCGAGGCATTTGGGATTGTAGCGGCTGGAAATGGCTGCGACGGTCTGAGGGCGAAGCCGTGTATTGTATTTATTCATTATGCTGCTCTTGATAGAATTGCCGATTTGTTTTCATTAGATAACCCTATAAAATAAGTAACAATGCCTACTGCCAATTTTATGAAAAGTACAGCATCTATTGCTGCCTGGAACCTAGCTACATTTAATCCGCTATCTCAAGATAGAATAGCCTTGCAAGCCAGGGGCTTGCAATTAATGGATGCTGAATTAATTACCCTGGTGGAGATCAAGGATGAAAATCATATTCGAGGTCTTGTAGACCACATTTCAAAAGATAGTGTCAAGTATGACTATGCTTTCCTTGAGCAAAGCTCTCCAGACGATTCTACTAATCACAGTGCTATGCATATTGGTGTGATTTTTAGGCAAGGTGTTTCAGTAACTAACTCAGAACTACTAGACGGCTCAGATTTAGGGAATTCTGGGTACCGAAAAGCGTTTTTGTGTGATGTAGTGATTGGGAACTTTAGTTTTAAGTTGATTGGCGTACACTTAAAATCCGGTAGAGGATTAAAAGAGCAAAGAATTCGAGATCGGCAGTGTAAAGTTATCGGCGACTATATAAAAGCCATTAGGGGGACCAGCAATAGAAATCCAGATGTGCTGTTGATGGGAGACTTTAATATGATACCTGGTCAGGATATCAGTAATTTCCACTTTCTTGGTGGAGATGACATATTGGATTTTGTGTCATCCTGGGACCTACAGGAAAGGTACTCTCACATACTACCTTCTGGTCGTGAGAATTTATTGGATGGCTTCGCTATCAGTAAAAGGTATAGCACAGAATACATTAGGGGTAGTCTTCGTCTTTTTCCTATGCATTGGACAATGGGTATGGGGCAGGCTAAGTATCGAGATGAAGTTTCAGACCACTTGCCGTTTGTGGCCAGCTTTGATATTACTAAAAGTCGGGATTGA
>JBCBVN010000132.1:0-10915 GCA_039817625.1 Bacteroidota bacterium
CAGGTGATGCAATTATCCGATGAATTTTCATGGATTGTATGATATCCGTTTCCTGGACCCTGAATTTGTCTCTGGTATTATCATTGGTATACAGGGTGTATAAATTGCCGATAAAATCGTCAGGTCCCTGGCTATCTATATCACCTTGCATCCATAAAAACCAATAGGGATTGTTGAGCTTTTCATAGCATCTCCATAATAGGTCTTGGTCATTTTCAAATGCGTTAATCACATAGTAAGCACTATCTGCCGGAGTCGAACTAAGTAGGTAGTTGAGAATGTGCTCTTCTGAGTCGTGATCTCCGCTAAAGATGGTAGTTACATAATCTTCGTCGATCTCATCTTTTTGAGAAATGACTTTGATCATATGTACCCTTACCGGATTAGATAAGTTGTTGAATACACAAGGTTCTAAATCCGATAATTGCTCTAATCCTTCGAATAAATCTACAGCACCTTGATTCGTTTCCGGAAGTCCCAGAATCCAGTTAGGATCTAGTACATCCTGAGAATACGATTCAAATTGCTTGTAGATTGACCCGTCTGTCGAATTTTTCCATAAATCATACTCGTAAAAAGTAAACTGTGACACGGGATCAAAATTGGGATCACTGGACCAATTAGGTCTCAGTCTATCGTATTGATTCCTGATTTTACTCTTGAATTCCTCAAAGTTGATATTCGTGATATCTTCCCAGCTACAATTAGCTGTGAACTGAGGGTACTGGGTCATCTGATGAGCGTGGACGTAAGCGAAAGTCAGCAGTGTAGAAGATGCTGCTTCAAAGTCAAGCACAGATTGTAAAAATGCTTCTGCAGTAGCAGAGAACGGATCGTTATTTCTAAATGTCGCTAGGACTGTGTCACCTCCTCCCTGGTTCCAGATATGTGTATAGTAGGGTTCTCTTGGCCCTCTCGCCAGATAGTTGGACTGTACTTCACTCTGTGGCACAAACATCGGTACTCCTCTTCCTACCCACTGAAGATTTCCTTGATTGGGGACTGGAAATACAACTACCGCATCTCTGTCGCCAACTTCCAGCTCTTTTGTTAAATTATCTACATATGAAGTAATGGTGCCGTCACTGCTCTTATGCGCATACCTGGAAAAGATACCCTGGTCATTGCACATTATCCGGGTATTGTATAGTTTGCCATCAGCTGTGGTGAATGATCTTAGGCTTCCAAAAGGAAAGATGTCAAAGCCAGAAAAGCAATCGCTTCTCACCCCAATTTCATCCCCGGTATTAAAGGTGACTTGCCGTACATCTCCCGGGATGGTAATGATCTTATTGGCTGGTGAAATGAAAGATAATGTACCTTCTACTCCTTCACTCGTGTGCCTGAATTTATCAAAATCGGAAAGATCAGTAAATGTATTGCTCTGCCCAGTTGAGTCACTAGGCAATAAAGGTGCAGAGACGGGGTCGTGTATCAAGTCCCACTGCCATTTGTACAACCGCTGCCCAGTACCGTAGTCCATGAGATTGTCGGTTTGGCCCTGGGGCAAATTATTGGGGTATTCCTCAAATGTATGCTTGAGCACGTAGGCCCCATGGCCCAACTCGTGAGCGAGCGTTCGAACAAAAGTAGAACCGCCTCCTATATTTCCCATAAATAGAAACCCAAATTGCCGACCCCTGGGCATAAAGCCTTGTCTACTCGTGGGCTCATAGCTGTCGGTTAGGAAAATATAGTAGGTATCATTATTGATACCACCAGGCTGACCTTCAAATGCGTCGATGATGTCGCGCATTTCTGGAGAATAGTTGGTCAAAATCCCACTTCCCACATCATCTAACACACCATCGTATCCCGCTACAGTAAATGGTGTGATGATGGACACATTCGGACTGACGACCGCCTGGCCGTAAATGCGTCTCAAGCCTTGTGCAATCGTTGTTTCGTTGAGCCCGTTAGCTGCAGACCCACTCAATGGTACCAAGACAATATTTAGGGGCAAATTGGAGTAGGGCACCACTTCCAATAGGCCCGCAATATAGCTGGGTGTCGTATCTCCGGTTATCTGTTCTGCAGCCAGATAGTACGGACTACCCGCCTGGCCTACAAAACTAACCCTGACAGAATCTCCGATTTGACTAACTGGCAGAGTGACCCCACTGGTTTGACTGAATAGCACAGAGTCAGCGACACCCGGCGGATTGATATAGGCATCTACGGTTTCCGGAAGGCCTCCCCGAACGGATTTATATGGAATCACGTAGTTTGATCCGGCTATTTCCCGGGATCCATACCAATCGGATGGCTCATTCTGACCTTGCCCATCAAACCCGAATTGTTGGGCACTTGATGGCCCGAATACCACCTGGAAGTCACCGTCAAATCGCTCGTTTAGGAAGGAGTCTAAGACAGCAAATACACTGTCTGACAAGGCTTGGCAACTATCTAGATCGGCCGTAGAAGCCTGGGTGTAGCAATCCAGGACGTCTTGTATACCTTGCTGAAGGTCAGGAGGTAAGTTGGCATTTTCCCCGAGCATAGCCAACTCGTTGAGCTGTTCTAACAACTCTTGCTCTAAAATGCTGTCAGCCAGAGACAAAACATCCAAAATATTACTCAACAACGAATCTGCCCAAGGCGGTAGCACTTCAACTCCAAAACCGGTTGCCTCCAGATATCCACCAACCATTCGGTATTCGTCATTGATGAATATATTATCGAAGGTGAAACTGAATTTAGCCTTATTAAAATAGGGCATTCGAATATCACCGGTACCCGAGAAGTAGCCGCCTCCACCAGTGGCAGAAGTAATAACAATGGGGAAATCAAAAGCAATGATGGTATCGTCTACTACCAGATCGCTCAGCGGTACCTGATTAGACAAGTCTACCTGAGTCTCTAAGCCACATACATACAAGCCATTATTTAAGCTCGGACGTCTCATCATGAAACTATCCGGTACTGATGGTATGCGGGTTTCATCTCCCTGGCAGAGCTCTGCAATTTGATAATCGTAAATCTGATTACTCAGCAGATTATCCAAGAGCACAAAAGAATCATTGGTCATTACGGTGATCCAGTCAGCTCCAGGTGTATCAAAAAGCTTGTATTTAAACTCGTAATCGTTGTACCCATACGTAGGTGTCCATGAGATCATCATAGTCGACCGATCAATGGGTTCTTCTATAATCTCAGTTGGACGCCCACATTGATCCGTTCTTACGGTGATCCAGTCGCTATAGTCCGTCCAACCGTAATTGTCACAGCGGGTCTTGACTCTCCACCTGTAGAGTGTATTGCTCCTCAGCCCTGTAAACGTTGCGTCGAGCGTAGGTGTCAGAATGGAATCGGTATAGATACTAGTGGTTGTAGTTAGGACTTCACTCCAACCGCCGTTAACGCTTTGTCGCCCTCCACCTCCGTTGAGGGGTGTTCCCTGATTGGTGTTGGGCGCCAATTGCATTTGCACTTCGGTAGGATTAGAGATGGGTATGGGGTATACGCTTTCTATCTGGGCCATATACTCTTCCCCGTGATTATTGACCGGTTGCCAATTGGTCCTGACACTACTTCTGTAAATCTCTGTGGTCGTTAAATTGACAGGTATGCGGCAGTCCTTCAATGTCTTGAATGCCAGCGTATCGCTGTAATCTGTCCACCCGTACTCAGGGCAGCGCGCTCTCACCACCACCTCGTAATCGGTATCTTGCCTGAGCTGTTCAAAAAACTTAGTGGGGTTGGTCACCGTGAATCTATGCCAGCCTACAAATTGAGGCGCTTGAAGGCTCCCGGGAAACCCTAGTGTAGGCATTGCCCTGGCTGATGAAAGATTGGTTGGACTTGCACTTACACCAAGATTTAAATTACCTGGGGTAGGGGAGTTGACGGAACTTGGATTGGCTAATGAAATAGGTGCATTTCCGTTACTGATCTCGGAGACCGACAATGGGGCATTCTCCAGGAGTTGCTCCGCATTTAGCGTTGACCCAATAGGGCCATTCAGTAGAATTTCCCATTCATCTATCGTTCCCGTTACGGCCCAATCTATCTGAGCGGAGAATGGCTGTATTTGACTAGCCACCAACATATCTGGCACCAGACACTTTACAGGAGTCCGGAACTGAATGGTATCAGAATACACCGACTGCTCTCCCGTGTAGCACGAAGATTGTCCGGTGACTTCATAATAGGTCATGTCGTCCAACCCGCTTAGTACGGCTATGCCATAGGTGGTGTTTTGTGTTGTCCAGCTACTGTCTCCTATGGCCTTATAGGCCAAATTACTCCCCAGTGCAGCGGGAGGAAGGCCAGTCAGGGTAACCCTGGCTGATTCGTAAGTGATGTCGTCAATATCTATACCGTCAGGTGGAGCACATTCCAGCTCAAAGGTTTGTATGTTGGTCCAGTCGCTGAAATTGACACCACAATCAGACCGAAGCTGATACTCATATCTGGCTCCACTGGCCAGGCCAGATAATAGCTTAAGGCTATCGGCTTCAGATTCTGTTTGCCAGGGTAGTGGGAATCCATAGTAGTAGTAAAAGCCGACTAAATTTGGTCTGTACCTAATATCGGTTTGTACAGCCAGTTCAAAGGGTGTCCAACCCAAGTGGGCAGCATCAACCATAACCGAATCGACAAATTGTCTACCTGGTGGATCACAAGGAGGCAGAGTTCGGAAGGTGAATACTTGTGTGTAGTCAGACCAAACACCTCGACTGCACCAGTAGCGCATTCTAACTTCATATTCCGTGTCTGCCAAAAGGGCTAATAAGTCCAGCTGTGGCGATGAGAGTTGGTCAGCGTTACTCCATTCCTGCGACCCTTTGAGTCGGTAATCAAATGAATAGTATACCGCATTTGATGCTGCTAATCCGCCAATAATGGCACTTTCCTTTGTGATGTCTACCAGCCAAAGGCTATCGTCTACGGCACACTGAGTATTGAAGCGTACGGGCTCTGACCAGTCCGACCAGACTGAGTCTACACATTGAGTTTTTATCTGAGCCAGATAAGTAAAGCTGCGCATCAAACGGCTTGCTTCGGCGGTTTGCTGAAGATCTAAACCATAATCGGCTGGATCAAAGTAGCTAGCCGCTCCTACTGCTAGACTATCCCACCGAATGGACACCCGAGGTTTCATCCTTGCTTCAGTGAGCCTGAGACTGTCTCCGGCCGGAATATCCCAGGCAATTAGTGCGTTCTGACCGTCCAAATCGACCAGGTAAGGCTCAAAAGCTGACGGACAACCACCAAAAGGGGCCAACGGTATGCATACCGGCTGGCCTGCTGTACAGGCTGTACATACCTGCAGTTCGTAAGTGCGATAGGGCAATAATCCGGCTATGGTATAATTGCCTGATGGATAGTTGAGTAGCGCACTATCCGGCGGGGCGCTACCATCAGCTAGTTGCCAGATGAGCAGAAAGGTAGAGTCAAAAGAGTAATCCTGGCCCGTCATATTCCAACTCAAATCCAGACTGGTTTCTGTACTGTCCATTCTGGTAAAATCCAGTCCGGTCATACAGTCTTCATCCAATCCTTCAAAAGTGAAGTCAAAAGAGGAGCAGCGTCGCCCACCTTCGGGACAAAGCTTGCAAAGCTCCACTCTGTATTGCCTATTGATATTGAGTTCCCCCAGCTCGTAGTCTTGGGTAGCAGACGATAGTGATACGCTATCTGTAAAACTAAAAGTGGTACTCAGTTGCCCGATGGTTCTACTACTTGCAGGAAGAAGGCCTCCCTGCTCGCGAGGACTTCTTTCCCTCCGCTCGCGGGGTGCCGATTCATTACCTCTTATTGGGGCAATCTCTTCATTGGCTTCGATAGATAAAGGCAGTTGGCCCCATCGAAGTACCCATCCGTCTGCCTGACTGGTATCTGCCCAGTTTATCGTTATCCGATCGTCGCTTAGCGGGTACCAGTTTACCAGGGGCGCTGCCCCGCAATCATCTTGTCCGCTGGTGTCTGCCGGCATGGCCACACTGATGGTTTCGCAGACTGTTCCCTCCGTACAAATGGCACAGAGATTGAAATTTTGGACTTCCGCAGGTGGCAGGTTCTCCCAGAAGTAGGAGCGTTCAACTCCTGCTAATTCTACTTCCTCTCCTGAATCTGTTGAGATAATCCAGTTTAATACATATTGAGGATCATCAATCGTCCAACTCAAATCTACGGTTGAAGGGCCGGTAGGCTGACCGGCAAAAGTAGCTATTGGTAGGCACTGTTCTTCATCGTCACCACCGCGACCACCATAGATAAAGCTATAGATGTCACTCCAGCCATTATTCAGGAAGGTCGCCCTGCCCATGACATCTTCGGCTCGCACACGCACCAAATAGCGACTACCTACATTAAGGGGTGGGTCTGCAGGGGTAAGTTGATAAAACGGAGGCAAACCCTGTGTGAATAGTATGGGCTGGGTGCTTTCGATGATCAGGTTATCTCCCATACCCGGCAGGATATCTTCATACACTTCCAGTGTGTACCTGACTGCCACGCCGGCATGTTGTGGCTGCCATAAAAACCTCAGCTGCTGAGGATAAGTAGCCGAAACTTCTCCAATAGGCTCAATGAGAATAGGAGGTCTGTGCAAGAGCATGAAACCCGTGGCACATGCATTATTGGATACCGCAGGGTCAAAGAATCGCTGAAAATCGAAAACTTCTACACAAAGAGAGACTGGCCCTTCCGGTAAAAGCCCACCATTGCTCAGCACTTCTTCAAAACTAATGCCCTCGAAAACAAGATTGGCCGGATCAAAATAGTCCCTAAGTTGGGCACCAGTCAATACAAGTGGCTGGTTGCGCCGCAAGATCAGTGGAAAAGGCATGAATTCTTCTCTGGTCCTGATACTAAAGCCAGGTCCGGAAAGATTGATGCGCAGCAGCGCCTCGTATTCGGGCCGCTCATCTACATTGATCAGGGTAATGATCGTTCTTCCAACATCGTCATAGGCTTCTAGCCGCGGCGAAAAATCAGTGACTTGTACCAAACTGGTGATGGGGAAGTTCTGGCTATAAACAAAGCTGCTACCCCACACTAGGCACATGAGCAGAACACTCCTGAACATTGATCTGGCTGATAGATGATCCATAAGTCGGTGCTTGATTTCTTGCATCATCTGTTGACAATAAAGTTGAAGTATTCCCACTCTTCACCAACTCGTAGAATGGCTGTGTATACAGCAGGAGGTAAATTACTGTCCTCGTAAGAGATTTCATAGTAATCGTTTCCTGCATCTTGTACAAAGCTGATGTTCTCGCCCTGATCATTAAATATCCAAAACTCTACGGCACGTTCTTCATTGAGTAAAATCCGAACACTGAAATTCCCATCATTAGGATTTGGGTACAAGTCAAATGACTCGATCATTCTGATTGTTGGGTCAGGGATGATTAAATCCAGACTATCTCGACTTTCAAAAATTTCTATTTCCTTTTCCAGATAAGCCGTACAACCATCAAAGCTTGCTTCCAGCCCTATGGTGTAAATACCCGGATTTGGAAATGACATAATTTCCTGAGTCTCTAGCGACGCTATGGTTTCGATTTGCGTCTGGTCGTAGACCCAACTGATGGCAGCAGGTACCGGCCAGCTGATGTCTACGGCTACTATGGGCTCGTTAATGACTCCTTGAGTAGGTAGCAAAAAGTCGGATCTGTATTCACCGTCTTGCACGTTTAGCTCAAAATTGTCGGTTAGTTCACAACCATCCAGGGTGAGCGCATAGAAGCTGATATTTCCAGATTGTTCTACGATAATGGTCGTGTCACTATAGGTGGTGCCGTCTGCATCTAGCCAGTAAAAATCAGCAAGTTCAGGTAGATCAGCAGTCAGCGTCAAGCTACTTCCTAAGCAAATTACGGTGTCTTGTAGCTCGATGCCCCAATCGGCCAGTGTGGGTGCTTCAGCCAACTCGACCGTCAGGCTATCTTCACATCCACCTGCATCTGTGACAAATACGGTGTATTCGCCACCAACCAAACCGCCTATGGAGTCAGTTTGTGCTCCATTGGTCCACTCATAGTTATAAGGTGATTGGCCACCCTCAACCTGAACAGCAACGAAAGCATCCGCTTCCCCGGAACAAGACTGACCTGCGGAAGTCCATTCTGAAATAGCGAACGGGCCGAATCCATCCACCTCGAAAGCATCTTCTATAGTTGTACTACAGCCGGTAGCGGAGTCGATAATCCAGAGGTCGTAAATTCCGGGAAGGAGACTATTGAAGGTCCCGTCATTATTGGTTGTTGTGCCACCGTCCAGTGAAAATGCATAGTTGTTTTCGGGATCTGTCAAAATGATAGATGCGCCATTGGCCTCTTCACAGTTGTCAGCATCCGAGATTTCATAGCCGAACACGATGGGCAGGGCCGGACCTCCTATTTCCACAGATTCAGACCAGGTGAATGCACATCCTCCCGCGAGGGTGCGGAAACTTAGCTCGTAGACGCCAGCCGGCAATCCATTCAGTTCGTTGGTGCTGAACCAGTTGACCTGATCGATAGACACTTCAAAGGAAACCTCCGGATCGACCAGCGTAAACCTGATTACACCGTCTGGTTCAGTGCAGTTCGTAGCATCTTCGGCTATGATTTCCGACAGTTCTACAAAAGTTGGATTGTCTAAACTGACGGTCTCAGACGCATCGATTTGACAGCCGGTGCCTGCAACGAGAATAGACACATTATACTCGCCTGGTGGCAGGTTGGTGAACGTATTGCCTTCAGTCCAGGTTTGACCACCATCAATGCTGTACAATAAGCTATTTGGGGGTGACTCGACCGATACGATAATAGAACCATTATCAGCATCGCAATCGCTAATCTGCACCACCTCTATCAAATCGATGGTCGGGGTGCCAGCGGGGTAGATGCTCAGGCTATTGCTGGTACTCACCAAACATGAGTGGTCTAGATCGCGGATCAGTAGTTCATAATTACCCGCCATCAAGTCTGTGAAAACACTACTGGTCTGCCAGGTCTGCCCGCCATCGATACTGAACTCGTAATTACCCGAACCTCCAGACGCCAAGATGACTAGTTCGGCATCTGTGCTAGAGCAACTGGAAGGTAGTTCCGTTTCTGCGTTCAGTAGCTCGAGAGGTTCTAATTCTTCGACAGAAAAATCAATCACTTCTTCTGAGGCAATGAAACAGTTGCCGTCAGTTGTGCGGACTTGTATTTCATAGGTTCCTGCCGGCAGGCTGGGATATACCCCCGTCATAGACCAGGTTTCCCCGCCGTCTATGCTGTATTCCAGCATCTCCAGATTCGTATACTCAACCAAAATTCTGAGGAATCCCTGATCTGGATTGCAAAAGCTTGGAGCAATTACGATGGGTTCTAGTAATATGAGCTGGTCTTCTCCTTCCAGATCAACCATTTCGACTAGATTCTCGCAACTGCCATCTGCATTGCGCACGGAAACCTGATAGGTGCCTGGAGCTAGACCATTAAATATGGAATCGGCCTGCCATTCGGAGTCATTCAGCTGAAATTCGTAAGGACCTTCCCCACCATAGCCACTGAGTTCAATGACACCATTGGGACTTACACAATCTGTGTTTGGGATCGTATTATTTATCTGTACCAAAGGCAGGTCGGGACCATCAACAAGTATAGCGTTGGCTTCTACCTGGCAACTACCATCTGCATTTCGAACGATGATTTGATAGTTTCCAGGTGCTAATCCATCGAAAACAGGGCTCAATTGCCAATTTTCTCCTTGGTCAATGCTATACTCAAGTGCTTCGGCTCCAACAGCTTGGATTTCCAGACTCGCATTCTCAAACGCGCACGAAGTAGCTGGCGTAGTTGTGATACTGATAATTTGTGGCTCATCCGGACTTGACAGGGTAATATCTAGCGCATAGCTTACCACACAGTTTTGTTCGCTATTTTGTACCGAGAGTTGATACACGCCTGATTCAAGAGAGCTGAACAGTGGACTACTACTCCAGTTGGAACCACCATCGATCGAGTATTCCAAGTCTTCACCTTCAGCATTGATTAGGATGCTTCCATTATTTATCTCGCAGCTGGATGGTGCTTCAACCGTTGGACTTAAAATAGTTGGTGCATCAGGAGCTGTGACTACCACGTCTGTAGGGTAGATATCTTCACATCCACCGACTCCTGTTCTCATCATGGGGCTATAAGTACCAACCGGGAGATCATTGAATACCCTTTCGGCTTGCCAATCAACGGCATTCAGACTGTATTCGTATTCTTCTAAGTCGTTAGTGGGAGTTATACTGATACTTCCATTTGCCATCTCGCAACTCTCAGCCGCGCTAACGCCAATGTCCGAAATGACAGGTTCTGGACCATCAGCTATAATCAACTCTCCAAAGTTCTCCAGACAATCTCCAGATTCCGTTCTCACCCATAGGCTATACTGGTTGGCACCCAGATTTTCAAATAAGTTTTCGGATTGCCATGGCCCACTAGGCCCCGATATACTATAAAGAAGATCATTTGTTTCATTGAAAATGAGCATCTCAATGAACCCATCCTGTAGACCACAGCCCACTTCAGAACTACTATTTATAGCTTGTAATACTGGTTGCTGAGGTGAAATTATGATAATGTCGCCACCACTGACGCCACAAGAGCCATTTTCATTGGTAACCCATATTGGGTAGGTTCCGGCGGGTAGCCCAGTAAACTGATTGTCTTCCTGGAAAGGCCCACCAGGTCCGGCAATGGAGTATTGCAAGGGGCCACTACCGCCTTGAGCGGTGATGGTAATGGTTCCGTTCTCTGTCTCGCAGTTATCGACATTGGTAGAGCTAACTTCCAGGACTGAAGGTGCACTTGGTGCTTCAATAATGGCATTACCTCCACTGACACCACAAGAACCATTCTCATTGGTGACCCATATTGGGTAGGTGCCAGCAGGCAGTCCGGTAAACTGATTGTCTTCCTGGAATGGCCCGCCGGGTCCTGCG
>JBCBVN010000133.1:0-10900 GCA_039817625.1 Bacteroidota bacterium
TTCTGTGCATTCTCATTTGCATAAAACTTTGGCCCTCCTACATCATCATAGTCGGTAGGCACAAAAATACTATCGCAATCAGTCAGGTAGATATCGAGCACTTCCTGAGCCGTCCGTGGTTTAGTTTTGCCGCTTTGGGGAGCTGTCAAAGCAATAGAGAGAATTCCTCCCGTTGAGGTACCCCCAATGATATCGAATATTTCATACGACTGCATCCCCAATTGTTCCTCTAATACTGTGATACCATAGGCAGGAATAATCCCTTTTATTCCACCTCCGTCAATAGAGAGAATAACCGTTTTGGGTGAGTCTGAATCCAGAGCGTCGTCTCCTGGCCCATTTGCATTATTCTGACAACCGAAGAGGCAGAGTAGCAGAGTGAAACCAAGTAGCTTAATTACACTTTTCATATGTATAGGTTTTTAGTGCACAACTTCATGTTGTGGTTATTTCAAAATTAGGTGTCTAAACTTCATCCTTTAGAAAAAACCCGTCCTAACGAGTATTTCTTCCTATACAAATAGGTATAAATACGGAGGCTTTAATCACCTATCGAAAGCTTGAAACGCAATGCAACGTTTTGTTCGTCACCGAACACAATACGTGAAACATTACCTACTTTTATTAAATAGATGTTTCAAGCTAAGCATAGTCATCCCGCATCATCAGCTTGGAAAAAGCTCTTTTTCCTACTGATCGTAGTTTGCTTAGCAAGCTCATCATCAATATGTGCTCAGTCTTGCGGATTCCAAAATTTACCTGCTGCTTACCAGCAACTCGTCGATGCCGTAGACGCCCACAAAAAGGATGTCTCACTGGCCATAGCAGACTCTTTATTGCAATTGCTAGAAGACAATGATTCTCAATCCTGTCCTTATTATGACAGCATTTCTTACGAACGCGGCGAAGCACTGGAGTTTCACAATAGGTGGGGTGAAGCCCTGGAACTTTATTACGATTTAATTCGGCGTACAGAAGCGAATAGGCACTGGGGCCTTATGGCAGAAACTCAGCTTTCTGTGGCTCGGGCACACGAAAGTATAGGTCGAGGTGGAGATTGTCTCAGGTACTTGCGCGCAGCTCGCAACAATATTAAATCTCATGAACTCGGACCAGCAAACTCGAGGTTTCATGTGCGATATGCTTCCTATCAACGCATATTTGCCAGCCGCGATACAGCTTACCAGTATGCGCTACAAGCCATACAACTGGGGCGCAAGTACAATAGGTATCGATCTGAGCTGGATGGCAACCTTGTAGCGGGTATTACAAGCCCAGATGTAGAAACGGCGATCAGACATCTACAGAACGCTACGCAGATGTATCTGAAAAAGGACAATGCGCTTGGCGCCTCCTGGCAAAAGGGCAGCATGTCGACAAAATATCTTTCGCTAGGCCAGTTTCAAGCAGCCCACAGAGAACTGGACAGCTCATTTTACTACCTCCGCCAAGCCAATGTAGATTCCATTTCCTACTACGATTACATTTACCGATTATACGATCGCAGAGCAGTTCTTTTTACTCAAGAGAATAAGTTTGACTCAGCTTACCATTACCAGGGACTAGCCCGCGAAGCAGAACAGCTGACGGGAGATCGGGCGAACCAAACAGTTATATCTGAAAAAGAAATTGCTTTCGCAATAGAGAAAGAACAGCAGAAACTAGCCTTTGAACAACAGCGTTATCGCATTTTGCGGTGGGTACTTATAATCGGAGGCCTTAGTCTAGTTTTTTTGAGCTATTTGCTCTATAATAATCGTAAAAAGCGCCAAGAGATTAGCCGACAAAATGCCATTATCGGTCAACAGAACAGCGATCTAAGTATAGCCGTTGATCGGCAACGCACCCTTATCTACGAAATTCATCATCGGGTAAAAAATAATCTTCAACTGGTCATGAGCTTACTTACACTTCAAGGTAGGCGAGCCGATACTACTGCCACCCAGCTACAACTAGAGCAAATGGCCAACCGAGTGCGTAGTATTGCACTTATTCACGAGCAGCTCTATCAGACAGAAGAATTTGCCGATTTGCATTTGCCGACATACATGGAACGCTTGGCCCAACACTTCGCCAGTCTGCCTGGAGATGGCGGCCGCTTCGATCTCCATCTCGACATTGTCGATACGCGGCTAAACCTGGAAACAGTTATGCCTATTGGTCTCATCTGTGCAGAGCTAATCGGCAACTCGCTCAAATATGGACGGCCGCAAGGCGAGCCCCTGAAGCTAAAAATCTCTATTCAGCCTGATCATCATCCCGAAGAATCCCAGACGAATTATACTATGCAATATCGTGATAATGGACATGGATACCCAGAGGGGAGTCTGAACGGCCAGGATGGTAGCATGGGTAAAATTTTGATTGACAGTATGACTCGCCAGCTAAGAGCTAATAGTGAAAGTTTCAATGATGATGGAGCAGTATTCCATCTCCGTTTTACAGAAAAAGTCGTTTCAGGTTCTTAACCTTACCATCTACTGTTGCTGTCGTATGTCCAACATACAGGCATATCACTTCTTGTGTATATTAGCCACGCATGTACGCTATCCGTTATCCCTTTTTGCTTTTAGGTCTTACTCTTCTATTTGGGGGTACTTTATTTGTAGGTAAAGCGGGTGCCCAGTCTATGGCAGATTCTGTGTACGTAGAGCTCGTCGAGATCATCGGACACAAAAAGACAAAGCCAGGAGTCATCTTCCGAGAGATGCCCTTTGGTCGTGGAGATTGCTTGCCACTAGCAGAGATGGACGGTTTGATACAGGAGGCCCAGGACAACCTAATGAACACGGGTCTTTTTACCAGAGCAGAAATCAAAGTAGCCAAATGGGAATCTCCAGGCAATAGAGTCACTTTCGAACTGCTAATAGAAGAAGCCTGGTATATCTACCCCGTGCCCGTTTTCGAATTGGCCGACCGCAATTTCAATGTCTGGTGGTCTGAGCAAAATCGGTCGCTGGATCGCGTGAACTTTGGCTTAAAGTTTACACACTACAATTTTTCTGGGCGCCGAGATCGATTGAAACTCAATTTTCAATATGGGTATACAAGGGAATATGCAATAGGGTACCGACTCCCGTATTTGGGACGCAAGCAAAATTTTGGACTAGAGGTCAACTGGGCTTTTGCACGCAGGCGCGAACAGAACTACGCGACTCAGAACAACACCCAACTTTTCTACGAAGATCGAGACAGGTTTGTTTATCGCCGTTCAGACCTTAGAACAACTTTAAGCTACAGGAAAAAGCTGTATACACGACACAACTTCAGTGTGGGTTGGCGACACGAAGAAATTGCAGATACCATCGCGCAGGAGCTCAACCCCAATTTTTTTGGTGCGGGGCTAAATAGACAGGATTTTTTGTCCCTGGAATATCAATTCGAACATGATCGCCGCGATATCAGAGCGTATCCTTGGGCCGGAGAGTATGTAAGGTTTAGACTAAACAAAGCTGGACTGGGTATCCTAGGAGAAAGGAGCGGCCTGACCTTTAGAGGAGACTATAGGCGATATATGCCCATAGGCAATAAATACAGCTTCAGTACGGGTATAGCGCTTAAATACAGCTTAATCAGAAGTCGCCAGCCTTTTCTCGACAACCAGGCCCTCGGTTTTGGAAACAATACAATGGTTGGCTATCAATTTTATGTAATCGATGGTTTGGATATGCTCATTTTGCGAGCAGGTTTACGCAGAGAGCTTTTTGATACAGAAATCAGACTCCCAAACCTCGTATTCATAGAAGCTTTTCGCCGAATACCTATTCGTATGATGGCCTCTGTACAGCTTGACCAAGGCTGGGTCAATATGCCTTTCAGGGCCGAGAGCAATGCATTGGCCAATGGCTGGTTGACGGGTATTGCCGCAGGGCTAGACATGGTGGTATACTACAATATGGCTGCCAGTTTTCGATATCATTACAACCATTTGGGCGAGGGGACCTTTTTATTGGAGTTCGATACCAACTTTTAGTCCTCTGGCATGCAAGTCGTCGTCTTCGGTAAACGCTTCAAAAAGACTGATCAACCCTGGGTACAGCAGCTCTTTGATTCGCTTCAGGCGGAAGGCTTCTCGACTTATGTCTATGGTCCGTATCTGGAGCAGCTGCGCACAGACATAACCTTCACACAGGAAGTGGCTCCCTTCGAACATCATCTGGACTTCGAGTTAAAAAAGTTTGATTTTGTCATCACGCTCGGTGGGGATGGGACTATACTAGAGGCCGTTACCTTGGTGAGAGATAGTGGCGTACCAATCCTGGGTATCAATTTGGGTCGTCTTGGCTTTTTAGCCAGAGTAGAAAAGGAGCACATAGCAGCTACTATCAGTATGATGGCCAAAGGCAGGTACGAACTGGAACAGCGCCGGATGCTGCACCTGGAATCTAACGTACCTCTGTTTGGCGAGATACCCTTTGCCCTAAATGACATGACTCTTCTCAAGCGAGATACCAGCTCGATGATTACGGTACATACTTACATCAACGGTGCTTATCTCAACTCCTACTGGGCGGATGGAATAATCGTCGCGACGCCTACAGGATCAACCGGATATAGCCTGAGCTGTGGTGGGCCGATTGTTTTTCCCGGTAGTGGCAACTTTGTCATTACACCAGTAGCTCCGCACAATCTGAACGTCAGGCCCATAGTCATCAGTGACGACTCGGTCGTCAGCTTTGAAATAGAAGGAAGAGCCGAAAGCTTCCTGTGTACCCTCGATAGCCGGTTTGAAACCATAAGCGCCTCGCATCAAATAGCTGTAAGAAGACACGATAGTTTCCTTAAATTGGTCAAACTTCCTGACATCGCAATTATGGACACCTTGAGAGAAAAGCTCAATTGGGGAGAAGATAAAAGGAACCACTAAGCAGCACAAGTCCATTAAACGCCAACCAGAAGGGTAGCCGATCCTGCGGAAGTCCAAATCAGATAAAAACAATCGATTCGTGGTATCAGCAGCAGACCAATGTGTAAATCTGGCTACTGCTACAATTCTTGAAGCCTCTAGCTTTTAGGTTTCACTACCTTTGCGCCTGGGCAACCAACCTTATACACTCGTTTTTCCTTCTATAGTTTACCAAATCAATCAAATGAAGATGCGCATTATTCTTTGTTCAATAGCTACTTTATTGCTGGCTTTCGCCGTCAATGCCCAAGGATTTTCCGGAGGATTCAAGGCCGGTTTGAATTTCAATCAATTTAGTGGCCCCCAGGAAGGAAATGATGAAATGTCATTTGAAGACTTCAAGACGAGCACTGGCTTTCATGTAGGTGCAACTTTTGCCTATGCCTTCACCGATTTGGTTGGTATAAAGGGCGAGCTGATGTACAGCCAAAAGGGTGGAGAGATCGCCTACGAGGGGCCTGGCTATGTATTTTTCTATCCTGACTCTGATGAAGAGTTCTTTCGCCAGGCTACTGTAACTCAAGAGTTATCGATCACCAATTCCTATATTGATATTCCCATCACGGCCTATTACAGAATCGGCCCAATAGAAGTTGAGGGTGGCTTCAATATGGGTCTGCAGATTTCAAGCAGGGGTAGCGGAAGCGTGAGATACACAGGCTTCAATAATTTTATCATTGACGAGCTTGCACTGAACTACGATGCCAATTTCAATAGCGATGGTCCAGGCGCAGAAAGTATCGTCAGCTTTAATCCCGATCCACTGCCAGGCCTACCGCTTCCCTCGGTAATTGGCGGAAACTATAACAGTGACAGAAGTGATAATCGATACCAAAGGCTGGATTTTGGACTTGTCTTTGGCGCTGCTGTTTTTGTCAATAGTGGCCTTTATCTAGGTATACGCTACAATCATGGACTGACCGATGTGACCAAATCAGAAAATGACCTCCGGATTTCTGAGCTAGAGACCAATGGACGCCGTTTGTTCAATGAGGACGACGAAGATTTTAACAGATCGATTCAGGCCAGTATCGGATTCAGATTCTAGTAAATAGGTACTTTCTACTCAGAGATGCCTAATAAACAGAGGCGGCTCAAAGCCAAAACTAGGTTTTGAGCCGCCTGATCAATTGACTATTGTAGGCTAAACCTGATGGGCAGGATAAGCTCCATAGTGACTGGCTCATCGCCAATACGAGCTGGCTGCCAATCTGCCTTGGGAATGCTCTGCCAGGCAGCCATAGCCGCTGCATCGATCGCTTCGTAGGCCTGCACTTCCTCTTCTGATAGTGCTGCCACATCTTCGACACCATCTATGCTGCTTTTATGAGGGCTGGCATATATTTGGTTGCCCTGAGCCGGAATAAGCAGTTTTAGGAAAGAAACACCCTCTATGCCGAGGTCTTTTGCTGATCTGGGGTACTGCATATTGCTCAAAATAGCTTGCATGAGGTTCGTAAAACTACAGTTGTGAGCAGCCTCTGGATCATCGGATACGTGGTCGCAGTCGCCGTAAATGGGGAAATGTTCAACCTCTGTGTAGACAACGGATTCCACTAAAGCCATACTTTCCTCAAACGTTTCCGGATCAAAAGTGATGATGGTGTCTACTTCCGTTCTGGAAGCATAGCTAGTAGATTCGGACTCGATGCTTTCTTCTGGCGTCGTTTCCGCTTCTTCCTCTTGCAATTGGCCGCAAGCGAAAACCAGAACGGGAAACAGTACAGCTAACAGCCAGCACTTATTTGGCGAGCCATTCGATTGAGTTAACATATTGATTCGTTTTTTAATGAATTTTTGATGAAATGCGTGGACCTTGATTGGGTATAGTTTCTCAGGCCTGGACAGGAGTAGCATCCTGCCATAGGCATTCTTATCTGTACCTGAATCGGACAGAGCTGCCCGATCGGCCAATAGTTCGTGCTGAAATCTGAGATGGGACCTAAAGACCCAAAGGAGTGGATGCCACCATAGCACAATTCCGATGAGATCTATGAAGAGCAAATCATAAGTATGCCCTTGGTCAATATGAGCACATTCATGTTTCCAGATGGGCAGCCATTCCTCTGATTCTGGATTAGCTCCTCCAGGCCAAAACAGTAGGGTTCCATAACTAAAGGGCATGGTCTGGCCGGGAGGTAGACTGCGTACACAACGCCCCATGAGTTTAATAGAGGATGTCTGTTTTAAGCATCTAATGATTTGAAGCCAGCCATAGAATAGTCTGGAAGCCATGAGTAGCGCACCCAAGGCCCAAATACACAGCCATAGAGGCATAGACCATGGCCTAAAATATGACTGGCCTGCCTGAAACTCAATTTCAGGGAGCATAATCGCTTCCGGTGGAAAGTCTAGGCCAAGCGGACCTGATTTAGCCAGGAGATCGACTGGAAAGAAGGATCCTAAAGGAAGGAGTGGGAGTAGTAACCCTACAGTCAGGGTTCCTAAAATCAACACTCGCTTGTGGACTGGCAACTTATCATTACCTAGCCACAAGAAGGTGAATAGATATCCAGCTAGCCAAACCAGAGTAAGTTGAATTATCTGTAAAAGCATATTAGACTTTTTATTCTTCCTCTTTTAATCGCTCAGTCAAATCCGACAGATCTGTTAGGCTTAGATCGTTTTCAGCGACCAAGAAGGATACCATAGACTGTGCACTTCCCCCGAAAAAGCGGTTCACAAAAGCACCAAGCTTTTTTTTGCGGTAGTTATCGCGGCTCACTAACGGTGTATACACCCAGGTGCGGCCATATACTTCATAGCTGACGTACTCCTTCTCAACTAAATGCTTCATCAAAGTGCTGATGGTAGAATGAGCAGGTCTCTTGCCTCCATTTTGCTCTATGGCGTCGCGCAATTGCCCAACTGTAGCTCGTTTCAAAAGCCAGACGAAGCCCATCAACTCCTCCTCTGCCTTAGTCAATACTTTCACCTTCATAGTTATTCGACTATTTATTTAGCCATATAACTACAAATATAGTTATAATATTGTGTACTTCTCTGCTTGTTACTTTTTTGTCTCCAGGTATTATGAGGTCAGGTATAACGTTAAAGAACCTAACTCAGACTATTTCTCGACGGTGATTTGATCTGCTCTCGTATCAAAAGCTTCAAATCACACAACCATGTTTAAGATTCGTTTTCTCTTTATGCTGCTGGTAGCAGCACAGATTTCGTATGGTCAAAACCAGGCCGAACCTATTGATGGACTATTTGCAGAAACTGGTCTCGAAAACAGGCGCCTTCTTCCCTATCCTAGTATTCGTGCCGCCGATGTGAGCTGGCAAAAAAAGCAAACCCGAGTTGTTGATACCCGGGAGCTGATCAATCTCCCCTTTAGGCATCCCGTACTCGGCCTTTTTCAAGCTATCGAGGCAGGTGTCAGATCGGGTGAATTGACCGTATATGACCCGGCATTTCCTGACTTCAGTCAGGCATTAGATGGGCAGGCCTGGCTCGATGAGCTAAATAGAGTAGATACCGTCAGAGTCACTCATCCAACAACCGGTGAAGTGAGCTGGGAAGTTGTTAGAGATATCTTTGATCCCGAGGTCGTTGTTAGATACCGCATTCGCGAAATAGTCTATTTCGATAGACAAAGCTCAACCCAGCGTACCCGTATCATCGGTATAGCTCCTTTGATGCAGACTACCGACGAAAGAGGGCAGCCCAGTTTCGAATTTGTCATGGGTTGGATCTATTGGCCACATGCCAGGTCTTGGTTTGACCAACATGGCTATTATCTGGAAGGTACCGATCAGGCCGTAATGAGTTGGGCAGATGCTCTGGATATGCGCAGATTCAATAGTTATATCATGGAGCGCTCCAATGTGAAGGGAGATCGTCTGAGTAATCACTATCAGGGAAGAGCATTGCTACTAGAGAGCCAGAATCTGGAAGCAGAGCAAGTCAATAGAGAACACGACATGTGGTCATACTAGCTTGCCGCGCAGCAATTAGTCGTTTTACTACCTTTGCCGATCAGTATGGAGTTGTTCCTACAGATCGGCATTTTTTCTATCAGCATCGCTGCATTACTGTGGTCGAGTGATAAATTTGTTTCTGCAGCTGAAAGGATAGGGCTATCCTGGGGAATATCGCCATTCATAATAGGTGTGACGATTGTTGCATTTGGTACGAGCCTACCTGAGCTAGCTACGAGTATCGCTGCGGTCATCGGGGGTGAGTCGGACATTGTTATTGGCAATATTGTAGGTTCTAATATTACGAATATTGCTCTGGTATTGGGTCTCACAGCGGTTGCCGTTCGCACCATAGAGCTCGAATACAACTTATGGCATATTGATGTGCCATTTCTTATGTTTTCGGCCTTTTTTCTCTACTTCATAGTGAGTGATAGCCAAGTCTCCATATTCGAGACCGTACTATGTTTATCTGGCATCACCATTTTTCTCGCTTACTCTTTCAAAGACCAGGAGCGAACTGTGCAAGAGGACAGGCCCGAATCCAGGTGGGTAGACTTTTTATGGCTATTGGTAGGCGGGGCTTTGGTGAGCTTTTCCTCTACCTTCATCATAGATAGCATAAGCCAAATAGCGAGCACGCTCAATATCGCGCCTAACATCATTGCACTTACGGCTGTTGCCCTGGGTACGAGCTTACCAGAAGTCGCAGTGAGCTTAAACGCCGCCAGAAGGGGCAAAGCGGGTATCGCTGTTGGTAATGCACTAGGTTCTAATATCTTCAATACCTTCATAGTCATAGGTATCCCTAGGTTTTTTGGGCAACTTGAGATTCCACCTGATATTCTCCAGTTTTATTTACCGCTAATGATTGTCATGACCATACTCTTTTGTGTTATGGCCAACAATCGTAAAATCACCCGCTGGGAAGGGTTTGCTCTTCTAATTTTTTATATCTGGTATTTGGGCCAAATCATCGAATCCGCAGCCAGCCAGTAGAATCAATCTAAATAACGGCAATTGCCCGGTTTATACATTTGATTGACAGTCTGGCATCGGCCTTCTTGTACTTTTGTGCTGTTCCTATAACGTATGTTAGGCCACCTTCATATACTAACTTTAACGCACAGAGGCACAGCCCTGCGCGATATCGGTCGGGCTGTCAGTCTGGTAGACGAGTACACAGGCGGTAGGTCTGTTTACCTAAAGAAGTTGTGTAGTCGACTGGAAATAAACGAGCTTCTCTTCACAGCCACTTGTAATCGGGTGCTCTACTTTTTCAGCACCCGCAAGCGTATTTCTGCAGACTTCAAGAAAGAGCTTATTCCAGGCTTAGATGATGGCATTGTGGATCAGCTCGATTATTACCAAGGATCTGATGCGATCAACCATTTATTTGAGGTAGCCTCGTCAGTAGATTCTCTGGTCGTCGGTGAGCGTCAGATTCTCGGACAGCTGCGAGAGGCCTACAATTACTGTAAAGAACTCGACCTAATTGGAGATGACCTGCGAGTCATCACCCAACAGATGGTCTTGACCGCAAAGGCCGTCTATGGCCAAACAAGAATTGGTGAAAAATCAGTTTCTGTCGTTTCGCTGGCTATGCGGTCTGTGATCAGGAGATCACCCCAACCAGGAAGCCGGGTACTACTCATTGGAGCAGGTCAGACGAACACACTGGTATCGAAGTTTCTCCGGAAATATCATCTGGAACGGGTTACGGTGTTCAACCGCAGCCTGGAACGCGCCCAAAAGCTGGCTGAAAGCTTCAAAGAAGGGTCTGCTCTCTCCCTCAGTGAGCTTAATCAATATGAGCAGGGGTTTGACATCCTGATCATCTGTACATCAGCTGTAGATCCGATCATCAACTCTGGCAATTGGTCCAATCTCCTTGGGGGTGAGTCTGAGGCAGACAAACTGGTTATTGACCTGGCTGTTCCAACCAATGTTGATGCTCAACTGGTAGCCAACTCCAACTTTGAATATATAGATGTAGAGCAGCTCCGCGCGGAAGCCGAACGCAATCTAAAATTCCGAACACAGGAGATTGCACGTGCTCGCGAAGTCA
>JBCBVN010000134.1:0-10899 GCA_039817625.1 Bacteroidota bacterium
GCCAGTGTTGGGTGCTCTTCCAGCCAGTGGCCGATGCTACTGCCTACTGCACGACTCACGATACCCGTAACCTCGCTGTTGCCCAGCTCACCCTTGGTCTGGCCTTTGAACTGTGGCTCGGGTACTTTTACCGAAACCACTGCTGTCAGTCCCTCGCGAAAGTCTTCGCCAGAGATTTTGAACTTGAGTTTCTTAAAGAACCCGTTCTCTTCACCATACTTGGTGAAGAGGCGATTTATGGCGCGGCGGAAGCCATTGACGTGGGTACCACCTTCGCGCGTGTTGATATTGTTGACAAAGCTGTAGATGTGCTCCTGGAAGGTGGTGTTGTACTGCATAGCCACCTCGACTTCTACATTTTCCTCTCGAGCTTTGACGTAGATCGGCTCTTCGATCAGGTCTTGCTTGCCCTCATCTAAGTATTGCACAAATTCGCGCAAGCCACCTTCGCTGTAAAATTCCTGCGTTTTGGGCTTGCCATCTTCGCCTTTATGGCGCATATCAGTAATGCTGAGATACAGGCCAGAATTCAGGTAGGCCAGTTCTTGCATTCTGTGAGCCAGAGTCTCGTACTTGTAGACCAGGCTATCAAATATTTCTGCGTCGGGTTTGAACGTGATGGTAGTACCGGTCACTTCTGCCTTTCCGATGGAGTGTACCTCATTTTGTGGCTTACCCTGGCTGTATTCTTGTATATAGGTCTGTCCGTCTCGCTTCACTTCCGCTTTCAGGTAGCTGGATAGTGCATTTACACACGAGACACCCACACCGTGCAGACCACCAGAGACCTTGTAGGTATCCTTATCGAATTTACCCCCCGCATGGAGTACCGTCATGACCACCTCCAGGGCAGATTTGCCCAGCTTCTCGTGCTTGCCGACAGGGATGCCCCGGCCATCGTCTTGTACACTAATGGAGTTGTCTTCGTGGATCGTGAGATCGATGCGGCTACAGTAACCAGCCAGGTGCTCGTCGATAGAGTTATCGACCACCTCCCAGACCAAGTGGTGCAGGCCCTTGGTATCGGTTGAACCGATGTACATTCCGGGTCTCTTACGCACCGCTTCCAGCCCTTCAAGAGCTGTAATATTGGACGCATCGTAGTTGCCATTTTTTGGCGCAGTTTGGGTACTGTTCATAACAGCAAAAGTACGAAAAAAAGGGGGGAGAACCTAGTATTTCAGCTGGTGAAAACAATTGGCGAAATCTGCGCCTTATATACATCTCCACGTCTAAATTCAACTAATCCTTCTAGCCATGAAAAACACCTTTGGCAACGTCAAGCACTTCGCCCGCGATCTGGTCATTTTGGTGCTGGGTATTATGCTCTCTCTCATGCTCAACGAATGGCGTGAAAACCGCTCGGCCAGAGCCGACGAGATGCGAGTGGTCAACCAAATGGTAGAAGATTTGATGAGCGATACAACCATGCTTTCAGAAAGCCTGGCCACCGTGGAAGCACTCTCGGAGTTGACAACATTTACATCGAGTGAAAATGCTCTCATGACTGATAGCCTGCAAAAAGCAGGTATTTCCAGTTGGAGTCTGGCCGCCTACGCACCGATGGTGCCTCAAAAAACGGCTTTCCACGAGCTGACTTATCAAGACCAACACCGCAATATTCGCTTTCCGAAGCTGGCCAGTCGGTTCATCAATCTCCATGAAGGAATTTATAGTCTACTGGATCGAGTGACTAATCAACATGCCGATTATCTACTGAGTGATTTGGCGCCATATATGAATGTCAGCATGCCCCCAATCAAGCAAATACTAAACAAACAACCCTCGGCGCTAGAGAGCGTGCGCAGGCAGCTACAAAACACCGAAATGCAAAATAGAATTGAGTGGGTGAATATCTTGCTGATCAACGTGGATTCTGTCATGAATGCCGCCAAAGCCGAATCAGAAGAACTACTCACTGAAATCAAAGAAAAATACAATTTGTAGTAAAATATCTACCTTTGCTTCTAGAGAAAGCCGCCACCGAAACGGGACAACTCCACCAACATGACTTCCAACCCCGAACTCGAGCTGGCCTACGATTATATAGCTCACACCAACAGACATTTATTTCTGACCGGAAAGGCCGGTACTGGCAAAACGACTTTCCTCCATCGTGTTCGTGGAGAGATTAAGAAACGTACCGCGGTCGTCGCTCCTACCGGAGTGGCCGCTATAAACGCCAAGGGCGTAACCATTCACAGTTTATTTCAGCTGCCTTTTGGGGTCCTCACACCCGAACGACTCCGCGATGAGCTCCCAAGGCGAAGAGTATCCGGCAACAAGTTGAAGCTACTCCGAAGCCTGGACTTACTCATCATTGATGAGATCAGTATGGTTCGAGCCGACGTACTCGATGCCATCGATCAGGTATTGCAACGCGCCAGGCGAGACCAGCGCCCATTTGGGGGATTGCAGCTCCTGATGATCGGCGATCTGCACCAGCTACCACCGGTGGTCAAAGATGTCGACTGGGAGCAAATGCGTACCCATTACCGTACCCCCTACTTCTTTGGTGCCCTCTGCCTGGAAAGTGCCCGACCTGCGGTAGTCCAACTCAAAAAAGTCTACCGCCAAGCCGACGAACATTTTATAAAACTCCTCAATCGAGTCCGCAACAACCAGATGGATGGCGAAGTCATCGCCCAGCTAAATTCGCGCCATCAACCAGATTTCATCCCCTCGCCTGATGATGGATACGTAACTCTGAGTTCGCATCGGGCTACGGCAAAGAAGATCAATCAGGAACGACTCGACAAGCTCCCGACCAAATCACACGAATTCAGGGCTACCATCGAAGGTGATTTCCCGGCATCGCTCTATCCAAATGAGGTCGATCAGACCTTTAAAATCGGAGCGCAAGTCATGTTCAACAAAAACGATACTGGCTGGCCAGAGCGACTCTACTACAATGGTAAAATTGGTACAATAACTGAGATTGAAGGCCCGAGTATAGAAGTGACCTGCCCCGGTGAAGATCCCATCGATGTGCTGCCTGTAGTCTGGGAAAATCGCAAGTACGAGCTCGATCCCAAGACGAAAACCGTTGAAGAGCGCGTGGTGGGCGAATACAGCCAACATCCGCTGCGTCTGGCCTGGGCCATTACGATTCACAAAAGCCAGGGGCTCACCTTCGACAAGGTCATCATTGACGCAGAAGCCGCCTTTGCCCACGGGCAGGTGTATGTGGCGCTGAGTCGTTGCCGCACCTTTGAAGGCATCGTATTGCGCACGCCACTCGGAGAGCGGAGCATCCGCACAGACTCGGTGGTTAAAGATTACAGCGCTCAGGCTGAGGCCAACCAGCCCGATGAGCAACAGCTGCGGCAAGATAAATATGCCTACCAGGTGGACTGCCTCCGAGAGCTTTTTAATTTCAGTCAGCTGGAATTTAGACTTACGCGGGTCGGTCGCCTGTTGCTCGAAGGCGAGCGCTCTCTCGAAGGCCAGGAGATCAGCGATTGGAAGGAAATTAGCGCCCTGGCTCGACAGGAAATTATCGATCTCGGCAATAAGTTTTTGCCACGCCTGGAAGGCTACTTCAGAGATCAGCGATTGCCCGCAGAGAATACCGATCTGACTAAGCGACTCGAGAGCTCTGCCGATTACTTCCTGCCCAAATTACAGCAGAGTTTACTCCCTGCCGTCAAGGAGTTTACCGTCGTGACCGACAATCAGGGAGTTGGCGAAAGTGTGGAAGATGCGCGTCGCGAAGTCGAGCTGGAGGTCTTTACCAAAGCACGGTTGTTTCAGACCGTCCAAACGGGGTTTGACCCCGTTAAGTATGTAGCCGCAAAGGCCGATGCCGAGCTGGACTTCGATCGCGGCCGAACGGCGTCTCGCAGTAGCAGCCGAAAAGCCGCTGCTAAATCTGCACACCCGATTCTATACGGACGGCTTGAAGCTTTCCGCCAAAAGATGGCGCAGCTACAGGATGTCAAGCCCACCCGCATTTTATCGGCCAAGTCGCTACGGGAAATCATCCAGGTGCTACCGACTACTAAAGACAGCCTGCTGCGGGTAAAAGGCTATGGCTACAAGCGGTTTAAAGACACGGGCGAATCGCTCCTGGCCATCGTCAAGCTATACGTTCGCGAAAACAAGCTCGAGGGAGATCAGCTTCAGTTTGCCAGCGATGACGAGCCCAAGAGAGATACCAAAGAGATCAGCTTAGATGCTTTTCGGGCCGGAAAAACTCCTGCCGAAATCGCTGCAGACCGCGGTTTTACCGAAGGAACCATCTTCAGCCACCTGGCACACTATCTGAGTCTGGGTGACATCTCTGCCAATGAGCTGATAGATCAGGATCGCATCGATATTATAAAGCCATATCTACAGGCCAATCCCGACCAACCACTGGGCGAAACTTTCCGCCATTTCGAAGAGCAGTACGGGTATCACGAATTCAGAATCGTACGTAAGATGATCGACATGGAAGAGGAGTAGTGATGGTGTATAATATTTCTTTCACTCCGAAGGATGCTGCCCACTTATGTCGTCTTAGCTTTTGAATGAGGTTGTCTGGTATACTGTACCATCTTACCCGCCAGCCTACAAAGCTTGAAAACCATGAACAACTATTTTTTTCTTTTACTCCTCCTTGTCCTATCCTGTCAGGCGCAGCAGCATAGAGAAGCCCCAACTGAGTTTGACAATTACCTGGGTGAATACCGCATTGAAGATGCCGACCACGGCACCAAAACCAATGTGACTATCCAGGGTGAGCAGCGCATTATGACCACCAATGCCCTACCCAATCACCAGACGGGCAACTTCCCAAATTCCGGCAACCCCAACCGCATCAGCGCACAGCAGCGGACTTATCGATTCACGACCAAGCCGACATATACCGGCGAGGCCAAATGGGTTAGAGAACCCGGCGTGGCCGTAAATGGTGTGAAATTCGAGCCTGGAACCGCCGAGGTCGTACAATGCGAGTCTGGTGAGAACTACCGAGTAGAGGCCCTACAGGATTTAATTGATCTTGGCCTGGATTTCAACCATGCCCATGTTCAGCCAACCGGCGCCTATCACTACCACGGCACGCCCACCAGCTTGGTAGATCATGTACACGATGATAAAGACCTGGTACATATTGGTTTTGCTATGGACGGTTTTATGATCTACTACTCCAGATCCGGACAATACCAGTCTAGCTACAAACTGATAGATGAGCATAGAGAGGGCACCGATTGTGTGTACCGCAATCCGCACCAGCGCAGAAACCTGGATTTAGCCCATACCGAAGCCGATGGCACCTATCAGGCCGACTGGGAATACGTGTCTGGCCTGGGTGACTTAGATGCTTGCAATGGTATCTGGTTGGACGGCGAATACGCCTACATCGTAACTGATGAGTATCCATACATCGGCCGCTGTCTGATGGGAGCGTACCAGGAACGAAGACAAGGTCCGCCACCTGGGGGCAGAAGGCCCGGTGGTGGTCATCCTCCTGGAGGTGGGCCTCCGCCGCCCAGACAGTAATTTACCAAGTGGTTTGAAGGCTGGGCCTTCAAACCACTTCTCTATCTCTCCCTTAATATTAGCGACCGGATCAGCCCTTGCACATGTTGCCGCTGGTCTTCATGGCATATCTCGCGAATTTCCTCGAAGTGCCGATCATTGATCGCGTAAATCGTTTCGGTTGCTTCAAGCAGTTGCCTGAGCAAGGCTAATTTATAAGCCGTGTCTGTGCTGATGTAATAATCTATCGACAATTCATCCAGAGCATCCATGCGCTCGGCCAAATTGGCTTTGTGCTTGTCTCGGCTAGTGCGAGCCAACTGCATTTGGCCCTCATCAAATTGGAAAATTTGCTGCATTCTTGCTTCGGCCTCAGCCGCATTGCGCGGGCTCACCGGCGGCTTAAATAGCCAGAGTACCAATCCCAGGTTGATCACCACCAGCAAACCAACCAAGATACTCAGTGTCCTAATCTTCTTCATCGTACAGGGATTTTACAGGAACATATTCGTTCGTTTCAGATTCCTGGATTTCCGGTTCGGCCTGGCTCATTACGTAGGCATTTACCCCGATAATGATCAGCACAAAAAGGGCTATACCCAGCAGGACGCTGCGATTAAAGCGCACCCTGGTCTCGGCATGAGACAATGCTTTTTGCTGCAAGCGCTGCATAAAAGCTTCTGTGGGTTCAGATTTTATATCTTGCCCCAGTTCATCCCATAGCTTGTCAAAATCTTGCTTCATCCTTCGTATTGTGTTTTAGCGAGTATCGTTTTTAGCTTAACCCTGGCTCTCGACAGCAGGCTCTCCACGGCCTTTGGGCTGGTCTTCATAATTACTGCCGCCTCCTTCATTCGGTACCCTTCTACTTTAACCAATACGAGCGCCTCCCGTTGATTGATGGGCAGCTGGTCTATGCATCGCCAGAGTATCATCAACTGTTCATTTTGTATCAGTTGCTCTTCTGGCTCAAGCGGTTGTTCTGTTTTGGACTTCCGCAGGTCGAATGCCCGCTCATGAGCCGGATACGTATCATTTACTTCCACTGATTCTTTCCAGATCCTACGCTTCCGCTGGTTATTCCACTTAATCCGGTCTTTGGCTTTATTGATCGCAATCTGAAAAGCCCAGGACTTAAATGCTCCCTCTTCTTTTAATCCGGCATTGGCTTGATCTCCTTCTATGAGCAAGGTCAATATTTTGAGGACGGCATCTTGAACGACCTCTTCGGCATCTTGTCTGCTCTTGAGCATCAGCAAGACCGCACCAAAAACCCATTCAGACACCTGCCTGGTCAATGAGCGGATTTCTCGCTCGTTCCCCGCTTGAATTTTTTTGAGGTCCAAAGGCGAATATTTCTGCTCAAAAGGTAAGACGAATAAGGCGGATGTATTCCTTCGGTCAGTTTCCAGATTTTCTGTGCAACTCCGTAAGTTCTTCCTGAGTCAGGTGCTTCCACTGTCCTACTTTGAGATCATTTACTGCTATGTGCATAAACCTGATTCGCTTCAGGGAAACCACCTTGTAGCCACAAAATTCGACCATTCGCCTGATTTGGCGATTCAGACCCTGAGTCAGGATGATCTTAAACACATCTCTTTTAATCTTCTGAATTTCGGCCGGATCCGTTTTAGTTCCCAGCATCGGGATAGGTTTTGACATCCGCTGCAAAAAGCGTTTGCTGATGGGCCGGTCTACTTTGACGACGTATTCCTTCTCGTGCTTATTCTCTTTGCGCAACACCTGATTGACAATGTCTCCATCGTTCGTCAGCAAGATCAGACCCGTCGAGCCTTTATCCAATCTACCGACGGGGAAAATGCGCTCTTTGATCTTAATCTGATCCAAAATATTGGCCTTATCGCTGCGATCTGTGGTACAGGTGATCCCCGGGGGCTTGTGGTATTTAATATAGATTGGCTTAACGCTGGTGTTCAGTGGTTCGCCATCCAGGGTTACTTCATCACCTTCAAATACGCGGTTCCCTTTTTTCGCCTGCATACCATTTATGGCCAAACGACCGGCCTCTATCCAGGCATCAGCCTCGCGTCGCGAGCATATGCCTGTACTGCTGACGTATTTATTGAGGCTAATGGATGGTTTAGACATAAAGTATGAGGATGGATGTAGATCAAAAATTGTTCTAATCTGCAGGCACGCAAAAATCGGTAAAATCTATGGTCTCACCCAACCCCCAAATCAGGTAGGGTATATCAGCATTCCGCTACTCCCCCCACATATCAACCTTCGCCATCGAAACTTCATATCTACATTGAATTTATAGGCCGGCTACCGATATAAGCATTACGAACATGGCCAATACAAACACTCCAAGCTGCCACCAACTAAAGTGAGGCCCTTCAATGAGCATGTAGCTCTCCTTCGGGTTGTAGGGATTGAATCTAACATTGCCGTTCATTCGCTTGCAGACATAACTCATATAAGCTCTTGCTCCCACCTTGCCAAATCTTCGTCGTTTGGGCTCAATATGACCATTCTTATACCGCTGGCCTTTGGCCATATAGTAGTAGGGCTCTTGAAGGTAGTTGGTGTACACCTTTATCCTCTTTCCAAGTTTGTAGATGACGTATCCCAACTTCATCTGCTTATCGGTAAATACCGCCCTGACCTGGGGCCAGCAAAGTTGTCTTTGGCGCCAGTATTCCTTACTGATCAAATAAATAAGTGCAACAACCAAAGTTCCAATTAAGGGTAATAGAATCATCGTTCTCAGATTTTCATAACCATTACTCCTGATAATAGTATAATTAGCGTCAATACAAACACACTTACCATAGGCCATCCAAAATATGGATCATCCATAATCAAATAGCTCTCTTGTGGCTTTTCAGGATTGAATCTGACCATACTATTGCTGCGCTTTAGCACTTCCTGAATATAATCCTGTGATTGGGGCAAGGTGTATACTTTCCGTTTCCGCTCTATATGCCGATTTTCATACAGATGCCCATTCGCTACATAGCGATAGGGCTTTCGCAGGTAATTCGTGTAGTACTTTTCCCGCTTAACCTCATCATAACTTATGGTACTCAGCCTGAGATCATCGTCCAAGAATATGGCCCTGGTCTGCGGCCAGCAAAGTCGTTTCTGCCGCTTGTATTCCATATTCAATACAGAGTAAAGCACCATGGCAAAAATGATAAAGAGAGCATATATAAACATGACTTATTGAGTTTTATTCGGGTTTAGTGCCAGAGCATAGCTCGCTTGGATCGAGCATCTGCATCTTTACCTGCATCCAATAGTCGAGCACTGAGCAAATGCTGTCGACCTGTAGGTGTTCGGGTATAAATAGGTTCAAAGCGCTGCTCCATACGCTCGCCGAGCTCCCTGGCCAATAGCTCTGCACCAGCTTTGGTGCCCAGCGATTTCGGCACAGGTATATACAACGAGCTCAAATTCCAGTCCGCCGGTGGCTTCAACAGCAAGAGCCACCTCGGATTCTCCGTGGGCATAAACAATTCGCTCAATGAGCTGGCAAATAAGTGGCTGTCATGCTGCTCAGCATTATCCAAAAAGCACTGCAATTCCTGCGAAGAAAGGTCCTCTTCCAGACAGACATCCTCTGCTTTTGCCGAGTTAAAAACCTGCCCAATATCTAATGCGGCGCCCAGACTCTCTCCATATATTCTCAATCGCTCACGAGGATCGGAATAAAGCTTAATTCGATTATTTATTTTTTCATCCTCCCCACTGTTCATATACAGTGAAAAATAGAAAGCAAATAGACCTGATGCACTTAAGAAAACGGATGGTCCCGTAGCATACCAGGGCAGTAGCAATAAGCTCATCAGGGCAGCGGAGGTAATGAAATTACCAGGCTTTAGCTCATTCAACCATTCGTAATGATCACTGGCTGTTTTCAGGCTACCCTCCACTTCTGCATAGAGTTTTCTATGCCGATTATAACTTGGAATAAGTAAAACAGCCAGAGGAGAAAACACCCACCAGGGGACGTGATTATCAATGGCTATCGCCAGACATGCCAAACCAAAACCCAATACCAGTGAAACTTTGTAGCTCAATGATAACTTCCTCAGCTCCCATTCCGTCTGTCTATGACTGCGCTCGCGGTAGTGTTTAACCAGTTTATCTGACTTGGTGTAGTATCGCTCACTAGGTGGTTTCACAGCTTCCACCAACTGTGTTCCATTAGCCAGCGAGTTGCTCCAGCTTTTTGAGATTTGATTGCGCTGTCCAGCTTTCTTCAACATGCTCTCCTTGAAGTCAGCAAACACCTCAGGACTTTCGACTTGTACATCAAAGCCTGTTCGCCCCAACCCATTACTGATCCTGGATGGACCATCATCTACCACTTTCAATTCTGGTCCGGCAAAGGCTTTAAACCTACGCTTGAGTTTCTTAACCTCTTTACCTCCTTGGGCTACACCTGGAAAAACGGTTACCGGATGCCAGATATTAGCTGTTTTGTCAGGCACATCCCTTAAAGTACGTATGGCTCGCCCGCGCATTTGATTGCTGGACACGAAACTACCTACTCGATTGGCTAAAATCAGGCTATTGATATGTGGGGCATCCCAACCTTCTCCCAATAGCGCTTTTGTGCCAATGATGATCCTCAATAGACCCTGGCTAAATAAATCAGTGACCCATCTCACGCTGTACTTATTGTCGAGTGTCCCCTTATCGACCAGCACATAATCAGAATTTTCAAAGAGTGGCTTAGTCTTGATTACCCGTTGGACTTGCAAGTCTGAATAAGCCAGATCTAATAGATGCGATTCAACCTCTCGAGGTATCACGATTAAACTCCCCGTCAGTATGCACAATCCTTTCTGATCAAAAGCATCTAATGCCCTACGTAGTTGCTCAAAAATCGTTACAGCTCCTACTTTGACCAGAAGCGATCGATCGTGTTCAGTAGTAGGTAGTAATTCGTCTAGCACAAAGTCGGTCAAGACAACCAGCCTAAGGTCTTCGCCTAGGTGGCTGCTTTCGAATTTGACAATTTCTGTGACAGCTTCCAACTTAGACGTTTCAGTCAATGAGGACTTGCGCGGGTCGGTTTCTAAATCCAGCGACAGTTTGCCTCCACTCCAAGCCCCAAGTTTTGTTAGCTGCCGCTTAATGGGCCTCATGATTTGCTTAGCACGATCAGACTCAAAATAAGGGTCATCTCTAAGTGCTTTTTGCAAGAAAATGGTTGCCCAGTAGTCATCCAATTCCGGAGCGATGGTCACTTCTCCATGCAATATTCCCATGCAGCTCGGCGGTGCCTCACTACCTTGGGCTGCAAGAACAGAAAGCAAAGCGGTAAAGTACTCCGGCTCTTCAAAAATTTCCTCGTAGTGAGATTCAGGCTTGGCTAGCCAGGGATGATCCTGTAGCCAGTAAGCCATCTCGGATCGGCGTCGGAACAAGTCGTCCAATTCTTGCTTGTCGGCGATCCACTGC
>JBCBVN010000135.1:0-10800 GCA_039817625.1 Bacteroidota bacterium
TTCAAATGATGCTGCTCATGACCGATCAGCATAGCAAACAAACCACGAGCAGAAACATCAAAGCCACTGGCTACTCCCATTTGAGTCCATGCACTAGCGGGTAGTCCCTTTGCCATAGCAAGATTGGCTTGCTTAAGCAGACTGTACTCCGCTACCAAATCAGTGTACGGACGTACTTCGACGCTTGCCGCTGCTGCAAAATCGTTTTGATCAAAGCCTGGTAGCGGAGTTTTATCGCCTCGTCCTACCCGAAGCAACCTGCCAGAAAAAATCCGTTCTACATCGATGACATGCTGCAATACTTCTGCAACGGTCCACTTTCCGGGGGCATAAGCGTAGGCCTGTTTCTCTGCTGGAACTGATCCATAAAATGCCTCGTTCTCATTGGCACTCTTCTGGTATACCTCAAATAGGTTGCCTTCGGGCACTTGCTGGATATAGGTTGCGTAAAAGGGGGCGTATTCATCGGAGGAAATGGAAGTGACGATCATAGTTTGAATTGGAAGTTTTTACCCATTTAGGATATTGACTACTGGATATATAGCTCAAACTCGTTAGTTTCTTGTTAGTTCTCTTGGGGGTGTTCTAAAGTTCTAAAAGCCTACCGGACTAGTTGACACTTCCTATCTTTGAGCTTACTCACTAGTTGATTCTACATGCAAAAACTTATTCTCAAAGTAGTGGCTGCTACCTGCTCTTTGGTTATAACAGTAACTGCCTTTTCTCAAGTCACTTTTCCCTACAATGGGGTCTATGAGGCACCCTTTGGCCATTATGCTTTAACAGGTGCCGTCATTATCCCGGCAGCAGGGGAAGCACCTATAGAAGGAGCCACACTCATCATACGAGAGGGGCGGGTCGAAGCCATTGACCTTTCAGGGCGGGTCCCCGCCGATGCTCAGGAAGTCGATGTAAGCGGACACTACATCTATCCGTCATTCATAGACATTTACTCTGATTACGGCATTCCCGAGGCAGAAGCTGTTGGTAGTCGTCCACGCCGGCAGCCTCAGATGGTCAGCAATAGAGAAGGGGCCTATGCCTGGAATGAGGCCATCAAATCTGACATGGCGGCTCACGAACACTTTACCCCAGACGAAGCGATGGCCAAGCGACTGCGGAAGCTTGGTTTTGGCACTGTTTCAAGCCATCAGCAAGACGGAATAAGCCGTGGCAGCTCAACGGTCGTGAGCCTGGGTAGCGGTCCCGAGCAAAGACTCATGATGGAGGAGCGAGGTGCCCACCATCTCAGCTTTCGCAAAGGGGTATCGACCCAAAACTATCCCAATAGCTTAACCGGGACCATCGCACTTTTACGCCAGACCTATTTAGACGGTCAGTGGTATTCGACCAGCCCACAAGAGGAAATCAATCTATCTCTGGCCGCTTGGAATGAGCTACAGGACTTGCCTCAAATATTTGAAGTGCCCAACTGGCAAGATGCCCTGCGTGCACTTCGCATTGCCCGCGAGTTTGACCAAACTTACATCCTGCACACCGCAGGCGACGAGTATCAGCGTTTAGACGAGCTCGCAGCTACAGGCGCTGCCATGATTGTGCCTTTGAGATTTCCGAAAACTTATGATCTGGCAGACCCATTTGCTGCTCGCCAGGTTAATCTAAATCAGCTCCGGCATTGGGAAACAGCGCCGACTAATCCTGGTCGGGTAGCTGATGCAGGGGTGACTATGGCCCTGACAACCCACCGGCTTCAGAGGCCCGAAGACTTTGGCAAAGCACTTCATGAAGCCATCGAGCACGGACTGGATCGGGAATCAGCCTACAGAGCGCTTACGCTGACTCCCGCCGAATTATTAGGCATAGATGATCAGGTCGGTAGCCTCAGGCCCGGCTTTTTCGCCAACTTCTTAGTATCTGACAAAGCTCCATTAGAAGAAGGAAACACCATCGTTCAAAACTGGATTCAAGGAGAACCATACACTATACAAACACCTCCTGAAAATCTAACGGCAGGCAGCTATGAGTTGCAGGTCGGTGATGAGACTTACACCTTAGTGGTTGAAGACAACGACGGTAAAATGAAGTTGTCATTCGAAGGAGAAGATCAGCCTAAAATCATACATGAATCTAATGGCAACTATCTGACGATGCGTTTTCAGCCTAAGGACGCTGCCGGGTTTATACGCCTGAGTGGATATCTGCAAAATGGGCGCGCACAAGGACGAGGGGAGAGCCCTGCCGGAGATTGGGTAAGTTGGCAGATTATTCCGCAAGCTGAGGCCGATAGCACCGATGAAAGCGATGAAGAAGACGACAGCACCCCTAGTTATCGAGCCAATATCACATTCCCAAATAACGGCTACGGCTGGCCTCAACTGCCTACTGTTGAGCGAACTTTGATTCGCAACGCCACAGTTTGGACCAACGAAGAAGAAGGTGTACTCGAAAATACGGACTTGCTCCTGGAAGACGGCAAGATTGCTCAAATCGGCCAGAATCTACCACGCCGCGGGGCCCGGGTTATTGATGGTGAAGGCTATCATCTTACAGCCGGTATTATCGACGAGCACAGCCATATAGCTATTAGTCGGGGTGTCAATGAAAGCACCCAAGCCAGCACCGCCGAGGTTCGCATGGGAGATGTGGTTGATGCCACTGACATCGACATCTATCGACAACTTGCCGGTGGAGTAACCACCTCTCAGCTTCTGCATGGCTCTGCGAATCCGATTGGTGGCCAGTCGGCGATCATCAAGCTTCGATGGGGACAAACCCCTGAAGGTATGCTCTTTGAAGAAGCTCCTGGCTTTATCAAATTTGCCCTGGGTGAAAATGTAAAACAAAGCAACTGGGGCGATGCCAATACCATACGCTACCCGCAAACGCGAATGGGCGTCGAGCAGGTATTCATCAATTACTTTCAGCGAGCCGTAGAGTACGGGCAAACCGAAAATCCCAGACGAGATCTGGAACTCGACGCTTTGTTGGAAATCGTCAATGGCGAGCGGTTCATAAGCTGTCACAGCTACCAGCAGGGAGAAATCACAATGCTGATGCGGGTGGCAGAAGACTTTGGTTTTCGGGTCAATACCTTCACCCACATTCTGGAAGGCTATAAGGTCGCTGATAAAATGGCCGAACATGGGGCCGCAGGCTCCACATTCAGCGATTGGTGGGCATATAAGTTTGAAGTCATCGAAGCCATTCCACACAATGCCGACATCATGACCGACCAGGGCGTGTTGGTAGCCATAAACAGCGATGATGCCGAAATGGGCAGACGCCTCAATCAGGAAGCGGGAAAGTCTGTACTCTACGGCAACATGTCTGAAGAAGAAGCGCTGAAGATGGTCACCCTGAACCCTGCGCGCATGCTGCATATAGACGACCGCGTAGGTAGTATCAAGGTGGGCAAAGATGCCGATTTGGTGCTGTGGACCGATAATCCGTTATCTATATACGCCAGGCCGCTGTACACATTTATCGATGGCATCGACTACTTCAACCATGAGCGCGATGCAGAGATGCGGGCTGCTATAGAGCAAGAGCGAAACGCATTGGTGCAAAGATCACTAGACGCCAAGGAAGCTGGTGCCGAAACCCAAGCCCCTCAGCAAGAGGAACGACGTCGCTACCATTGCGACACCATCGAAGGTGTAGCCGATCATGGGCACGGGCACTCCCATATTTTTAAGTACTTCCGCAGGTCGGGAAAATAGCTCACATACGACCGTTTGAAGTTCTAGAACAGCTGTCCATATTTGAAAAGCAAAAAAAATGATGAGACTACTTTTATTATCCGGACTAATGAGTTTTGGCATACTATTCGCTCAAAACGCCGCGCCTGCCCCACCACAATCAGAAAAAATCGTCATTACCAATGCTACGGTGCATTTGGGTGATGGCCAGATCCTTCCTAATGCCGAAGTGCGATTTGCTGAAGGAAAAATTGAGCGAGTTGGCAATCCAACCAGAGAACCACTCACCGACTACCGCCAGATAGATGGCACTGGCAAGCACGTATTTCCCGGCCTAATCGCTCTGAATACCACCCTGGGACTGATTGAGATTGGAGCTGTCCGTGCGACCAACGACCGCCGCGAGGTCGGGGAATTCAATCCAAACGTCCGCTCACTGATCGCTTTCAATACCGATAGTCAGGTGCTACCTACCGTTCGCTCACGCGGCGTCCTGCTGGTAGAGTCTGTACCACAAGGTGGGGTCATCAGTGGTCGTAGCTGTGTGATGCATTTAGATGGCTGGAACTACGAAGATGCTGCTGTGTCTACAGAGGCTGGTATGCACCTTCGCTGGCCTAGCCGTCGGAGCTATAACTGGCGTGAAGGTCGCTGGGAGTCTGATGCTGCCTATCCAGAAAGAGTGCGTGAGCTTATGCTGTTTATGGGACAGGCCAGGGCCTACTGTGCGACTGACAGAGATGATACCGAGCTAAAATATGCAGCGATGTGCCCAGTACTGGCAGGTGTGACCAAGCTTTTTGTACATGCTCAGACCGCACAAGACATCCTGGCTGCCCTGGAGCTGAAAAATGACTTCCCGAACTTAGATATCGCTATTGTAGGCGGCGCAGAGAGCCATCTGGTCACCGATGAGCTAAAGGCAGCTGATGCTTCGGTTGTCCTTGGCTCGACCCAGGCATTGCCCCGCCGCGAAGACGACCCTATAGATCTGCCTTTCAGGCTGCCAGGTATGCTCGCTATGGCCGAAGTACCTTTTGCGCTCAACCACGGGTCTAGCTGGGGCGGATGGCAGCAACGCAATCTTCCGTTTCAGGCTGGACAAGCCATGGCCTACGGATTGGATATAGGCGCAGCTACACGAGCGCTCACACTCACTCCAGCGGAGATCCTGGGTATAGACGACGAATATGGTAGCCTCGAAGCGGGTAAGAGTGCCACGCTGATCATCGTAGATGGAGATCTATTCGATAGCAGAAACAGCCACGTTATACGGGCATTTATAGACGGCCGAGAGATCGATCTGGATAATAAGCAGGAGTTTTTGGCCAGAAAGTTTCGATCCAAATATGATGGTCGGTAGTTATGGGCTTGAAACTATTATCAAGACTGAAGCATTGATGAACGAGCACTGGGCAGCTTTAATTCGTTAAACAGGCCCGCGGATTTCCAACTTTATGAAACCATCAATTCCCAAAGGCACGCGAGATTTCTTGCCATCGCAGGTTTTACGTCGCGAGTATATTTTCACGGTTCTTAGACAGGCGTTTCAGACCTATGGCTACCAGCCCATAGAGACGCCCGCCCTGGAGAACCTATCTACCCTGACCGGCAAGTACGGGGAAGAAGGTGACCGACTGCTGTTTAAAGTGTTGAACAATGGTGATTTTCTGGCCAAAGCTGACGAGTCTGCTCTCAGTACTCGGGATAGCGAAGCGCTCACTAGCAGCATAGCAAAAAGAGGATTAAGATATGACCTTACGGTACCTTTTGCCCGCTATGTAGTTATGCACCAAAACGATCTCAGCTTTCCCTTTAAGCGCTATGCCATTCAACCCGTTTGGCGAGCAGATCGGCCTCAGCGAGGGCGGTATCAAGAGTTTTATCAGTGCGATGCCGATGTGGTAGGAAGTGATAGCCTGGTATACGAAGCTGAGCAAATGCAGCTCTTTGATCGGGTATTTACCAAGCTGGGTCTAGGTGTGGTTATCAGGATCAACCACAGGAAGGTTTTGGTCGCCTTATCGGAATTAGCTGGTCAGGCCGACAAGATGATGGACATTACCATGGCCATAGATAAGCTTGACAAAATCGGGATAGATGGTGTAAAGCGGGAACTATCCCAACGAGAGATACCGGAGTCGGCTCAGCAAATCATCGAGAAATTTTTGACGGTTCAAAGCCTGGAAGAGCTAGAACAGCTGGTAGGCGATAATGAAAGCGGCCTTGCAGGTGTTGCGGAGTTAAGAGAAGTATTTTCACTGTATCAGGCTACGGGTGGTACTAATCCACTGGTGTTTGATGTGAAGCTAGCCCGGGGCCTGAATTACTATACTGGGTGCATCTTCGAAGTAGAGGTAGATACGGATGCACATCCAGGTATTAAAATGGGTAGCATTGCTTCGGGTGGACGCTACGCGGAATTGACCGAGGTTTTTGGGATGAAAAATCAGCCTGGAGTTGGAATCAGTTTTGGGGCCGAACGCATTTATGACGTACTGGAAGAGCTAGACTTATTTCCCGAGCACACTGTCGGAAGCCTGTCGGCCTTGATCCTGTGTCTGGATAAAGAGATTTTGTCCAACGCCTTTCAATTGGTGAGTCAACTCAGAGAAGGCGGTATAAACGCCGACTTATATCCCAAAGCCGGAAAGCTGGGTAAGATGATGAAGTACGCCAATCAGCGCGGTGTACCCAAGGTCATTTTGCTGGGCAGCGAGGAAGCGGAGAGTCAGGTTTATTCTCTAAAAGACATGGAAAGTGGCGAGCAGCAGAAGCTGGACTTTGAGGGGCTACTATCTGCTTTGCGGTAGGCAAAACGGCTGCGAAGGGTGATTTCTCTGAGCCTTGGAGGGGCTCCTTCCATTAAGGAGCGGGTGCAGCATATGCCCCCGCAGCTACGGGGGCTACGCGCATATTTCCTTCGATGTCTTCCTCCAGACCCGGTAGGATTTCACCCAAGCCAATGGCTACACTCATAGTATCCAGGCGATAGTCGTCTTCGTCTATACCCAGGAAAAGATCGTCTCCGTTCTGAAGATTGTAGCAGCCCTGGCAAAGCTCCTCCAGGAAGTCGGGCCAAATGGCATTGGGACCTGTAAATTCGTTACCGACTCGGACTACGCTATTCTCTACATTTATTCTGAAAGCTGTTGGGTCTTGCCGTTGGGTACCATCTACAAAAATGATTTCTTCAAATTGCGGACCGGCGAAGATGCTGTTGCGTGCATTGAGTATTACGGGAGAAGCGGCATTATTATTACACTCTGAATCAAAGCACTCAAAATTTTGCAAGGCCAATGCGCGCGCGTCTGCCCCATAGCTAGCCACCGTACAATGGTCTAAGGTGAGTCGAACGCCTTGTACGAATAAAATGGCGTCTCCGAAATTGGAGTGAAACACACTATTGCTGGCTCTAACACTGGCATTTCGACCGCGGAGAGCAGCACCTGCTGTGTAGGCAATCACACTATTATCTATATCGACCTCGGCTAAGCTGTCAACGATCAAGCCCTCGATTCCATGGAGTAAATGCGTGTGGCTGATGATGTTGTCCTGGCTCAGTGGTCCGAGAAAAATTCCTCGGTACTGGCCAACCTCTTCCTGGAATTCGGGTTCCAGGCGATCTGTCTGTACGAGAATAGGCTCATCTCTGGTGCCCAGCATCTGCAAGCTGCCGTTTGGAAAGACAAAAATGAGTCCATTGTTGAACACGCCGACCTGCTCATCGCGAGCAATACCGCCTGTAATATAGACCTCCGTACCTGCTGCCAATTGGAGCGTACAGCTATCAATAATTAGACCACCCCTAATGACATAGGGCAGCTCGCTATCCCAGACAACAGTACTATTGTTGCAGGTAAGTCCTCCAAATTCTCCTCTGAAGCCAATGTAATTGGCATTTTGGCCGAAGGACTGTAGCACCACCTCCGATTGTACATCGCCCGTTTCAAAAATGAGAAGGTCTTCAGCTACGAATGGACTCACATTTACAGGGGCTGTAGGATCAACTTCTACCTCTACGAAAACCCATATACTGTCTTCAGCCCATATTACAGCATCCCTTACTTCCGGACCTTGTCGGCCATCGACGTTGAAGGTATACTCGACTCCCGTCATACCTGCCAGGCTGATTCGGTCAATCTGTATGGCTTCGTCGCTGCGGTTATAGACCCTGAAAGATCTCGTGGCACTCCCTCTGGCTGTAAATACCGTATCGAACTTTAGAGTGTCTACAGAAAATTCGAGGACGATGTCGCTGCCAGTACGGATATCTGTATCAGGATCGCAGCTAGTCAGGAGACCGACCTGCGGAAGTACAAAAAGGAGGAATAACAAGGCGTGATAAGGCCGCATGTGAGAGTTATTGAGGGGGCAAAGATAGTGTGTGTATAGAGGTATGCGTAGGGTGGAGCTCGATGAGCGTATTACGTAGCTTAGGTTGGTGGAGATATTGCGTTGGGAAAAGGGATGTAGGGTGTAATTTAGATGTTGGAGATAAGCGGTAGAGTCGATTTTATATAAATCTTATAAGCTGTTTTATATATCCATTCATACGCACAAGAAACGAAGGTAGTGTGGCCTGTATTACGAATTTGAGCTGCTGTAACACGGTATAAGTCTGGCATTGGACGTTTAGTGAGGATATAGTGCTTGCCGGAAAGCAATTCAGCTTCAGTCTCCTAAAGTCAAACTTGCTTGCAACCACCTTATGGGCTATCTTGTTCCATACCTGAATTCAGACAAAACGTTTACCAGAAAGATCATCATGAGCGATACTGCCACTCCCCCCGTCAAGCGCCCAGTATTATTGTATACTGAGCAAACTCCTAATCCGGAGACACTAAAGTATGTGACCAATCGCATGCTGTTTAAGGGTACGGCTGAATTTAAGGACCGGGAACTCGCTAAAGAGTGGTCACCTCTGGCAGAAGCTTTATATGAGTTTCCTTATGTAAAGAATGTCTACATCGCCAACAACTACGTGTCGATCACCAAGGAGTTTAACTACGCCTGGGAAGACATTATGATTAAGCTCAAGGAGTATATTAAGGACTACCTGAGCACTAATGAAGGTGAGCAAATCGTCAAGGAAGGGTTTACCGAGGTCATGGCGAAAGCAGAGGCAGAGCGCGTGGCTGAGGAGTATAGCGGCGATGACGCTGAGTTGGTCAAGCAGATCAAAGACCTCATTGATACATACGTAAAGCCTGCCGTTGAAATGGATGGTGGAAACATCGAGTTCAAGAGCTACAAAGAGGGTGTAGTTACGGTTATCATGCAAGGGGCTTGCAGTGGTTGCCCAAGTTCTACGGTAACCCTTAAGAGTGGTATCGAAGGCATGATGAAGCGCATGGTGCCTCAGGTCAAGGAGGTCGTACAGGAAATGGCGTAAAACAGCTGAATGGATACTTCTGATGATCGGATACCGCATAAAAGCGGTTTCGTCAACATCATTGGTCGGCCCAATGCGGGTAAGTCTACCCTGATGAATGCTCTGGTTGGTGAGCGCATGAGCATCATCACCGCCAAGCCTCAAACTACTCGGCATCGGATCATTGGTATACTGAATGGAGATGATTTTCAGATCGTCTTTAGTGATACGCCAGGCATTATTCACGATCCGATCTACCGGATGCAAGAAATGATGAATCGGGCCGTGCGGTCTACCTTCGATGATGCAGACCTCATGCTCTATCTGATAGATGCCAATGATAAGTTCACGGCCGATGAGCCCCTGGTACAACAACTCAGGCATGTAGAGGAAGACACAACTGTTTTTTTGCTCATTAATAAAATCGACACGGTAGAAGCGAATCGAGTCAACAAGCTGAGCAAGCAGTTTGGTAAATGGCTGAATATAGAACAGGTATTTGCCATTTCTGCTCTGGAGGGAACGGGCATAGATGCGCTGAGTCAAGCCATTCAGCAGCAATTGCCTGAAGGACCGGCCTACTATCCAAAAGATCAGCTGACTGACCGGCCAGAGCGATTCTTCGTGACCGAAATCATCCGCGAACAAATCCTGGAGCAATACCACCAGGAGATTCCTTACAGCGTTGAGGTGGAGATTGAAACTTTTACCGAGGGCGATCAGACAAAGTCAGGAGAAGAACTAACCCGCATCAGCGCCATCATCTATGTGAGTAGAAAATCTCAGAAGCCCATCATCATTGGTAAAGGTGGAGCCGCTATCAAGAAGTTGGGTACACACGCTCGCGAGCGTATCGAGGCTTTCCTCCAAACAAAAGTCTATCTGGAGCTACATGTAAAAATTCAGGATGGCTGGCGAGATAATGAGAGAGAGCTGAGGAAGTTTGGGTATGATAGATGAGTTTCATATCTACAAAATGAGTACTGATCCATCATTGAGCTATATTCTTCTCTGCCTGATTTGATCTTGATCAATCACTGTGAAATTTCCATCCAGTTCAATTCTTTTTTCCTGAATTAGCTCATCGATAAATTCTCCTGGTTCTAGTGGCCTAAATTCCTTCCATCGAAAGTACACGACGCCTTTTGGCCGATACCCTTCTTTAAAGACTAGCTCTCCAAAATCTCTATCAAAAGTGAGAATTATGCGGTCTTCCGCTATAGCAATTGAGATTACCTCCTCGTCTCTTATGCTAGAAAGTTCAACACCAATATGGCGTATATCGTAGTCCTTGGTTTTTAATGCTTTAAAACTCGCTACTGGAAAATTTTCATCAGCTAGCAGTTTCATTTTTATGCTCGCTTCACATTAGGCATCGCAAAGAACAAACCATCTCTCATGCATTCGTACGTGAACGCGTGGATTGCTTTGATATCCTCTGATGTCAAGCGAGGGTAATTTGCTAAAACTTCATTTTCAGACCACCCACTCGCCAATCTTTCTAAAACGAACTCCACTGATAGCCTAGTACCTTTAATAATAGGCTTTCCGGCTAGCACATCTCTGTCAGTCCCAATATGATTTTTCCAATCTATCATGCGTTGGTCATGTATCTTAAAACAAACGAGATTCTTTATAAGTAAGTTTATGTTACTCCCTCTAATATAGGCATTTAGAGGAAGACACAGCTGTTTTTTTACTCGTTAATAAAATCGATACGGTAGAAGCGAATCGAGTCAACAAGCTGAGCAAGCAATTTGGCAAATG
>JBCBVN010000136.1:0-10766 GCA_039817625.1 Bacteroidota bacterium
GTTTGAGCACAATAATCCGGGAGGACTCGTAGAAGGCACATATAGCTTTTCTCAAATACAAGAAGTCTTACCTCTCAAGGGCGCTTTGCTGAGGAATTTTTGTAATACATGGTGCGGAACCTTCTACAATTTTACAGATGGATTTGTATGCGTAACCTTTGGAGAAAGCCAAACTACAATAAGCTTTGATTTAGTAACTGATGAAGGAGAAGCTGTAGAAGGCTGCTGGAGTGGCAACTTGTAATTCACCTGACATATCTCGTAAAATTTGATCTCAACATATCAAAAGAAATTTCACACATCAATAATCCGCCAATCTAGGCGCCCTCGGGAATGGGATCACGTCTCTGATATTTCCGATGCCCGTAATGAACTGAACCATACGTTCGAAGCACAAGCCAAGTCTGAAAGGCTATGTTACCCTGTTTCAATGCAGATCTTGTCTCGTCAGTTTCAAGATTAGACAACAACTAGTTGAAGTTTTAAGTCGCCCGGGGCGTCAGCTGTGTATATTGAGAAACAAGTCATTTGAACATCCCAAATTGGACATCTACAAATCACAGACCTTTTCTACCTTTGAGTAATATAGCTCCGCCCCAAGGAGCATTAGCTGAAAGACAATGCTATACAGATGGTCTACCTAATTCTAAAAGCGTAGCTGTTAAACAATAGTTTATCTTGCCAGCTCATTCAGGGGAGTCGAGCTCACCAATTAGCCATACAAGTGTCTAAGACTGCAAAGAAAATATTGTATTTACTCGCCGCTAGCTTGCTTCTTAGCTACTGGGCTTTCGTCAATCAATTCCCACTAGTTTTTTCAGATACAGGAACCTATCTCGGCTCGGGCTTCACCAATGAATATCCGATCGATAGGCCTATTTTCTATGGTTGGTTCCTAAGACATCTCAGCTTAGAAGATTCTCTTTACCTACCTGTTCTTGTTCAGAGTTTTATGTTGGCTTATGTACTTAGGTTGTGGGTCAAAACCTTTGGGCAAAAAAGATATCAAAACATACAGTTCTTACTACTCACTTTACTGTTGACTCTGTTTACAGGTGCTTCTATACAGACTAGTCAACTGATTCCAGATGTCTTCACATCAATCATGCTACTATCTACCGGGCTTTTACTACTTAATGCATCTATAACAAGCGGCGAGAGAACAACAATTTACGTCCTGCTTCTGGTCAGTCTATTGATGCATAGCTCACATGTAATCACAATGTGGCTGGCTCTAGGTATAATTGGTTTGATCAATTTAGTTAGATACAGACGTCAGTTAAAACATTCTTTCAATCGAGCATGGGTACCCGTTGTTACCCTTACAATTGCCGCTCAGATTATAATACCATCTACGAGTTATCTGCTGGGGTCGGGATTTAACTCTTCAAAATCTGAACATGTATTCCTAATGAATCGAATGGTCAAGTTTGGTATTTTAGAGGATTATCTAAACAATGTTTGTGACCATAAAGATTATAAATTTTGTGCCTACGCCAATGATATACCACGCTCTAATTTCGTTTGGAACTACGAAAAGAGTCCACTATATCTTACTGGTGGATGGGAAGCCAACAAAGAAGAATACGATGCGATCATAGCAGATATCCTGTCACAGTCAAAATACTATCCAAAGCTATTTTTTCGTGCCCTGGAGACCAGTTTACAACAGTTTTTCACCTACCGAATAGGAGATACAGCAGGGCCTTATATGGAAGAGAGTTCACCCCATCATTTCATCAAATGGTTCTTTCCAGAGCTGGAACGGTTCTATTTTAGAGCTGAACAACAAGAACAAAAACTAGACTTCACAGCCATTAACAACTATCACAACATCCTTGTGTTGAGTAGTCTAGCTCTGTGCATTATTTTTCTATTTCGCCAGAGAACAAGCTTAGTAAATCGAGATCTACTTGAAATAATATTGATCTTCCTGATAGCAAATGCTATTATTTGCGGTGTCTTTGCGGGTGTATTTGACAGATACCAGTGCCGCATTATTTTTGTACTTATCATTCCGTTTTATTTAGCAATTTGGCGTCTTCCAATCCTGCAAAAATATTTACCAGCTGATAAAGACCTATGAAAGACAATCTGGAATTAACAGTCTTGATGCCATGCCTCAATGAAGAGCTCACCTTAGCAACTTGCATTAGGAAAGCCAAAGGATTTATGGACAAAGAACAAGTGAATGGTGAGGTTCTTATAGCTGACAATGGGAGTACAGACCAATCGGTTTCTATAGCAAAAGCAGAAGGCGCTAGAGTAGTCCATGTCGAAGAGAAAGGTTATGGCTCAGCTTTACGAGGTGGAATTGCCAATGCCAGGGGTACATATGTCATCATGGGTGATGCAGATGATAGTTATGACTTTAGTAGTCTTATGCCATTTGTAAAGGAATTAAGAAATGGTGGTGAGCTTGTGATGGGTAATCGCTTCAAAGGAGGAATTGAAAAAGGAGCTATGCCCTTTTTACATAGATACCTGGGAAATCCTGTACTTAGTCTGATAGGACGCTTGTTTTTCAATATTCCTATTGGTGATTTTCACTGCGGACTTCGTGGTTTTCATAGAGAGCGGATGCTGCAAATCAACCCTCAGACATCGGGCATGGAATTTGCTAGTGAGATGGTCGTAAAGTCTTCTTTGTCAGGATTAGATATCCGAGAAGTACCAACTACTCTTTCTCCTGATGGACGCGACCGGCCGCCTCATCTAAATACTTGGCGCGATGGGTGGAGGCATTTAAAATTTCTGCTTATATATAGTCCTGCGTGGTCCTTGTTGTATCCAGGCATGGCCATATTTTTTATCGGCTTATTATTGACTCTCACACTGTTAGGAACTAGTCCTAGTATTGGACCTGTTGTATTCGACATTCATACTTTACTGGTAGCTGCCACATTCTGTTTCGTAGGTTTTCAACTCATGAGCATATTTGTATTCTCTAAAGCTTACGGTATTAGTAAAGGCTATTTGCCAAAAACACCTAAGACACCAATATGGTCTAAATTATTTATTCTTGAAAACAGTCTTAAGACAGGAGGTATTTTATTACTGTTGGGCTTAGGACTTGTTATCTACAGTATTTTCTTTTGGAGCAAAACAGGTTTCAGTGAGCTAGACCCAAGTCAAACACTCCGACTGGTTATCCCAGGTGTATTTCTAATTATGTTTAGTATCCAGTTGGCTATAACTGGCTTTCTACTAGAGCTCTTAAAATAGCCCTCAATCTTTCTTTTCAAAAACGAATAGATTATTAAGACCAAGTTGAAACTTCTCTTTGTGCAATAGTTTAAACTGATCCTTTCTAAAACAGTACTCCACTTCATTTGGGCTGAATCCAAAGTGTTCATCTAAAGACATCCCATCTACTAATTTCAAAGCGGTCATCACGTCAAGAATCTTATCTACCTTAGGAGAGGGAACTGTAATAATTACTCTGCCCTTTTTATTTAGCAATTGAAAAAATTCATCACTTAATTTTAGCTGCTGATGCCTGGGAATATGCTCTAGAACAGCGAGTAAAGTGATCGTATCAAATGTATGTGATTCAGGAACAGCATCAGGGAAGTAACCTTTAAGAAGCTGGTAATCTTCTGAATAGACCGTCTCTGCTAGCAAAGGATCAATCCCTATACAATTCACAAGTTTTTTATCAGCATTTTTTTTAAATAAATACCCATCAAAACATCCTATATCCAAAACGCTATCACCATTCCTTATATATCGCCCACTAACAACTGTTCGCCATTTCCTTATGACCTTATCAAGATATTTCAATGATATAGTTTTTTAATTTTCTATAAAATCCAGGAGCCTTGTTTGATTTTATTCTCAATAATCCGCCAATCTAGGTGCCCTCGGGAATGGGATCACGTCTCTGATGTTTCCGATGCCCGTAATGAACTGAACCATACGTTCAAAGCCCATGCCGAAGCCCGCATGTGGGCAACCGCCAAAGCGACGCAGTTGTAGGTACCAGTCTAGTTCCTCGGCAGGAACATCCATAGCTTCCATACGCTCTACGAGTACTTCGTAGCGTTCTTCGCGCTGACTGCCTCCTATGACCTCGCCTATGTAAGGGAAAAGTACATCCATGGCTGCGACAGTTTTGCCGTCGTCGTTGAGGCGCATATAAAAGGCCTTGATACCGGCTGGATAATCGCGGACGATGACGGGCTTTTTGAAGTGCTTCTCTACCAGATAGCGCTCGTGCTCGGCTTGCAGGTCACTCCCCCACTCTACCGGAAATTCGAATTTACCTTTCTTGTATGGCTTAGAACGCTGTAGCAGCTCTACGGCTTCACTGTAAGTGATGCGCGCAAAGTCGTTGTCGATGACAAAGCGCAGCATGTCCAGCAAGCCCATAGGCCGACGCTGGTTTTGCGGCAATTGCTTTTCGGCCTGCGCTATACGCTTGTCCAGAAATTCCAGATCAGGCAGGTAGTTGTCCAGGCAATGCTGAATCAGGTAACGTCCAAAATCTTCTGCCAGGTCCATATCGTTGTCGATATCGGCGAAAGCGATTTCGGGCTCGATCATCCAGAACTCGGCCAGGTGGCGGCTGGTGTTGCTGTTCTCCGCTCGGAAAGTTGGACCGAAGGTGTATACTTTTCCTAACGACAGTGCCCCGATTTCTGCTTGCAGCTGTCCAGAAACGGTCAGGTTAGTCGGCTTCCCAAAAAAGTCCTTGTTGTAGTCGACCTCACCACTTTCCGTGCGCGGAGGATCGTGTGGATCCAGAACCGATACGCGAAACATCTCACCTGCGCCTTCGGCATCGCTACCGGTGATAATGGGGGTCTGCAAGTGGTAGTACCCGTGATCATTGAAGTATTTATGTACGGCGTAGAACACACCATGCCGAATGCGGGAGACGGCCGAAAAAGTGTTGGTCCGCATACGCAAGTGCCCTTGCTCGCGCAAAAACTCCATGGTCTGGCGCTTGGGCTGCAGCGGGTATTCATCCAGAGGTGTCGTACCGAAGACTTCGATTTGCTCGGCTACCACCTCGTAATCCTGTCCGGCACCCTGACTTTCCACCAGCTGCCCAGTTACGCCAATACAAGCATGAAAACCAATCTGACTGATGATTTCAGCCGACACCTTCTCCTCATCAACAACAACCTGCAGGGTATGAGCAGAGGAACCATCATTGAGCGCGATAAAACGGTTAGAGCGCCAGGCGCGGACCCAGCCCATGATCGTTATAGACTCCCCTACTTTGGGATCAGCAAATACTTTGGAAATTTCAGTGCGGTGAATCATAGTTCTGTAATGCAATTCTTGGGGTAAGAAGTTGCAAAGGTATGTTATTACTTGCGCCGAACGAACAAGTAATAACCCTCAACTCAATATATCTACCACCTCTGCCCGCTTCCTACTCGCCACAGGCACACTATCCCCATTGCGCATGAGCAAAAAGCCTCCGTCGCGCTTCTGAAATTCCTGTACCCAGCGCAAATTGACCAAGTGAGACTGATGAACCCGCATGAAATGGTGATCGACCAGTAAACGCTCGTAGTGCTTGAGGGTCTTGGTCACAAATTCCGATTGCCCACCATCGAGGAAAAAGCGAGTATTGTTGCTGTCGGATTCGCAGCGGATGATCTCCTTGATGGGTGTAACCAAAATCTTGTCCTGGGTGTGCAGGGAGATGCGCTCCGGGAGACTATCGGGTGCGCGAATGGCTTCGCTGAGTAAATTTAGAGAATCGGAATGATCCGCTATGGATGCCGATTGTGCCCGAGCAATGGCCTCGGCAAGTTGCCGCCCATCGACTGGCTTGAGAAGATAATCGACAGCCGCAAACCGAAAGGCCCGAAGCGCAAACTCTTCCGAGGCGGTAACGAAGATAACTTTGGCGCTGAGCTGAGGAAAGATTTCCAGCAAGTCGAATCCGGTTCCGTCACCCAGCATAATATCGAGTAGCAACACATCGGGCTGGGTCTGGCGAAGCAACTTAGCCGCTTCTACCACACTGCCCGCATGACCAATTAACTCGACCTCGGGGCAGTGATCGGTCAGCTCCTTTTGGAGGGCTTGACGGGCGCGATCTTGATCTTCGACTATGATTGCAGTCATTGATTCATGGGTTTACCAGATAAAAGCATTTTTGATTTTCAGAATTACCTCGGTGCCTTTGGGCATACCCGATTCGTCTTTGCCATCTCTGATGATAAGTGGCGCATATTGCTCATTGCCTCGCATCAACTCCAGCCGCTGTCGGTTGACCTCAGTGGCCACCGAACGATGGCCAGGTTGTTGGGCTTTTCGCAATCGGGCAGCAGCCTCGCGCCCTATCCCGTTGTCTGAAACCCGACACAGGAGCAGGTCTTCCTCTCGAGTAAACCCTACTTCGATTTTTCCCTTAGCTTGCAAAGGTGCCAGGCCGTGAATAATGGCGTTTTCTACGAATGGTTGAATGAGCATCGGCGGCAATTCTACCTCTTCCGGGTTGATGCCTGGATCGACCGAAATATCAAAATCGAAAGGTATGGTTTGCAAGCTCGAAGCCGTGCGCAAGTAGCCCTCTAGCACGGCCATCTCTTCTGCAAGGCTGATCTTCTTCTGACGAGAATTGTGCAAAATGCCTCGCATCAGGCGGGCAAATTCTTGTAGCTCAGCACGAGCTTTTGCCAGGTCCTGATTGGCGTCTATCAGAGACTGGATACCGCCAAGTGCATTAAAAATGAAATGTGGGTTCATCTGCAACTGGAGGGCTTGCTGCTCCAAGGTCAACAGCTTGTTTTGCAGCTCCAGCGCTGACCGACGTTTTTCTTCGCGCTTGCGGATACGCGCTACGTAGGCGTAAAGCAACCCACCTGCGGAAGTACAAATCAAAAGCCCCAGCAAATAGGGCATAAAACCGCGTTGCCACCAAGGGTGGAGAATGATAAAATCGCAAGATGCCCATCCGCTCCATATATTTTCTCCTATTCTAGCTTGAACATCAAAGCTGTAAAATCCCGGTTTTAAACCTGCATAACTAATGCTCGTACTCTGGGTCTCCGGAGACCACTGATCCTCATTAACGCCTGTAAGACGATAGCGGTAGTATACGCCTCTTGGCGACTTCAAATCAACAGCGCGGAATCGAAAGCTAAAATGATTCTGACTGGGCTGAAAACGCGGTGCTGCGTGCCAAAGAGGATCCATAGCAAACAATGTGGCTTCGGGTAGCGGCTCATAAAATAGGCTAACCTCCTCCAATACAACATTTAGTAGACTGGGTGTGTACTGGCTGAAATCTGGTCGGTACTCGGTAAGTCCGGTAGCGTTGGCAAAATATCTGCGCCCATCTGATGTAGCGACTGGTCTTGTGTTTTCACTTGCCACAGTCCATCCTTGCTCAGGGCCAAACACTTCTCGTTTTCCCCAGCTACCATCTGTATTCCATCGCAGTAGTTGTAGCGATCGGCTTGTGGTCACCCAAAGACCCTCACGGGTTGGCTGCAGCTGGAAATACTCTACAGTCGGATCGAAAAATTCTCTAGGAATGGGGCGCCAGCGCAAGGTGTCCTGAGTCAGGTCCGACCAGAAGGGGCCAGCAGAAGACAATGCCCACAAGCGGTCAAATGGATCAACACCCAGGCTGGAGATGGCACCACTCGGCAGACCATCCAGGCGGTCGTAATAGGTGACTTTCCCATTGGCATCGATACGCACTAAATTGCTGTTCGGCTGACCGATCCATAGCGCACTATCTGGTCCGGTAAGGAGAGCGGACACTTGCTCTTCTGGCAAATCCAGGCGATAGGTTACACTAAAAAGCCCTGCCGTATCAGGCTGTACGCTGGCCAGACCTTTTGTGGTGCCAACCCATGCGCTACTGTCCCCGTCAGCAATAATCTCAGTGATCTCCAAAGGGCCAGTGAAATGGTCGAGTTGAATGGGTCTGGTCATAGAGTCGGCCGCCATAATGCTGAGTCGCCCTTTCGAGTCGCCCAGCCAATAACTATTATTCCCACCTGGACAGATGGCCGTAATGCGACTTCGATCAAAACCATACTCCAAATCCGTGCGCTGCCATTGGCTACCGTTTTTCTGGTAGAGTCCCTGGTCGCCTATGGCCAGATACTGCAAGTTGTCATTGCCACCCTTAGCCATGCTGTGAACCGGTACATTGGGCAAGCCATCTGCGACACCTAATCTATTGAGTTGACTAGGCTCCGCCTTGACCAGCTGCTCATCTCCACCCATCCAGAGCTGCCCCCATTGGTCCAGAACCAGTGGGCCACCCACATCCATGATCCGACCCGGAGGGCGAAACCGATCTATTATTTCTGCGGATTCATCGAGGCGGATCAACCCCTGGCCAGCCGTGCTCAGCCAGAATCCAGAGCGTACAGGATCGGCAATCAGATCGACTGGCTTATGCAGGCGCTCATCGGCGTTTAAGATGTGTAAGTTTCCCGTACGCTCGTTTAATCGAACCAGCCCAACTCGGTCGATGGCCAGTAGTAAGTGATTATCGTCGTACTGAGCTATCCCGCTAACCTCTGATCTTGGCAACCCACTCAGCGAATACGGCTTAAAAGAGGTTCCCACTTGATAGACACCTTCATCGCTGGCGACCACGATTTTCTCCCCCTCTTGAAAGACTGCCGTAATCTTTTGCTCAATCAATTCGGGGTGCAATGCCCTGAGTTGGTCCTCAAAATCTACAAAGAGGCCCAGGTTTCGAGTTGCAATCAAGTTGGATTCCATGTAAGACGGCAACTGAGCTAAATGATTAATGGCTCTTCTCCCGGCTATGGGCGTAGTCCATTTATCACCATCCCAAAGCGCAATCCCCTTGTCTGTTGCGGCCCATTTCTGGCCGATAAACCCATCAACTAAATCATTGACCCTCCCTCCGGTCAGACCATCGGCCTCGCCCCAACAAGTGTAGACCAATCCATCGAAGCGGCAAACACGGCCATCTGCTCCGCCAACCCACAGATAATCTCTCCAATCTATCATCAAGGTGGTCACCTCACTGAATGGCCGCCCGGCCTCGGCACCTACATATTGGAAGTCAAATGATTGAGCTCCAATATTTGGGTAAGCAAGCAGCAGTGCAATCAGCGATAGGAGTTGTTTCGTCATCGGGCTTCGGCCGTGTAGCGTAGGCGAGTATATCGGGCTGGATCAGCTGTGCCCGATAAGGGTTGTAAAATACAAAATACGCGGGATTGCCCTTGTAGCGCCAGAGCCGGATACGCCTGCCCCGTGGCTGTAGTATAGGCGGAAGGCTCAGACTGCCAGGCGAAATCTTCGACGGTAAGTTCCAGGCGATGGAGTTCTCTATTCAATTGATCAATTGATGCTGCGTAGTGCTGAAGCGCCACTTGACCAGCAGGTTGAGGCAGTTCACTATCGGGTGCAAAAATGTCTAGCCAATCAATGGGCACATTAAACTGATAAAGCAAGGGAGCATCACCCTGAGAGAACCTATTTCGGCCCAGAGCGGCTGTCCAGTCAACCCGGGCATTCGGGTATTTTTCTGTCAACTCATCTGCCAATGCCTCTCGGCTGGGCCACTGACGCAGTGGGGCCGCGACAAAGAAATATTCGGCGAGTTGCAGGCTAGGTTGGGGCGAACTGGAGGCCTGGCGAAACAAGCTAAAAGCCGGACTCGAAGCGACTACGGGATACTCTCCTCTGTCGTTGCCGAGCAGGGCACTCAACGCCAACAACAGGCTGGTGTCTTTTCCGGTACTACAGCCGTGCAACACTACCTCGGTCTGGCTATCGACCAACTCATGAGGTAAAGGCGACAACTGTTCGCGCAAATCAGCTAATGCTTGAGCATCCGTTCGTTCGCGCCCGACCATGGAGCCCCCAGGTGCTACGGCAAGTCCGGTCCATTGGTTGCCGTGAACGACGATGTTTATGCGTTGCCATTTGTTTTGATTTTTGGACTTCCGCAGGTCGGCCACCATTTCGCCTATGCTGCGTATTTCCGTTTCTACTACAGCACTTTCCCACTGGCTATCTTGCCTAAAAAAGACTGCTGCCCTATCGTAGTAGGCATTGTTGCCCTCGTCTTCTCCCAAAATATAGGTGATCGTATGAGCCGCTAAAGTGGAGCCGACCGAGGTGGTGGCCGACTCCGGGGTTTCAGGGATTATATGAGACCGAGAATATTCTTCTGAGGAGCAGCTGACTAGACATCCAAAGAGCAAGGCGGGGATGATGTATCGGGATAGTCGATTGCGGTATCTCCACAGCAATACCAGCAGCAGGAGTAAACTACTCAGCGAGATGATCAATACCTTCCATATGGCCTTGTTGGAATGATCAGGCAGCCCACTCATACCCCTCAGGCCCAGGTCAAATCCTACGGCCATATCGGATACGTCTTGCGGCAAGGGCAGTGCTTGCTCCACACGTTCTGATTCGCCCTCTGTGTTGGCCACCAGATAATGCTCTACCGCTACAAAGCTGGTGAACTGGGTCAGCAAATTGTACTCCAGGCCAAGAGCAACGATTTCTTCCCGATGATCTATTCCGTAGCCTAGTCCGGCATAATCAGACAATCGGCGGAGGCGTTCCCGTGCCCATAAGTATTGGAGCGCGCCATGATTGACCGATCTGGCGGATGGCTTGACCGTGTAGCTGATGGTACGCTGACGAGCGGCTGGTGGCACAGCTTGCTCCTCGTATATGGGCATGGGTACCTCGCCTGAGTAGCCACCGTAGCCACACAGCTCGATACGACCACGAGGGCGGCCTCTATACTTACCAAATACGACTAAGGGACGCTCGCTAGTCAGATC
>JBCBVN010000137.1:0-10734 GCA_039817625.1 Bacteroidota bacterium
CCAGATCGATGTATCCAGCCTGCCGGTTGGTACTTACCTCGTAACCGCCAGGTTCGACGAAGGTCAGCGCGTGATTCGCTTCTTCAAGCGATAAGATGATATTTTTGTGTACTAAGCTTGACCCAAGCCTGTTTGGCTAAAGTCAAGCTTAGTACAGCTTTTTCCTCCAGGCCTTTTTCTCACTTCTCCGCTCTTTTTCCTTCTTTCTCTTTCTATCATTAGCCTTAAAGGCACCCGCCTTCCGCTTCTTGGGTATAGGCTTCAATCCGTTCTTTAGTATTCGTTTAAACTCTCGGTGCGCCAGCTCCCGATTACGGTGCTGACTCCGGCTGCTTTGCTCTGTGATGATGAGCACATCGTCTTCGGTCAGCCGCTTGCGCAGATGATGCCTTAGTCTGCGTTTTTCGGATTCACTGGCCGCCTCGCTTGAGCCCAGATTCCAGCGCAATTCCACCTTGGTTTCTGTCTTATTCACATGTTGGCCACCTGGCCCACTAGATCGGCTGGTCGATATCTCTATTTCTCGTTCCAGGGTAGGATAGTCCATCTTTGCTCAATATTTAACAATTTGTGAGGCGGAACAGATTAAACAAATTTTCAGTTTCAATGCTTTACTCAAATAAAGCCATGAAGCGAATTCTTGTCCTGCTACTGTTTTTCTTCCTGGCTTTTTCTGTTCGGGCTCAGCTCGATGGCCCGGTTGGCGCTTTGGTCAATGGCAATGCCATTCAAGCTCAGTACAATACCTCTAAAATACTCCAACTTCAGGAAGCTTATCAAGCTATGCGAGCTGGGCAGTGGATTCTCAGTGAGCAAAGATATGAGGCTACACTGGTCAACAACGCCGATTGGGTGCCGGGTCTTGTTGGTATGGCCAATCTCATGATTCGTACTGGTCGAGAAAGAGAAGCCAAACAGTATCTGGAGCGCGCTATACGGGTCGACCCGGTGGCTTCCGAGTTCTTGATGCTCAACAATCCAGCAGATCTGATTCGCTTTATTGCCCTCTATCCTTCCGGTGTTGAGATGGATGTTTTGTCAGGACTTCCGCAGGTCGGCTACCAAACCAGCAACAGTCGGAGCACTTTTGCTGCTGGCAACTTATCTAGCGAATTTCGGTTTTTTGAACCCGCATTAAGTGCCCTATCGGACCTGCCAGAGGACGAGGTGTTTTACCAAACGCTTAATCTATTTCTGGAAAGCGATATGATCGGTGCAGGTCGGCTTCTCCGCTCGCCATCTGAGACCTATCTGGATGAGCCCACTTTGTATAGCTTCACTTTGGGAAACCAGGCCATGCTAAACGGAGAGTTTGTCATGGCTATGGATTATTACGACCGCACCAAGCTGCGCCTGGCCGAAGACTGGCCAGAAGCCATGTACAACAGAGGATTAGCCAAAATCAGAGTCAATCGCTACGATCTCGGTTGCCAGTTTTTGCAGCAGGCTGCCCAGTTGGGATACTTGCCCGCACAAAGAATGTTGTCTGGACTTTGCTCCTTTTAGACATTTAAGTCAATTTAATCAAATTCTTTTTCGTTGCTTTGCGCCGTCCAAGATTGGACAAGAACGCACTTTCAAAATATGCTCAGCCGGAGGAACGTACGCATTAAACTGATGCAGGTGCTGTACGCCAATCACGATCAAAGCGACCAGCAGCTGGCCAATTGCCGGAAAGCTTTCCAGGTATTGATTGATCGATCTCACGGTTTGTTGCTGCAGCACTTGCTTATCGTGCAGCGCACCGCCGAGTATGCCAAACAAGATGAAGCCAGACGTAGCGCCAAGCATCTGCCCACCGATGCAGACAAGGCCTTCACGGCCAAACTAGCGACCAATCCTGTAATAGTATCTTTGGGTACCGACCATAGCTTGAGACGATTGTATGATCGCTTCAAGACTGGCTCCACAGTCGATGCCGAGCAAATTCGAAAACTTTATCGGGCATTTCTCAAGACAGAAACTTACACACAGTATCTGGCTGAGCAACAGGAGGACAATCAGGCCCATATAGCTGTTCTTTTGGCTATGTATAAGTGGTTGCAAGGACAGGAGCTTTTTCAAACCATGGTCGAGGACCATTTTCCATTGTATGAAGAGAACAAGAGCCTGACCATTGGCGCTTTGAAAAAAATCATCAAATCGCTGCCTGCTCAGGAAGACACTTTCTCGATACTTGACAGCCCCACGGAATCTGTGGAAGAGTTCGGCAGACCATTGCTGGATTACGTAATAGATGCCGATGAGCAACTTCTAGCACGCGTTCGTCCAGTCCTTCAAAACTGGGATAGTGAACGCGTGGCCAGGATAGATATGATCCTGATTAAAATGGCCCTGGGAGAGTTTCTGCGATTTACTAAGATACCGACCAGCGTAAGTCTAAATGAATACGTAGAAATAAGTAAGTCTTATAGTACCGACAAATCCAAAGAATTCATCAACGGAGTGTTGGATAAGCTGCTCAAGCAGTTACAAAGCGAGGGTTTAGTGACTAAAGAGGGGTAATACAGTCTAAGGAGTAAACTTTCCACACGCACTTAATTTCAAAGACAAAAAAAGTTAGTAGTTTGGCAGCGAAGCACCTTGTTTTATGTGCATCGCTTTATACCTTGTAGGGCGAAACACTAATCCATCAATTATTCAATTTATGCGGAAATTTATACTTCCAATGCTCGCTTTGCTTATCTGCGGGCTGAGCACCTTAGAGGCACAAGAGACTAAAAACGAATGGGCAGTAGGCGTTCGTTGGATAGCACCTAACTACCTCTTTCCTTTAGATGATATCCAGGATATTCGCGCCAGAGACTTTGGAGGCGGACTTCAGTTTGATATTCAGCGTTACCTAACCGATTATCTATACGTTTCTCTTCCATTACACATTTCCAGAGCAGAGCGTCGTACTTCTCAAATGATGCCTGATGGAAGGCGTAGTGCAGCAGCTATCGGAGCTGGTCTTGCCCTAGGTTTGGAGCCTATTCCTGGGCAATCGTTTTTTGACCCTCAATTCTTTGCAGGAATAGACGCTGCATCTTATCCAGGAGAAGATACCAAGTTCATCTTTTCCTACGGCCTTAATCTGAATCTGAGACTCGGTCAAAGTGTATACCTGAGTCCACGGGCAGAGTACCGCGAGACCCTGGTATCTGACGGAGACCTTTTCGATAATCTCCAATTTGGCTTGGGCTTGTTCTTCCGCCCAGGGGCACCTAAAGTAGATAACGACCGGGACGATGACGGTATCCTCAATGAGAATGACGCTTGTCCAGACGATCCAGGTCCATTGGCGACTGTTGGTTGCCCGGATGCAGATGGCGATAATATTGCCGACAAAGACGATCGCTGTCCCAGCGAGCCGGGCCCGGCTGCTACTCAGGGCTGCCCTGATGCCGACGGTGACGGCATAGCCGATCAAGATGATGATTGCCCGGATACACCTGGCCTGGTCAACCTCCGTGGTTGTCCTGATGCCGATGGTGACGGCGTTCGCGACATCGATGACGAGTGTGTCAACGAGCCAGGCCCAGCTAGCAACAATGGTTGTCCTGAGCCCGAAGATGCTGACGGCGACGGTATCCCCGATGCTGAAGATCAGTGCCCAACCGAGCCAGGTACACCTGCGCTTCGCGGTTGTCCAGACAATGATGGTGACGGTATTGCTAATGCAGATGACCGCTGCCCGGATCAGCGCGGTACAGCTCGCTTCAATGGTTGCCCAGATAGCGACAGCGACGGTACACCTGACCCAGATGACCGATGCGTCAACGAGCCAGGTCCGGTTAGCAACCTGGGTTGCCCCGAGATCGCAGAAGAAGACATTACCACCATCGAGTTTGCCATCCAGAATGTAAACTTTGAGTCTGGCAGCGCTACACTGACTGCTAGCTCAAGAGACGTTCTCGATCAGATTGCAGATATCATGCGCCGTTATCCAGCTTACAGCCTGGACATCGGTGGCCACACGGATAGTGTCGGTAGCGCAGAGACCAACCAGAATCTCAGTGAGCGCCGTGCTCAATCTGTGTACAACTACCTGCGCGATGAAGCCGGAATCGAAGGAGGTCGTATGAGCTCTACCGGTTACGGTGAAACCCAGCCGATTGCAGACAACAGAAATGCCGCTGGCCGTTCTCAGAACCGCCGCGTTGAGTTTGACCTGAAAGTTGAATAACTAATAGGCAACCACTAGCTACCATATGTAGTTACTTAGGGGATGATGCGATTCGCATCATCCCCTAATCATTTATAGAGATATGTATACCGAAGCCATTTCCAACCTTACTCATTCTGAAGACCACTCGACCGCCATCATCGCCGGTGGTTGTTTTTGGTGTGTCGATACCATCTTCAAGCGCTTAAAAGGCGTCAAGAGAGCTATAAGTGGTTATAGTGGTGGAACGGCCGAAACAGCAGATTACGAACTGGTATGCAGCAAAACTACTGAGCACGCAGAAGCTGTTTTAGTCGATTTTGATCCCAGCATTATTAGTTATGAGCAACTACTGAAAATATTTTTTACTGTTCACAATCCAACGACTCCGAACAGGCAGGGGAACGATATTGGACCGCAGTACCGCTCGGCTATTTTCTTCATCGATGATGAGCAGAAAGAAATAGCTCAACAGGTGATCGAGGGCTATGCTGCTGATCTTTGGGATGATCCCATTGTCACTGAGCTGAGTTCCTTCGATACTTTTTACGTTGCAGAAGATTACCACCAGGGATACTTCGAGCGCGTTGGCAATCGAAACCCTTACTGCAGTATTGTGATTGCGCCAAAGGTCAATAAGGCCAGAAAGGCTTTTGCTCATCTTATGCAAGATGAGGCCGTTTCTTGATATCAGGCTGCTGGATTTATTGTATAGTGATTTTATCCAGGTCGCCAGAGTGCATGACATTCAGGTCAACATCACCTTCAATCCCATTCAGCTGGCCGGTTTCTGAAAACTGCCAGATGACAGCCTCCTCGTCGGGCTCGGTGGGTAGCACGCGATCAAATCTGGCATCATCGTGGGTTTTGCCGTCATATCTGGCTAGCCAAAAAGTGTAGCCAGGAAATTGATCGGCTAGTATTTCGCGGTAGAAGTATTTGTAATTGGTATAGATCATCGGCTTCACACCATAATGATCTTCGAGTATGTCTAGTAGCTGATGAAGCTTAGATCTCAGCTCATCTCTACTCAGTGGGGAAGTGTCGGTTGCGCTATTCGAATTATTGGATTCCACGTCGACTATGGGAATGAGATCGCCCGGTTCTAATGAGCCCAACTGCTTAATGAAATAGTTGGCTTGTGCTACAGGGTCTTCTTTAAATCGATAGTACATATAGGCCCCTCTGATGATTCCTGCTTCTTTAGCATCAGACCAATACTCGCCGAAAAGTTCGTCTGCTTTAGTTCCATAGGTGGCCCGAATAAGAGCAAACTCTACCTTCCCGTGCTCTATGCTGTCACTGACGAGCCGCTGCCAGTCAATCTGGGTTTGGTGATGCGAGATATCGATGCCATATCTGGGCATAGAATCGGGACCTAAACTCGATCCCTGGCCGCTACTGGTAGCTTTTGATTTATGATCTGCAATGGAGTGCAGCCTCGATGAATCGGGTACGGACGGAATGGAATGCCCGGTTTGAGAACTGGTATCAATCTGCTTGTTATCAAGCTCATTTTCGGGAACTGGATCTGCTGATGCATTCACAGGGCTAGCTGGGCCTAGAGTAGCTTTAGAAGCCATCCACAGTATTCCTCCAACAAATACCAGGCTCAGCAGTACAGGAGCCCAGCGGGTTATATGTTGGCGCAAACTGGTTTTTGGCTGGCCAATTTTTGCTGCCAGATCAGGGGTTAACTCTCTAGGTAGGTGTGTTCGCCATCCTGCTGGTGCACAAAGCGTGCTGTCTAAAACACTGACATGCCTGAGCACTCTGGCACACTTCCGCTGCAACCAGGCATGATCTTTAGCGTGTTTTACCCACTCAGTATCGAGTGTGTCCAGTCTGGCCAACAGTACTTTCGCACCTTCTGCTAGTGGCTGAGTTTTCCCGACAAAGCCTTGTCCGGGATGGTGGGCGTTCAAGACTAAGACGGGTTCAATAAGCTGTTTATCAATGGTATGAGGTGATTTATCTCTACCTTTTTTCACCCACTCCTGGAAAATTTGCCTGTAGCCTTTAACCCATTCTGCTGCTTCTGGTTTGACGGCGCGATACTGAGTGAACCTGACGATTTCATCATAAACCCTGCTCAGCATGCCCATTTGGTTGAAAAAAGCTTGTCGTATCTGCTCATATTCACCAGGAAAGCGATCTAAGAACTGATGCATTTTGTGTTTGTCAAGGCTGACTTCTTCACCCATTTTATGGGCTAGCTTGATCATGCGTGGCGCCTTCTCATTGGATAATAGATGAGCATAACGATGTAAACCTTGCTCTATAAACTGGCCAATAGCGGGATTTGGCTCGGATTTGAGTGCTGGGTATTTTTGTTGGTCTCCTTCCCCCGGTTTGTATTTGGCAATTTCGGTCTTGGTGTTTTTTGCCGCTTCTTCATAACGATCGGCATACGAGCTCAAATCGTGTTGTAGTTGAATCCTCAGGGCATATTGCTTCGCGGCCTCTCTACTTTTTATTCTTCCCTTTTTCCAGTTTCTGATGGCCAACCATACGAGCCCTAACAATATAATTGCCGCCAGAATGATAAGTGGCCATCGGATGCTTATCAAAATGTGCCCCAACTTGGTCGGATCTATCTGCATGGTGGGTTGTTTTTATTTGGCTTTCGCGGGTCGGCTACTCTCCGGATCCGGGGAAGATGTTTCCTGCTCCTGTTGGCCAAAATATTTGCGCATAGCTAGTTCAGCGATGTCACTTTTTGTGAGGGAGCGATAGTAGAAGTGGATGGGCATGCCCACGCCACCTTTTTTGATCTCTTGTAGGTAATCTTCAAAGGCCGTCATCAATGAATTAATATTCAAGACTTTATCAGACCTTCTATCGATCTCGCCAAGACCGTTTAGCAACTGACCTACAGTTGCACTGTGCATACTCACTGCTCGCTTGGCGGCTTTAGCGGCATCGGACCCTTGTTTTATGGTCGAGCGTTCGCTGTCATCGAGTTGGTCAGCATCTTGCAAGAAATTGGAAAAATCTGAAGACTCAGTTATTCCTTTTAACCCAAGTTGTAATTGGTTGGAAGTAACGGATGGGATGACACCAACGGTGGTAAGCGTGACATGGGCATTGACCGAGCTGGTGCTCAGTAGCTGCTTGATATCTTCCATCATACTCTGGTCGGCCCCTATTCCGCCGCTGGCGTCTTCCAGCCAGGTGCTGATCGTAAATCGCTCCTGCAACTGCTCAGCTAATTCAGTAAGCCCCTTGGAGCCGAAGCTGATACTATCTGTCTTGAGTAAGTGCACCATTCCCACGAATCCGGAACCTTGTCCCATGCCCGAGATGATGCGAAGACTTGAATTATTACCCGATGTGCCAGAACGATTACTCCTGCGGCGCGAGTTGGATGACCGACCTGCGGAAGTCCCAGTCAGAAGGCTACTCAAAGCACCTTGATCATGTACGTCGATACCATCGTTGGGATAGAATTGGTTCCAGGCGGAGATGGCTTGATTCGCGTCCAGGACCAGAGGCGATAGCATAGCTGCATTTCGATGTGTACAGCTCGCTGTGATCACTAAAGTCCCGGCCAGTTGGTGGTTTTGCAGTTGATCTTTGAGTTGTCGGGCTGCTTTACCTCCCAATTCACTGGCCGCTTTGGGGCCCAACTCTGTGGCGGTTTCTCTGACAAAGTTCTCAACGCCACCAACCATGGTCACAGGGTCTTGAGTAGACTGACCACTGAAGCTGAAGTATTGAGCATCCAAACGGAGAGAGTCTGCACCCAGTGGAAACTTGTCTACTTTTGACCGGCTCATGTCCACTGGACTTTCAGGGGATGCAATGTCCTGCATATTCGCCAATTTGTTTTTAGCGGTCAGTACTTCATCTTCCTGCTCGATGCGTGTAGATACATATGACTTAGCGGCCTTTTTGATCTTTTGATCGGCATTGGTCAGGGCATCGAGTAAATCTGTGGTATCTACATTAATTGATGCCAGTTCCGTGACGGTCATTGACAAGCTGCGCTTGAGGGTAATTGCAGAGTTCAGTCTTTCCCGTGCAGCTTCAATCTTGTCTTCAGCCGTGGCTATTTGTTTGACTAGATCAAAGACTTCGGGTTTTACCACTTGGCCCAGTGCCAATGAAGGATGGTAGATGGTAGTTGGCATGATCGCGAAGGATTGTTGTGCGCGTCAGCTGATGCCGACGCGCACAGATTCCATGTTTAGTTGCCATCACCTCCACCAGTGTTGCCACCACCGCCACTACCACCAGAGTCACCATCTGCTTTGGGCGCGTATTCAGGATAGTACTTGTACAACCAATCCTTTGCGATATCCGCTTTGGTGATTTTCTTGAGATAGTAATTGATGGGTACACCAATGTTTCCGGCGATTGCCTTGTTGACGTAGTCCTGCATGGCCTCCATAACAGAATTGACATCGAGCACAGAGTCTTGATGAGCATCTGTTTTGGACAAGGCTTCCAGGGTACTGGTGATCTTGGTAGCGGTCATTGCTTGTAGCTGGCCGCTTGTGCGTGCTGCCTGAGCTGCAGAAGATACGGTGTCCTTCTCACTAGCTGTAGCATTCTGAAGGGTAGCCAGCTGGCTCATAGCTTCTGCACCATCAAACTTGGCGAATTTATCTACGGCTATGGATACAGATCCTGCCTTGATCGAGGGTATCGACCCCATGGCAGTAATGGTGCAATGAGACTGTACGTTCTGAGAAGACAGCAAGCTTTTTACATCATTGGAAAAGCTGGAATCGAACCCGGCGCCACCGGAAACATGTTCCATGAACGCATTCACCTTGAAAGAAGATTCCATGCTAGCTGCTATGGAATACATCTTCTCACTGCTGAAGCTGGTTGATGTATTCAAGATATGCACCATCGCTACGAATGAGGAGCCATAGGTGGCACCCGATACGATAGTCAATGCCTTGTCTTCGTCTCCTTTGGAAGGCTTGGCAATAGCCGCCTCGTACATCGCACCTTTATCGGTATCATCGAGCTCATCATTGGAGTTCATGGCATTCCAGGTGTTGATGGCTTTGTCTATGTCCATGACCAAAGGAGCCAGAATGCAGGCGTTCTTATGGGTACAGCTGATGCTGATCACCAAAGTACCTGAGATATCGTGTCGAGAATATTGGCTGTTGGTTTGGCTTTGAGCGGAGGCAGAAGCCTGGGCGGCGAACTTGTCGCCAAGCCAATCTACAGAACCACTAACAAACGACTTTATGGTCGATGCCTGCGTTTGGGAGGTTTGCGTATTCTCGTCAAAAGAAAAGTACTGGGCATTGAGCCTCAGGGTATCAGCAGATAGCGGTAAGTTATCCGTTTTGAAGACTGTTTTGGTGTAGTCTATCGGACTCTCCATAGAGCTATGGACGATACCTTTTTGCTTGACTTTACTTATATCCTGAAGCGACTTTACCTTTTTTGCGGCATAGTCGGTAGCAGCTTTGGTGATCGCCTTGTCGACTTTATCGCGTTCCTTGACTACATCGGAAGGATCGATGTTCATGTCCAACAATTCTTGTATGGTCATGTCTAAAGAGCGTCTTAAAGACAATTGCGAGTTGAGGTTGTCTTCTGCCTTGTCGGCTGGGACCTGCATGTCTCCAATCGATTCGAGTTGTTTGAGAGCCTCCGGGTCGAGCAGGTTGCCCAACGCTATGGAGGGATCGTAAGGAATAGAAGAGGGCATGAATACTAGATTTTAGTTGAAGCGCTGAGCCTTTCCGGCTGATTTTGGCTGCCCAAAGTGCGCTCAGTGAAATAAATGTGGATTATTCTTCGCCTGGTGACGACTAGGCTGGATGTGGGTATCGGTTCTCTGTCATGTTGAGTTCGTCCCAGTCTCCTTTTTCAGCTATTGTACCAATGGCAGTGACTACGGTCGGAGGGGTAGACAAATTGAGTCCATCCCATCCCGGGATGTAGCAATGGCCAGCAATGTTCCAGGGGCTTGCCGTATTCTTTCTGTGCACATCAGCTACCAGGCAAATCCTGTAGCTGTTGAATACATAGTACAGGAATACCTTTTTGGTCACTTTGTCTTTCCCTGAAATTTTCACGTAAAATGCCTGACTCCAGTCGGCATTAGTGATGGCTGATGTTGCTTCTTCGTTTGAGAATTCTTCTGGATGGCCCCAGTCGCACTTATCGTTCCAAGGCATGGGTTTGTAATTTGCAGTGATAGAATAGATTTAGGACCATCTGTGGTCCATCAATCATATTGGCGACTGCAAGATCCTTGAGAATAGGTGTGCCAACAAGGGTGTTTTTGCTTGTTCTGGATAGGTAGTTTTACCTAATTTGAATAGGAGTTGCCTATTTTCTGGTTGTAAACTCCAGGCGATAGTTCAAAACGGGTATAAATCCAAGCTGTCCGACCTGTGCGATATTTCTGGTTTGTGGCTGATAAAAAAGCTGAAATGCGTTATTTCTGTTTGTCAGATTCTGGATGTCGAGAGATAGTACCCACGATCGATTTTCCCGGTTTCTTCTGAATCGGATGCCAATATCAAATCGCAGGTAATTAGGCAGACTCTGCTCGTAGTTGCGGCTAAAATCTCTTATGGTAAATCCTGCTTGTCTGGAAGCCTCCAGAT
>JBCBVN010000138.1:0-10706 GCA_039817625.1 Bacteroidota bacterium
GTGGCGTTCTCCGTTTCAGGGGCCACCATCTGAGCATCGGGGTCGCAGATGTCGTCTGCCGAAACGGCTATCGGACCCACCGTAGGCTGTTCAAACTCTTCGGCGCGATTTAGCCTGAGTTCATCTATAAAGTAGTAGTTGCGCCAGAAGGGAAGTACGGGATTAAAGACCGGGTCATCACAGCTGCCTCCTATGGCAAAAGCTTCATAGTTGTTTGGTGATACAAAGGTGGTGGTGATCTCCTCCCAACTGTCTAAGGTACCTTCCGTCACCGTTATTTGATCGACCAACTCCCAGCCTTCGGCACCAGCGAGTTCTGGGCATCTCACACCTACGTAGGGTATTTGATCGCAGTTTTCAATACCATAGACATTCAAGGTGACAGGTAGAGGAGATGACATAGAGCTATCTGCCGATGGCAAGTCGTCTGAGGTCAGTCCAAGGAAGAAATTAAGCCGGTACTCTACCCCTGCAATAAGCCCTTCGTCTTGAAAACAAGCCCCAAGATATTCCCGGTAATCCTCTCCAGGAACGGGAACGCCTCCCGGACCTGCAATATCTTGATTCACCCCGATAAAAAATCCAGCAGCGCCAACGCCACTCGGTATAGGTTGTGGTATATCTCCTGGCCAAAAGGGGGAAGAACCCGGCAGCGTAATCAGATGCCAGGCGTCAGTTGTGGTATTGCTGGCACGCACCCAACCACCCAGGCAGTTGGCCTGCCCCGTCGCATCGGGAGCGCCATTCACCTGATTGGACTCGCAGTCGGCGTCATTGTTGAAAATGTCGAATGATGGATTGGGGAGTAGGCTTTCAACGATAGGCGGGATGGCACATGCGCAGTCTGTGGTATCATTCAGGTCGATAAGTCCATCTCCATCATCGTCTATGCCGTTATCGCATACTTCCTGAGCGTGAAGACAGAAGCAGCTGAGTATTGATACAAGGCACAGTTTTATTTTCAAGGGCGTAGTCATGTCATTCTGGAGTTTAGAGGCAAAGACGATTTGTAGAAGAGGTGGTGTTTATATGCCGTAGCTTCAATTTATATAAAGGCAGGAAAAAGATTTTGGATTTGGGAAATTTAGGTTTGTTGGGTCTATCATCCGACCGAATGAATACTTTGTGCTAATTCCAGCTACATTTGTCTCCCCACACAAATATTCATTCATGTCTGTACATTCCGAAGTAAAGCGCGTAACGACCAACACTCTGCAAGCCATGAAACGCGATGGCGAGAAGATTGCTATGCTCACGGCCTACGATTACTCGATGGCCCGAATACTGGATTCTGCCAATGTCGATGTGTTGCTCGTCGGTGATTCAGCCAGTAACGTCATGGCCGGACATGAAACCACACTACCTATTACACTCGATCAGATGATTTACCATGCGAGCTCGGTGGTTCGCGGTGTAGAGCGGGCACTGGTTGTCGTGGACCTTCCCTTCGGTAGCTACCAGGGCAATAGTAAGCTCGCTCTCGAATCTACGATTCGCATCATGAAAGAGAGTGGTGCGCATGCCGTTAAGCTAGAGGGTGGGGCAGAGATAGCCGAAAGCATCAAGCGCATATTATCAGCAGGCGTTCCGGTAATGGGGCATTTGGGTTTGACCCCGCAATCGATTTATAAATTCGGTACCTATACCGTGCGTGCAAGACAGGAAGCAGAGGCCGCTAAGCTGAAAGAAGATGCGCTCCTGCTACAGGAGTTGGGTTGTTTTGGTATTGTGCTCGAAAAAATTCCAGCTCAGCTAGCTACGGAGGTCACCCAATCTCTTCAGATACCCACCATTGGAATAGGTGGAGGACCAAATTGTGACGGACAAGTTCTGGTCACTCACGATATGCTGGGTATCACCAAAGACTTTCACCCGCGCTTCCTTCGTCGCTACGTCGAGCTTTTTGATACCATCGCTGACGCCACGAGATCGTATATCGGAGATGTTAAGTCGGGCGACTTCCCGAATGAGAATGAGCAGTACTAACAGTTATCGGACAATTAGCGTCTCCACAGCCCTGAAATGTTGACCAGCCATTTCTAGGGAATACGTCCCGCTAGCAAAGCCGCTCAGATCTATTGGGATGTGATGGTCTCCAGCGGCTAAAAAGCCCGTTTGTTGCTCTAGTAATAGCTGGCCATTCGTATTGATGACTCGAATTTTATAATTGTCAGAGGAGGGTAGCGTGACATGAAAGGTTGATAATTGTGCGTTATAGATTGAACTTAAATTTAACTCAATTGGTAAAAAGCCTGGCAGATGGCTCATTCAAATACCGCTGTTGGGTCGCAAGGCTGACGTATTATTTTTGTCTCTTCGTATAAGCACTAAAAAGAATGAAAAAGCTCCTCTCTCTTCTGCTCTTACTGGTCGTATTGGCCGGGGGTTACTTCTTTTATTTGGCCAATGTGGAGAATCAAATGCCGGCTTCAGAAGAGACTTTGGTGCTCGATATTCCGGAAGGCAGTGATTATGGCTCAGTCATGGAGAGTTTGGCTGCTCTGGGTGTGAAGCCTGCCCGTTGGTTATTTGATCCGCTGGCGCAGCGGATGAATTTCAAGCGGGAGAACATGCGTTCCGGGCGTTTTGAGTTGCCAGAGCGCGCCTCCATGATCGCACTGATCCGCCACCTGCGATCTGCCGGTCAGGCCACGGTCGCAGTCGTGCTGAATAATGAGCGAGAGCCTACCGATGTAGCGGGCAAAGTGGCCAAGGTCCTGGCGCCTGACAGTACAGAATTTGCGGCGGTGTTTAGAGATGAGTCCATACTGAGCGAGCTTGGACTGAATCGCCAAACGCTGCAAACCATATTCATACCCAACACCTACGAACTTTACTGGGACACCAGCCCACGTCAGTTTCTGGAGCGTATGAAGTCGGAGCACGACAAGTTTTGGGAACAGAACGATAGAACCAACCTGGCTGCGAGTCGCGGTCTCCGACCTGCGGAAGTCTATACCTTAGCCAGCATAGTCGAGAAAGAAAGCCTGCGACCGGAGGAGAGACCACGCATCGCCGGACTCTATCTCAATCGCCTTGAGCAAGGCACTTTGCTACAGGCAGACCCAACAGTTGTTTTTGCCAATCGCATTTTCGATGTAGGCCGTGTGCTCTACCGCCATCTCGAGTATGATAGCCCATACAATACGTATATGTATCCGGGGCTGCCGCCCGGCCCGATAGCTATGGCTTCTCCGGGAAGTATTGACGCTGTCCTGGAACCGGAAGCCCACGACTATCTGTTCATGTGCGCAGTAGGAGATGGAAGCGGTAAGCACAATTTTGCCGAAACGAGTGCCGGCCATGCGCGAAACATTAGGGTGTATCAGGAGAACCTCAGATCCCGTGGAATTCGTTAAGATACTAGATAGATTCGCTGGCGCGAATTTGAGATTTTAGAGGCGCGGCTAAGCCCCTTTAGACACTAGATGCTCGAAACGTCTAGGGTCTGAAACTCGCGAAAGCGAGTGCCTCTAGTCTCTACAATTCGCCTTGGCGAACGATTTTAGCCTCTCATCTTCGCCTCTGCCAACGCCTCCTTATATGTAGCAATGGCTCGCTCTCTACCAAACTTGTGTTCTACGATTGGCTCCGGGTATTCTGAAGTGCCGTATTCGGGAATCCATCTTTTGACATATGCATAGTCGGGATCGAACTTCTTTTGTTGGCTATCGGCGTTGAAGATTCGGAAATAGGGCTGAGCATCCGTTCCGCATCCGGCGGCCCACTGCCAACCGCCATTGTTGCTGGCCAGGTCGAAGTCGAGTAAGTGGCGGGCAAAGTGAGCTTCCCCCCATTGCCAGTTGATCAGTAAGTGCTTGGTGAGATAGCTCGCCGTGATCATCCGTACCCGATTGTGCATATATCCAGTGGCTACGAGCTCTCGCATACCTGCATCAACTATCGGCACGCCTGTTTTACCGGCTTTCCAGGCTTCAAAGTGGGCCTCGTCGTCGGTCCAGGGTATACCTGCGTACTCTGGTCGGAATGGCGCATCTACGACATGGGGAAAGTTCTGTAGGATGTTGCTGTAGAAGTCGCGCCAGATAAGCTCATTGAGGTAGGTGTCGTTGAGACTGAGGGCCGATAGGGCCTTCTGGCGAATAGAAATAGTACCATGCCTGAAATGTACACCTAGTCTGCTGGTTCCTTCCTGAGCTGGGAAATTTCGAGTCTCATCGTAAGTTCGGATCAAGCCCCTTGCGACCGAAGTGGGTGGAAACTCAATGTCAGACTGGCTGAAGCCCATATCGGATAGGGTCGGAATGGCCTTGGGCGTCGATACTTGATTCAGGTTTTGGTAGTAGTCTTCACAAGGGTAGGGCTTGAAAAAATACGAGATCTTTTTCGTCTTGCCGTTTAGTTCTATCAGACTTTCGCGGGTCGTTAGTTTTTCCCGCCACTTGCGCATGTAGGGCGTAAAAACAGTATACGGGCCACCGCTATTTTTTTGAATTTCATGGCCTTCGAAGATGACGTGATCTTTAAAGTCATGCCAGCTTCCACCTCTATTTTCAATCAGACTTTTTATAGCACCATCTCTGTCATGGGCATAGGGCTCGTAGTCGCGATTGGTGTAAATGGCCGATACATCAAATTCTTCTATGATCTGGGGCCACAGCTCTACAGGCTTTCCGTAGTAGACCCTAAGGGCGCTTCCCGCTTCCCGATATCGTTCATTCAGCTCGGTAACGGACCGATGCAGGAAGGTGACTCTGGCGTCGTCCTTATCTTCTAGCTTATCGAGTATTTCACGGTCGAAGATGAAAATGGGCTGTACCGGCCCACCGGCTTTTAAGGCTTCATACAGGCCGGCATTGTCGAAGGCGCGCAGGTCGCGGCGGTGCCAGAAAATCGTCATAAAGGAGCTTTAGCATTGACCTCCACCGGAGGCCATTGCTAAAGCAGAATGGCGTAGCTTTTGTTCACTCCCGAAATCGTTTCTCGATGCGGTAAAACAGGGAAAGCTCGTATAAAAAGTTACCGTACGGGTCTTCCATTCTGAAAATTGGGGAATATCCTATTGGAAGTATGGACAACTCGGCGCTTTTGTCATCCCAGGCCCAGTACTGAACCAGTCTAAGTTTGTCGACCATAGAGCCTTTTATGGTCGTCTCGATTATATCAACGGACTGTTCATAGGTATTGGGGTCGTAGGAAGTCACGGTATCGATCGGGTGCGTGCTGATCATCTCTCGATCTGAATCAGTCAGGAGATCATAGGAGCCATCGGTTAGCACAAAATTATCTCTGTCATTTGATTTGGCGGAGGCAAGTATTTGCTCGAACATTTGGTCTGCGTTCAACTCACCACTTGTAGCCACGCTCAGATCATTGATGGGGACATTCGTTATGTGCTGATCAATCAAATTCCATTTTCGATTGGTGAATTTTAAAGGTTGGTTTACCGTTTGGACGTTGAAATATATGGGCGGATTTTCAGGGTATCCATCTCCCTCAAGTACAAAGTTGCTGTTAAGAAATCCGTATAAGGCGGTTTGCTCAAGCCGACCATCAGATTGATAATCCAACTGAATGCTTAAGCCCACAGAGATATAGTCTTCTGGATTGGGGAGGGTTCTGACTATTGAAATAGACTCTTCAAAAGTCTCTGGAATAAAGGTCACAACGGTATCGTAATACTCCAGTTGGGCATTGACTTCTTCTATACTAAGGGGTCTGCTTAGCTGTGGGTCAGCATAGGATTGAAGCTTTCCTTCGAGAATAGATTTCATGATTTGTCCGCCCATGAGCAATTGTGAAAACTCATCGGCCTGACCTATGGCCTCTGTGGGTGGTCTACTCATCAACAGGGTACAGCGGTCTTCTCCCACAGGCACTCTGTCGGTCGTCATTTCTATATCTACGGTGGCCGACCAGAGGGGTGATTGGGCGTAAGACATTAGATAGGCCATAGACATCAAAAGCAGCACTAAAAACCTCATAGACAACAAGAGCTTCTCTGAATGATAAAGGAATCCAAAGGTAAATACCACTGCTTATACTCAGCTCCTACCTGATATTCATCATTCAGATTTGTGGAACTGAGCCAGATTTCTTTCTGGAAACTTTGGTTCAGCAACAGAGAAACACCTCTACAGTAGGCTGTAGCCAAGTAGAATAGCTCCGGTTTTATTCACTCTCGAAATCGGCGAGGGATATGGTAGAAGAGGGGGAGTTCGTACAACAGATTGCCATGTACATCTTCTACTCTTGAAATGGGCGAATAACCAATAGGTAGTATGGTGAGTTCTGCCCGCTTGGCATCCCAAGCCCAAAATTGGACCAGTCGTATTTGATCTATCGAAGATGCAGCCGATCGGGTGGGGACAAGTACGATTTCCTGGCTAAAATCGACTGGATCGAAGGTGATGACCGTATCTATCGATTCTTGAAACATCTCACGGTCTAGCTCTGGAAGTACACTGAAAGTGCCATCTGCTCGCACAAAATCATCATCAGATCCAGATTCGACCATTTCGAGTATCTGGTCAAGCATTTCTGAGGTAGTCAACTGACTGTTTTCGTCAAATGCCATAGCGGAAATGGGCAACTGAACTCGATGTTGATCGATCATATTCCATTTCCGCTTATTGAATTTCAATGGGCGCTTCGCCACTCTGACTGGAAAGTAGAGATATCTGAAGGCATCTGACCACAGGTCATTTGATGGGTTGGTATCGATGTAGCCGTACGGAATAGATTGGGATATGCTTCCGTCATCCTCGTACTCCAATTGAATGTTTAGGCCCACGAAGTGAAAATCATTAGGGGATGGTTCCCTTGGAACAACTTCAATGACCTCTTCGTATGATACCGGATCATACATGGCTATTGTGTCTGGACCTCCGAAGTATTTCTCTATGTCCTGGCTGCCGAATGCTTGGGTAAGGTTCGCATCTTTATAAACCTGGATATCTCCATTGAAAATGGCTTGTGTGATGAATCCGCCCATCGGATAATTTACAAATTCATCGGCCTTCTCCATCGCTTCAGATAGCGGCTTACGCAATATCTGATAACAGCGATCCTTCCCTTCATTTTCAGGGTCTGTACTTGTTTGAATAGTAATCTCAGCCGACCAAAGGGTCGATTGGGCGTATAGGTATGAAACCATGGAAAAGCCAAATGCAAGCAAAAAGCTTTGATAGAACCTTACAGACATCGTCGTGGTGAATTTATGGTGGCTCGAACATACTTTCGAGCCACCATAAATCATAATCCTCGGGCTATTTCCACTACATCTCTCAGGTCTGCTTTAAATCCATATTCATCATTCAGGTTTATGGAGCTGAGCCAGCTGAGTACATCGTCGTAGGTGCCATCTCCACTGTAATCCGAGTCGTTGAGCAGCATGCCAAACAGTGCGACAGCTGCGGTAAACTGGGTGAAGTCGGAAGCTTGATCAAAGCTGTGACCAGGATCAAAGACCGGCAGTTGCAACGGGATACTTGTGTCGCTGTCGGGTTCCTTATATCGGAAATTTATAGTAAAGGTTGGCACCTGAGCAGATGGTGGTAGATCAGCCGGAACGATCTCATAAAGGGCTGTGATGTTTTGATCGGCACCGATTTCTCCGGCATCGCGCTCATCATCTTCGAAGTCTTCGGTATTGAGTAGTCGATTCTCGTAGCCGATCAAGCGGTAGGCAGCCACCAGATTGGGGTCAAATTCCACTTGAACTTTGACATCTTTGGCCACGGTATAAAACTTTTGATAGTCGTAGATGAAGACTTTGCGCAGTTGCTCCACATTGTCTGCATACTCATACGTTCCGTTGCCGTTGTTGGCTACTTGCTCTAGTAGTTCATCATTGTAAATGTCGCCAACGCCTAATACGGTTAGGAAAATGCCTTGGTCGCGCTGGGTTTCAATGAGCTCGACTAGCTCTTCGGTACTTGATACTCCGACATTGAAGCCACCATCGGTACCTACGATAATGCGATTATTTCCACCTTCTACAAAATTCTGCTGAGCAATTTCGTAGGCGGTAAGAATGCCTTCTGCCCCTGCAGTACTTCCACCAGCGCCCAAACCATTTATGGCGGCTTTTATAGTGGCAGGGTCACTACCTGGTGTCGACTCCAATGCTACACCTGCAGAACCGGCATAGGTGACGATGGCAACTCGATCTTCTGCCGACAATTCATCTACGAAAAGCTTGAAGCCTTCTTTGAGCAGTTCCAACTTATTGGGCGAGCTCATAGATCCGGAGACATCGATTAAGAAAACGAAATTGGCAGGCGGCAAGTCATTCTCTGGTAGTGGGCGACCTTTGATCCCTATTCTGATCAGTCGGTTGTCGGTGTTCCATGGGCATTGGCTGACTTCACCATTCAGACTAATTGGGTGGGCAGGGTTGTTGTAGGCATAGTCGAGACCGAAGTAGTTGATGAGTTCTTCCGTGCGGATATAGTCGTAGGCTGGGAGCTGACTGAATTCGCTCAAGATATATCGAACGTAGGCAAATGAGGCACCGTCGGCATCTACCGAAAAAGTAGAAATGGGTTCATCATTAACGGATATGAATGGGTTTTCACCTAGCCCGGGTACGTCTTGAGGGCCCTGAGTTGTCCCGGCTCCTTCTCTGCCTAATGAGTTTGAGTCAAAAGCTAAGTTGCTGGCTCCTGTTGCGCCATAGCCAAAGCGAAATCGGTCTTGCTGCTCGGGATCTAGGCTATCTTCCGAACAAGACCACAATCCTATTAATAGGAAAAATGAGATGTATAGTAAGTTCTTCATGGCCTGGTAGACGGGTAGAGCACCCAAATGCGTTGGCCATCCCGGCTGGCCATTCACTGATATAAGCTCTTTGCCGCTACAACGATCTCCCTGAATTCTGCCTTAAAGCCGTGTTTGTCGCTTAATTCGGCTTCTCCCAACCAGCTGAGTACATCTTCGTAGGTGCCATCTCCGCTGTATTCCGAATCATTGAGCAGCATACTAAACAGAGCTACCCCAGCGGTGAACTTAGTGAAGTCAGATGCCTGATCAAAGCGATCTCCAAGATCGAAGACCGGCAGCTCCAAAGGCTTACTGGTATTGCTGTCAGGTTCCTTGTATCGGAAATCTATAGTAAAGGTTGGCGTCTGACTGGAAGTTGATTTATCAGCTGGAACGATCTCGTATAGTGCGGTGATGTTCTGGCCGGCGCCAATCTCTCCGGCATCGCGCTTGTCGTCTTCAAAATCTTCGGTATTCAGCAAGCGGTTTTCGTATCCGATCAGGCGATAGGCTTGTACCCGATTGGGGTCAAACTCGACCTGAATTTTCACATCTTTGGCGACGGTGTAGAACTTTTGGTAGTCGTAGATGAAGACCTTTCGCAACTGCTCGATATGGTCAATATACTCGTATGTACCATTGCCGTTATTGGCTATTTGCTCGAGCATGCTGTCGTTGAGGTTTCCGCGACCTACACCCAAGACGGTCAGGAAAATACCGAAGTCACGTTCTGCCTCAATGATCTCGACCAAAGCACTCTGACTGCTTGGGCCTACATTGAAATCGCCATCGGTACCTATAATGATGCGGTTGTTTCCACCTTCGATGAAGTGCGCTCTCGCGATTTCGTAGGCCGTCAGAATGCCTTGGGCTCCGGCCGTGCTGCCACCAGAGCCTAATCGGTTTATGGCATTCTTAATGGTCGTCTTGCGATCACCAGTAGTCGATGGCAGCACTACACCAGCTGAGCCCGCATAAGTCACAATAGCTACCCGGTCATCGCTCGATAGCTCGTCTACAAATAGTTTGAATCCACTTTTGAGCATTTCGAGCTTGTCTTCGCTGGCCATAGACCCAGACACATCGATGAGAAATACAAAATTGGCTGGAGGCACGTCGTTGTCGGCCATTGGTCGGCCTTTGATTCCGATGCGAACCAGCTGGTTGTCTTCATTCCATGGGCAGGGGCTCACCTCTCCATTCAGACTGATGGGATGAGTGGTGCTTTCATATGGATAATCCAGGTCGAAGTAGTTGATCATCTCTTCGGTGCGCAAAGCACCGGCAGGTGGCACGCGCTGATCCTGCTGGATAAAGCGGCGCACATTGGCGTAGGAAGCTCCGTCGGCATCGATAGAAAAGGTAGAAATAGCCTGCTGGCTGACGGATATAAAGGAGTTCTCTACTAGTGCGTTGTAGCGCTCTTGAGGAACAGGATCAACCTCATAGTCTGCTATTCTAAAAGGCTCGTCAGCTGGTGCAGATGGTGGTGGCGGCGGTGGTGGAGGTGGTAAATACTGTTCAGCAGTAGTGGCATCGAGGCCGAGTGCATCTGCACCTTCCATATTTGGGTGGCAGGCAGAAAATACAATCAGGATAAAGATGGATAAAAGGGAAATCAGTTGTTTCATCGGGAATTCGGTTTAGGAGGGAGATGCAATTTTTTGAAGAATGGATGTGCGGAAGTTGGTAAATGCATAAAAGCAGTTGAAAAAAACTTGCCAGGACTTGTCTGTGGTACTCTTCAGCCGTGCACCTTCGCTTGTGCAAGTCATAAACTTCTGTTAAAACCATGGTCTTTGAAGCGTCAGTCGCTTGTTGTGGGCCGGTCTGTGACAATTTTATCTTTTCTTTATAGCCTGCACCTCGTGCATGTAGTTTATTAAATACCTAAATACTATTTCATGAATAAAATACCTTTTTACCTCCTTGTTTTACTAGCAATTTTTTCTTGTCAAAAAGATGAAGATTTACCCGCGGTT
>JBCBVN010000139.1:0-10622 GCA_039817625.1 Bacteroidota bacterium
TGCATCGAAGGTCACATAGACGTAGTCGGAATAGATCCCGCCTCCAGTGGTGAGACTATTAACCCTCAGGTTGAGCGAGTCTCCTGTACATACGGTGAATGTATCGAGAATACCATTGCTTACCGTATCCATATCCATGCCGCCTTCATCAGTAGCGATCACTTCACCTTCGGGTAGAGGCTCGACGAAAACATCGACATCTGATAGACCTCCGCCTCCGGCGTAAACCAATTCACAACCAGTCGGATTGTAGACGATACTACTCAAGGTAAAGGTTGAATCTGCAGTCAGCGGTCCAGCAGTGAATACGGTAGCCGTATCATTGACCGTAGTGACCGTATATGCGATACTATCGATGGTCAGCGTATAAGAACCATCTGCAAAAGTGGCCGTATCCGTAAAGGGCAGGGTAAACTGTATGTCAACTAGGTCTCCATTGCAAATGATATTGTCATCCACAAACAAGAAGCCAGACGGAATTGGATTGACCGTAATCTGTACGTTTTCATTCAAGCTTTCTGTACAAATCTTCGTCACACCCATTTCCATAGTCGTAACCGTTATTTCGGTAAGTTGGACTTCCGCAGGTGTGGTACTTGTTGAGGTAGCCTGAATGACTCCCATTCCTCCAGCAGACAGTGTTATGGGGCTTGCGGTAACACCAGTCAATCCAGAAGTGGTGAAGGTCACCTCGCCATTGGGTGAACCAACAACAACGATGCTGACGTCATCGCCCTCACAAACCTCGGTATCCGAAGCTTGTAGATCGATTTGCGCACCAATTTCCGGTAGAATGGTGATGTCGTAGCTCAGCGGCGGACCAAAGCACTCGTCGGCATTGAGGCTATCCGTATCCATACCATTCTCGAAATAGGGGGTCAATATGAAAGTCAAAGACTCATTCATATTGATGTCCATATTCTCCAGGTTACCAGACAGGCCAAAGTCAGCCAATGGCACCGTGAAGTAGGTATTGGTGCCGATACTTGGCAGGATGTTGTTCATGTTATCGCTGTCATCAGAGACAACTTCTACCAGTACATAAAGCGTATCGTCGGTAACGGTATCAGAAACGGGCGTATCACTGGTAAACACACCGGTCAGGAATTCACCATTACAAACCAATGGGTTGAAGGTGTTAATAAAGCCCTGATTATTGAGGGCAATAACACCTGTTTCATTAGTCATGACAGCTCGTAGGTTGGGCTCCTCTTCGATCACCACCAAAGCAGAGTCGATATTGTCTGCTGAGGTACCAGGGGTAAGTGTTAAACAGGTTACACCTCCAGTGCCAGCATTGTCGCGCAGTCTCTCCAGATAATATACTCCGGGTTCAGTAGCAAAGAAAACCGTATCGCCATTCAAAACATCATCATAGAATCTAAATGAATTATCGGGGAAACGAATCCGCATAGAGTACGGATTATCAACGAAGGTAGTCGCATTGAACACCATAGCAACACTATCCCCATTACACACCTCGTTGGCGGGCGTTATCGTTCCTAAAGGCAATGGCTTGACGTATAAAACTGCCGAATCGGCAAACTCCATATTGCAGCGCGGGAAACCAGCTGTTGCAATACTGTCAACGCGGAAAATTACGGAATCTAGACCAGGACCAGGATTGGTACCAACAAAACTAACCAGGCCATTACTTCCTGCATTGAGCATAACGGAGTCCGCTGTTCCATCAAGTGTGTAATAGGCAGTACCATTAGCCGCATTTTGAGCAATAATTCGGAAATTCTTACTCAAATCAGTACAAACCGTATCAACGCCACCTATAATAACACTATCAATAAACGGAGCTGGAATCACAGTGATCTCCACAGAAGTAGGTGGGTCAAACAGCTGAGAGCACATAGGGTCCTGAACATCTGTAGATATTCCAGTCAGGAAGTACTCCCTTGTACTGCTTAGTGCAGGTGTGGTATAATCTCCCATACCCATAGAGTCAAGAGGTATCGTGATCACCTGGCCAGCACTAAACAGGGTAATTTCCGTATTCGGAGAACCCATGAAGGTCAGTAGTGCGGTAGAATCTTCACAAATGGTCGTGTCTGAAGACGTAAAGTCGGCAAACAATCTCGGAAGTACGGCTATAGAGAAAGCCGTCGTATCACCCGGACAAGCACCGGACACATCCGGGCCATCACCTGAGAATGGGTCCCCAGGAGTGGCATTTGTCTCGTAGTATGGCAATAGACTGACCTCGATCAAGGCCGTATCTGTAGTAGATGGATTGTCTAATGGCCCGCCTAGGAAAGTGGCGATCTGGTCATTCGCTGCGAAGTCAGCCAGGAGAGTGGTGAAAGATCCTGTTATCCCCGCGCCATTATCATTGACGACCAACTCGTAGAACAAGGAGTCTCCCAGGCTGCTACTATCTGGTGTACCGGCAATCGTAAACGTACCCATAACACCAGAGCAAACGGTATCCATGTACACAGCCGACGTATCGACTGTCGCTGTGATGATACCATCAGATAATGTGACAACGGCATTGGGAATATCCTCCACCACGATGGTGACAGAATCCAGAGGACCATGAATAATATCTGTACACATGCCTCCGAAGTTGGCACGCATGACGGATTCCAGGAAGAAGGTGGAATCTTGCGTCAATCCCTCATCAGAAATCTGGAAGGTATCAACGGCAGCCAACAGGAAGGTGTCTCCATTAATGATCACCGAGAAGCTATCCGTAGCACTTAGCATGGTATCGCTAGTAGCCGTAAAGATGACCTCAGGCATAGAGTCGATACATACCGAACCATCGAAGCTCAAAGTTCCACTAGGTGCGGTGAAAATATCAACGAATACGGTGTCTCTGATCAAGGTGTCATTGACGCATCGAACAGAATCGCCAACGGCAACAGAGTCGATGATGAATCTTACGGTATCCAGAATAGGACCGGCCACGAAGCTACCCATACCCATACTGTCGAGTAGGAAAGAAGCCGTGCCAGCGCCGCCATTCAGGCTATCAGCTGTGATGTAGACCTCGGCATTTGCAGTACCTACATAATCGATGGTTGTTGTCTCGCCCTGGCAAATCAGCACGCTCAGGTTGCTGGTCACCTCAGCAACAGGAGGCTCAACTACCGTTACTGTTACATCGAATGTATTGATGTTGGTACATACCGGATTCACAGACTCGTCTGTAGTAATATCTCCGACACGGAACACCGTGGTAGAATCCAGTCCGCCCGTATTGTAGAATCCTTCGCCTGTCGCGTTGAAGAATACTGTATCTACAGTTCCAATGGGCAGATTGCTATCGTCACCAGAGAACACCTGAACGGTGACCGATCCATTGTTTGGCCCGGTAAAGTCCAACAGGGCCGAATCGCCTGCACAAATGGTTTGGTTGCCACCAAAGGTTGCATTTGGCGTAGGATTGACGACAATTTCGAACTCCAGTGAATCGCCTTTACAAGCAGCATTGAAGAGCGAATCGGCAAGCTGTGGTAAGGAATCGCTGTTCAGTAATATTCCATCACCCTCTGAGTAGAATGGGGTCACCAGATATTCAATATCGATGGGTACCTGGAACGGATTTGTATAAGTTACGGGTATTGGAAATCCGCTTGCATTAGGAGCAGACAAATACAGAGTGTCAGGTCCAAAGACCGAACTAGGATCCTGTAAGATCTCTACCCTGAAGTAGAGTGTATCCCCTGTAACTGGTGAAACTTCCGGGTTGCCCGCTCCAGAAAATAAGCTAAAGAACAGGGTTTCACCATCACAAATGGTATCACTATCCATAGAAGGTCCAAAGACCGTAGAAACCTCTACTATCGGCGGTGAAAGGAAGAAGTTACCATCTAAGGTCACTTGAGGCTCAAACTCTACATAGAGCGTATCAAACACATCTGTAAACTCTGCAGCACACATCAAAGCATCCTGATTTTGAATACTATCCAAAACGAAAGGAATGATGCCTGGATTGGGAGGAACAATACTCACTGAAGTATCGCCCATAGCAGATACGGAGCTCATGCCCATGCTACTACCTGAGAAGGAGTAGATGTACCCACTCCCATTTCCGCCTGAGGCAGCGAAATTCAGGAAGGTAGAGTCGCCAAAGCAAAGCGTATCCTGAGCAAGCTCGAAGGTCACTAGCTCTGGAAGCTCTTCTACTGTGATATCAATTTGTTGGTTAAACTCCGTCTCACAAGGTGGCATACCACTGCGGACAAAGTCTACAAATGTGATCGTATTATCTTCAAATACACGAGGAGTCAGGTAAGTACCCTCGAAACCACCAGTAACAGGGTTGTCTACCGTCACATTGATGGTCTGACCACCGTTGTTCTCGGCCAGGCGAGCTGTACCCTCTGCACTACTGGTGATGGTGACTAATACGCGGTCTCTTTCACAAACGTCAGTAGCATCTACAGTCATTTCGGCATCTACCTGGGCCAAAATGGTGATTTCGATAACTACAGACTCTCCAAAACACTCCTCCATAGAGTCGAGTCCCATGGTCGCATCACTCTCGAAGTAAGGCGTAGCAATAATGCTTACGGTCTCGTCTACGGTTACATTGTTCGGAATGTTGAGGTCGATGTCCTCCAGCTCAAAGAAGTCGAAGGTTCCACTCTGAATATCTTCAAAGTACGTTCCTGTTCCACCCAAACCGAATAGATCACGAGGGTCGATTATTTCCAATTGCAACATCTCATCACTAAACGGAGGCCCAACTACATCAATACCAAAACCATTGGAAGTCGGAATAGAGAGGTCAAATTCAGTGCCATCGCAGACGCTGGTGATGAAAGGGCTCGCATCAGTAGCTTGTACTGGAAACCCGTTGTCGAGTGCCAGGTCGAATACGACAAAAGCCTCGCCTTGTTCTTGTACACTGACTACGTTACCCGTTACTCCAGCGGTACAAGTTGGACTCGTACTCAAGCTGCGGATGCTATCTAGTGAGAAGCGAGTATTGGTACCTTCAGTGCTGCTGGCTCCGAGAGCCGCCATGAAGTCAGCTTCGCCACCTGAAGTGGTCAGGTCGAAACTATCCAGGAAATTGAACCCTACAAAATCCACATCCCGACTAATGAAAATGCGGTACATACCATCGGGGTCAGATGTCGTGTAGGTCAAACTGATACTGCTAGAGTCGCCATTGCAGAAGCTATCCTCGGGTGCATCCGTGAGGGCTATCGTACCACTTGGCGGAGTGAGCACATTGATGGTCTCTGTCTCTGACAAGCTCCTCGGGCAGGTGGCGCCTGTATTGTACTCAACAGAAACCAGGGCAAAAGTGATGGTATTGCCCGCTAGGCCAGCCGTATTAATGGTAACTGCTGTGTTTGTACCAAGCTCAGGAATAGTCGTAGTCTGGTCTGCGCCAGGCCCGCTACCATCTCCAAGGTCAATATTGTAAGTGATGGTGCTGTTGGCAGATCCTGTAATGACAATGGTAGCCGTTTCGCCTTCGCAGAAATTGGAGTTTCCACCCTGAATGCCGCTGGTGGCTTGTGCCTGCTTGCGCACCTGAATTTCGAATTCTACGGCCGGACCAGGACATTCGACACCGCCATCGTTGGTATCGTTGCCATTGCGATCGTAGAAGGTAACCACGCTTACCGTGGCCGTTTCTATGTTGCCGGCTGAAACGGTAAGACCAATAGATAAGTTTTCAAAGGCACTATTGAAATCCCCGGTTTCTCCTACACCACTACTGGGCAGGCCGGTTACATTTCCAGCCGTGACGGTCCATTCAAATTTGAACAGATCGCCATTCTGCTGTCCATTGATTAAATCGGCGTTGTTGACGATGGCCAGATCGAGCTCCTCACCTTCACAGATGCTGAGATCATTCGTTGCACCACTTCCTGCATCATCTACAACGATGGTGTTTTCGACAGATGCGTCAATGACTGCTTCTTGCTCGGGATCGAAGTATAGCGTGAGCTGCTCCGTTTCGAGATCACAAGTGCCATCTGTTGAAATGGTCGTGAGTTCCAGAATAACAACAGAGTCTGCACTGGTAGGCGTGTAGGTCACGATGGAAGAACCCAGTCCATTGAAGGAGGTACCAAAGTTAGTGGCATTAACTGTAGCACCAACGCCAAAAGACGAGCAGAAGATACCATCTTCACACAGTTGGCCATTACCTTGAATAATGGTCCAGCTCACACCAAAAACACCGGTACCTGTGTAATTCAGATATCCGCCATCGAGGGTGGCTGTTTCTCCCTGGCAGTAGGTGGTATCCGGACCTGCCGAGAACTGAGTGAAACAATCGACTACCTGACCAAGTGCAGGTGCCTCGCTTGATATTTGCGGTCGGAAGGTCAACTGCCGCCATTGATTCAAAAGGTCAATAGCCGAGTTGCCGTCGTCAAGTAAAGTTACCGATCCCGCGGAAGTCCTAAGCCCCAAATCAATCGGGGTACTTAGTCCGGGGAACGCAGCTTTAGCTGAAGAACCGACAAATAAACAAGTGAGAAATAGGAGTAAGGCCAATAAACGGCCAGGGTGCGCCAAGAACTGGCGCACGCTTCGAGTATACGTAGGGATCATGTGCTGAATAGTTTTAATAAATCGGTAGATAGAGGGCACCTAGTGCATGTTCAGCTTCACGCGTGGTGGTCCTTGGAAAGTAAATGTCATAAGGGATTTAGGGTGTTGCGTGTGATATGAAGCTATAGAGGGATGCTAAATAGAGCTTCACTTTACTTCTTTTGGGGAAAAGCAAAATTTTAACAAAGGAACGTAATTTTAGCCACGATAGCAATATCTGAATCACATAAACATCTTCTTCATACGTCTCAACACGGTCTTTTATGCGCTTACTGAAAATTGGTTTGCTTGTTTTTTTTCTGCTCTATGCAGTAATCACCTACTTCGTTTCAAGCATGATTGTGAAGCCGCCACCCCGCAGGACGACTGCGCGATCTGCTGAAATTTTGATGGAAAGATGGCAAATCGATCTCGACAGCATTGAAGCTTTGCTACCTGAGCGATCGCAGGTAGACATCGAAAGTCACGACGGTCTCAAGCTGAAAGGATTCCTCGCTACTGCCAACCAAAACCAAGCTGCCAAGTGCATGATATTGCTCGCTCATGGATATACCGACAATCAATCGGGCACGTTCAAATATGCCCCCCTTTTCGACTCCTGCGGCTGTGACTTACTGATGATCAACCACCGAGGTCATGGATTGAGCGAGGGGGAGCTGGTCACGGGCGGTGTTTTGGAGGGTTTAGACTTGCGCAGGTGGCATGCTTTTGCACAGGAGCGCTCGGGCCTGCCTGCTTCAAAAATTGGCTGGGTGGGCGAAAGCTGGGGAGCAGCCTCCATGCTTCAGGCTGCCAGCGGGTTAGACGATCCTCCGGCCTTCCTTTTGGCAGAATCTCCTTACTCGACCTGGGACAAAGCCATATCAGAGCGTGCAGTACGCGATTTCGGCCCCATTGTTCATTTCCTGCTTCCCGGTGTTTATGCATGGTGTAGGCTACGTACTGGTCAATGGGTTGGAGATGCAGACACTCAGGCGCTCGTGAAAGACCTCAAGACCCCTACCCTTCTTATCCACTCCATAGCAGATCCCGACACCTACTATGAGCAAAGCCGGGAGATTTATGAATCTATCCCCGAGACCACCGCATCTGAGCTTCACCTGCTCGATTGGGGTAGTCATCATGTACATAGCATTTACGATAGACCAGAGGAGTATCGAGAGCTGTTTTGGGGGTTTGTGGATAGAGAGGTTGCTGGATTTTGTGAGTGAGAAGTCAGCACATCCAGTCGAGCGCAGCTCGCTGTCAACCAAGCGTCTGCGATGCTTGCAAACCAACATCTCCCCAAGCCTCCGAACGCGCTCTAAACGCCAGAATAGAGTCATAGACCCGTCTGGCAAATGGATCACTATCTGCCAGCTCCTCGGCGACCTCCTTAGCAGCTATTCTTGCAGCATCGAGTACTTCCTCTGGGTAAGCCCTCAATTCTACCGTGCCGAGCGATTTTATCGTGGCTAGCGTTTCTGCATTCCGGGCTTCAAACTCGCATAGGGTATACAGGTTGACCAAATGCGTAGCCGTCTCGAGTATGGTTTGTAAATCAGTAGGCAGTTCATTCCACGCATCCAGGTTGACGGTAAACTCGAAACAGGAGCCAGGCTCGTGCCAACCTGGGTAGTAATAGTACTTGGCAATTTCATGGAAACCCATTTCATAATCGTGAAAAGGCCCTATCCATTCCAATGCATCGATCAATCCACGTTCCAGGCTGGTGTACAGTTCGCCAGCAGGCTTTAGTACCGGGCTACCACCCAGACGCTGAAGCACGCGACCACCAATACCGGGCATCCGCATCTTGAGTCCCCGAAGGTCTGATAGTGTATTGATTTCTTTATTGAACCAGCCGCCCATTTGCCCTCCGGTATTACCACCGATGAATGGCCTGAGGTTGTATTGCGCATACAGTTCGCGCCACAATTCAAGCCCCCCACCAGAAATCAACCATGCATTCATTTCCTGTGCATTAAAGCCCAGTGGTATTCCGCCAAAATACTGGGCAGCCGGTACTTTTCCCGACCAATAGTAGGCTACCCCGCTTCCCATTTGTGCGCCTCCTTGCCTGACCGTATCGAAAGATTCTAAGGCCGGTACCAGTTCGCCTCCCCCATACACGGTAATATCTAATCGACCATTAGACATTTTTCGCACGAGCTCGGCCAACATCTTACAACCGTCAGCTAAAATGGGGAGAGTTGGGGGCCAGGTAGTGACCATTTTCCACTCGAAGCGACGACCATCTACACTGGAATGGTCTTGCTGCGCAACCGCTTCATCTCCCATAAAAACGCGCAAGGCTACAGGCAGACCAATCACTCCTGCCGCCACGCCTTTGAAAAAGGTAGATCGATTCATGAGGGAAATATCGGTATTCTTTCCTTCAGGCACATCGAACACAGAATGGACTCTCTGGCATAAGCACCAAGCGCATAGGCGGAATATCTCGACCGCATTGTTTGCACTTCCCAAAATTGGGATCATCAATGCTCGATAGACCATGTTGAAGTTTCGCCAACTTAGCTTTGGCCTGCCGCAGCGAAGCCTCTACCACAGCCTGGTTGTTTATGGCGTCCATACGGCTGATGCGACCAATGCTGTCGTCGGGGGTTACCGAACCAATCAGTCCTTCGTAATTGGCTATTTTTTCCTTTGTCTTGACAATTTGCTCTTCGAGCTTGCCTTTGATTTCCAGCTTGTCCATATTCAAGGGCAAACTACTAAAGAATTTGGTGCTAACGCACCAACAGCCTTTTATACCGCTGGCCAATTCGCAAAATATATAAGCCCGATTGCTCCACACGTATGGGAACTTGTTCACTTGACAGGACAAATGTCTGTACGACCTGGCCATGTATATTGATCAACTGCGCACGGTCTCCAATTAGCCGAGTATCATTCAAACGAAGGAAGAATTCTCCCGTGCTGGGATTGGGAAAAATCATCCAGCTGGCATTCCCAGAGCTGACTTCGTCATTAGAATTAGGCTCCATTGCACAGCCCTCCAGCTTGGCATCGATTTGCTGGGTTAAAGCCCAGGAATAGATGTTGTAGTCCTTTTGATGGAAACCCATAAATAAGAAATCGAGCTGACCTTCTAGTGGCAGCAAGTCATTTGGTCGCATATCAGCTGGATCATCAACATAATCGACGGCTAAAACAGCTTTGACATTGGAGGTTCTTTTCATGCGAACAGTAAACATGCTATCGAAAGCTACGAAGTTGGTCCCAACCTCAGGGTCAAAGTTCGCCGAAGGAGTAATGTAGTATCGTAGAGGCGAACTCTCGGGACCATAAAATACAGAGTCTAAAATGACCTGATCCGTCTCTACATCAAGCGTCCGGTGAACGAGTCCACTATCGACCAAAGAGCTATTAAAGGGAGGAAGTGCTGTAGCCAGATTTGGAATGAACTGGGTCTCCTTAAAGCTCCGCCAGTTGTGGATGCACCCGCACTGATTGATCTCACTACAAAGTGGGATATTCTCCCACCAGCCGCCCACCAACTCTGATTGACCAGCGTAAGCGTAAGCCATACCGCCCAAGGATGCAGTTACTAACAGGTCCTGCCATTCCGGAGAGTCATCGAATAACTCACTCAGCAACATCCCAAGATGATAGGAGCCCTGTGAATGACCTGCCAGGATGACTCTATTACCTCCGTTGTAGTTTTCCATGTAGTACTGAAAAGCCGCCTTAACGTCTGAATATGCATCTGACAAGGCCTCACTTCGATCCCCTTCAGAAAAGCTACCATCCAGGAATGCAGCTGGGCTAGCTTGCTGGTAGCGGGGGGCAAAAAACCGACCATACTGTGCCAGCAAGCCACCTTGAGCAATAATTGTAGGTGCAATAACACTGGCCGGCTGATCATCCAGCGGAATGGTCGTCGGAAAATCAGGCGGATTGACTAATTGAGTCGGATGTACCCAAAAGACATCTACCCCGGTATCTTCTGTAGAGCGATTGGGAATGTCGAGTGTTTCTGTGACACTCAAATCTTTTGCTATGACGGCAACATCCAAGTTGTAATTCGCTAGAATATTGACCAACTTATCGGGATGAAAATACCAGTTGAGCAGGTTACTGTA
>JBCBVN010000140.1:0-10569 GCA_039817625.1 Bacteroidota bacterium
AAGCATGGAGCTCACGCTTAACCTAGATGAATTTTTAAGCACATCAATGGCACGATGCTTCCTTGCAGCGCTGCCATTGATGTGCTTAAAAATTCATCTAGGTTAAGCGTGAGCTCCATGCTTCCCCTCTCTTGCAGATAGTGGCTAGGGTAGAGGACTTAACTCGCCCCACAAGAGATAAGCAAACAGCTATCCTTTCCACACAACCAAGAATAGCCCTCCATGCTTCCCCCTTCCCCGGAGAAGGGCTAGGGGAGAGGTCCTAATTCACCTTTTTTCAAAGAAAAAGTAGCTCATATCTTTCAACAATAGCTGAAAATACTTATTTTGCAGCGCAATTCGAGCTCGTGATCCCATGAATTTGGTTGATCATCTGCTCACATCTATCCAAGCGGCGCGCATATCGCATTTTTCTAAGCCGCAGTAATTTCGGAGTTCCGCAGCCCTCCTGCGTTGAAATTCCGACCGGCAAAAATTGCCGGTGGACAATTCGAATGTACATATTAAGCGCCCTCGTGGCGTGCCTATAAGGTTTTATCAATACTCAAGCAATCACTTGGATAGCAGCTAGGTATAGTTGCCGTTTTTGTCAAATATCCAATTTCTCACTGCTTGAACAGGCCATTTTACGGCCGTCTGATTGCGCAAAAAAATCTGCATTTGCGCTCAACACTCCTTTTTTTGCTCAAAAAGTTCAGATTACGAATAAAAATATTCGTCTTTAACTTGTTAGTCTGAGTACTTATATATCATTTGAAATTAAATATGTAGGGTTTCATTTGTTGATATGCTTGTATTGCTTATAGTTTTGCCAATGCATAAATAGCACACTATGTGCATATTATGTATTGCATGAATTAAATAATAAAAGCAATTCAGATGAAACGTATAAACTATTTTCCCCTTCTAGTGGCGCTTATGTTTAGCGCCCTAGTCCAAGCTCAGGATCCGGTCTATGAGGTCAATTTGGCCTCTATTGCCTTCCTGAGTATCAGCCTTGACGAAGACTGTCAAGCTGAAATCATACCCTCGATGGTGCTCTCCGGCGACTTTGATGTCGATGGAGATGGATTTACTCCACCCGACAGCCTGTTTACTATCATAATTTTCGACGGCAATCAAGCCAACGGAAATATTTTAGATGGCTGTGGTGAGTTTTCCTATAATGTGATGTGGGATCCCTCCGTGATAGGCCCTGACGATCTGGATGGCCTCATAACTGGTGAAGATGATACGCCGGCGATCTTTGTTGTGCCACCAACGGCACAGACCGGCCTGCTTATCAGCCAGTATGATGGAATAACAGTCGAAAACCTACCGGGAAGTGTTTCCCGATGTTACACGGTTGATGGGAATACTGGTGCCGTTATTAATAATTCCCTGGATCCGGCGCTGAATCAGCGCTTAACCCAAGGCGGCACCCTACCTACAGTATTTGACGGCTGTGTAGACGTCGAAATTTGTGTCCAGGACGAAATAATTAGTGGGAATGACTGTGGTGACCTGGTGGTACGCAGAACTTTTACCGCTCAAGATGAAAATACTTGTAGTGATGGTGATGACGAAAACCCCTCTGTCTCTTCTAGTGTAGATATCCTCTTTCAGCGTCCAGGATTAGATGACGTCATTGATCCGATCTCCCTCGTGCAGATAAATTGCGACGAGGCGGACTTCAATGGTCCTAATCCTCAGCCGCAAGATAGTGATTATCCGATGATTCCTACAATTACTGGTCCAATTCCTTTGATTGACCCCATCGGATCCTTGAGTGTGACCTTCGTAGACGGGCCCAGAAACGACTTCTGTGCAGATGCTTATCAGTTCGTGAGAACCTATCAGGTTATCGATGCCTGCGACACGGATCTGGTGATGACTTATAACCAGGTGGTGCAAGTAGGCGACTTTAGCGCACCAGTTATTGTACCGCCTGTACAGGATCTCGATTTTGATGGGATACCCGACGATGGACCACTCATCTTCACGACCAACTCTGCCGATTGTGGAACCTTTTTGTTCCCGCTTGGAGGAGTCTCAGCTACCGACGAATGCTCGGGAATGGCTAGCCTGACCGCCCTCATCTTTGTAGATGGGGATCTGGGTAGCATCCCATTGGGACCTTACGAGCCTCAGGAATTCAGCGACGTTGTCCCTGCCGGAGACCATATTATCCGCTATATCGCGATGGATAATTGCGACAATAGCGATACCCTGGATGTAGACTTGAGTATCTTAGACCAGACAGAGCCCGTAGCTATCTGCGAAGATGGTTTGGTTGTATCTCTGGGTGGAAACGGTGAGGCCATCATCGAACCCGAAGATGTAGACAGAGCGTCTTATGACGAGTGTGGAGCTATATTCCTGGAAGTAGCAGAAGCCAGCCCACAAGGCAATGCCCTCTCTGGCTTCAGCCAGCAGGTCGTCTTGGATTGCAATGATATTCCAATGACTCAGATTTTGCTTCGCGTAACTGACGATGGCAATATGGATGGCAACTTTACACCTGGTGTAGACAATAGCAATACCTGCTTAGCTCTCGTTACGGTGAGTGATGAATTGGCTCCTGCTTGTATTGCACCCCTGGATGTCGTCATCAATTGCACGGAGGTAGATCCCAGTATTCCAGACGACTTGAACCTGGCTTTTGACGAAGATCCATTCGGTACCTCCGCTCTATTGGATCAGGTGTTTGGAACCGCTGTCGGTGTAGACAATTGCTTGATCGCCGACTCCACTCAGAGTGTATTCGACAATAGAACCAACTGTGGTTCTGGTGTGATCATTCGCAATTTCGGGTTCACTGACGGAGCTGGATTTACCAGCCCAAGTTGCCAGCAGCGTATTACCATTACTCAGCTGCACGATTATACCATCGTATTCCCTGCCGATGCATCGAGCCCATCTTGTATCGAGCCCGACTACAACGGCCTGGAATTCAATACCAACGGTTGTGACCTCATTACGGTCAACACCCACATAGATTCATTCCTGGCGACAGGCCTCGAGTGTTACAAGTTGAGAGTAACCTACGAAGTCATCAACTGGTGTGAATACGATACCGAGTCAGATCCTTATTCTGTACCTCGCGATGCCGACAACGATGACTTTCTGGAGGAAATCACTGTACTTCACGTACTGCCTGGTGCCATATCTACTGTGCTGGATGACGACATTGCCTATCTGGACAATGACACCAACCGCGACAACGGATTCATCAGCCCACTTGACGATGGTGATCCACTAGGACAGGAAGAAGGTGAGAACGAAGAGTTCGGTTACGGTATGGACGAAGCTCGAGGAGCGTTCCGCTATCGCCAATTCATTGGTGTGTACGACGAGCAGCCACCCAATATCGACCTCAGCACCCTGATGGCTAATGGCGTAGATGCTGATGGCAACTGTGTAGACGATTACACCTTCTCTTTCGAAGTGCAGGACAACTGTACTCAGCAGGGAATCACGACAACGGTTGAGCTGGATCTCTTTGCCACAGACAACGATGGCGACGGCGTATACACACTGGCCGACTTCATGCCCGTGAATGTAGAGGACCACAGTGAAGGCTCAGGTATCTTCGTGATGACGAGCGAGGAATTCGATACGGAGGTCATCGTAGAATTGACCAATATTCCTATCGGTCAGCATGCAGCCAGAGTCAGATCTTCCGACGGTTGTGGTAACTCTACTACTGAACTGATCATCTTCGATCTGCTTGATGTAGTTGCTCCAACCCCCGTATGTATCAACGGTCTTACGGTTACCCTGGCACCTGATGGCGACGGTGGTGGCTTTGCAGAGATCGATGCAGAAACCTTTGTTGTAGACGCACTCGAAGATTGCTCAGGTGGTGTAAGTCTGGCTATTTATCGCGATGCAGACTCCAATGGCCCCAATTTCGAACCCAATGCCAGCGATACGCAATTGACATTGGATTGCAATGACCTGGGCTTTGCCGCAGTCCGCATCTTTACCATAGATGACCTGGGCAATTTCGACCAGTGCTTCACCACACTTTCCGTACAAGCTTACCAAAATGAGGCTTGTGGAGGCGTAGGACAAGGACTAGGTGGTATCTCAGGTAGCGTGGCTACTTACAGCAATGAGCCTGTTGAAGGTGCTATGATCGGTGTAACGGGTACTGATATGGACGAAGACATCATGACCGACCTGATGGGCGAGTATATAGCCGAAGGTCTGGTTATAGGTGAGGACTACACCCTGGCACCAAGCCTGGAAGAAAATGTAGACCTGAGCCAGGTGACTACGGCAGATATCATCATGCTGATGCAGCACTTACTCGGTGTACAGGAACTGGAAAACCCATACCAGTACATCGCTGCTGACGTAACTGGCGACGGTACCCTGAATGTACAGGACATCGTAGCCATGCGTCGGGTCATCCTCGGTATGGAGGATGGCTACCCCAGCCAGCCAACATGGCGCTTCGTCGACATCAACCATGATTTCGGTGGCGATCCAGGACAGTGGAACGTCCACAATACACCTGGTGTGATCAACCTGAATGACTTTGAAGAAGGCATCTATCAGGGAGATTTTGTAGCCATCGCCATGGGTGATATCAGCGGTAACGCCCTCGACGCCAACTCACAAGAACGCATAGCCGAAGCCAGAGCCACTGCCCAGGTAAGTTGCGAAGACCTGGAAGTACGAACCGGAAACAATTACCTGGTGAGTATATACGCAGAGGAATCTATGGCCGGTATGCAGGGTACCATTGAAGTGGATGATGATTTGAGTCTGCTCGATGTGGAAGCCGTCATTGTACAAGACAAGGAGATCAATAAACACCATATGGATCGAGGCTTTGCAAGCTTCAGTGTATCCGAACCGGTAGGTGCTGGTGCCGAATTGTTCCGATTGCATGTACGCGCCAATGCAGATGGTCAGCTGAGAAACAAGCTTCGGATATCCGATGTCATCACACCGGCAGAAGCTTACCCGGAAGCTGGTCAGATCGCCAACCTCCGACTATCCTTCATCGAATCTACTACCGGTATAGTCAGATCGGGCTTCCAGGTAGACCAAAACTATCCCAACCCGGTCGTCGACTGGACGGTGATAGGATTTACACTGCCGGAACAAGGCATGGTCGAGCTGGCTATCTACGATCAAATTGGCAGAACCTTGCTGCTGCGAAGCATGGAAGGATACGCAGGCTACAACCACACCCGAATTGAGCTACAGGAACTTGGCGATATGGCTATCGGCAACCTAACCTACACGCTTCGCTTCAAAGATCAGTTTGTAAGCAACAAGATGAGCGTCATACGGTAATCGCTAATTCGGTACTCTCTTTGCCAGATCTTATATAGATCTACATACAAATAAGCTGCCCGCGACCTGCGGGTCGCGGGCAGCAAATTACTCCTCAGACGCCTTTACTAATATACCAAATACATACCCAGCGTCTGCTCAATAAACAATTCGCTAGACATACCAACTCTGGCCAAAGAAGTACATTTGAATTGCACAAATTTGGGGCCCGTAAGGCGTAAGTCTTACGGGCTACTTTGGTATAGATAACCCTTTATGAAGCTCGAATTAAACTTCTTTGCCTGACTTGTGATTTGGTATAAAAAGGAAGGCCTTTCAGAGAGAAATCGTTGGTATGCCGCACATAGCTTTTTCAAGCATCTATCGCTACGAGTTACCTCCCGGTCATCGATTTCCGATGGCAAAATACGATCTTCTGCCAGAACAACTACTATATGAGGGTACAATTGAGGAAACGGCGTTCTTTGAGCCGGAAGCGTTACCCCCAGATGTCATACTTCGGACACATAATGTGGAATACTGGGATAAGCTGATCAATAATAAGCTGAGCTATAAAGAAGGTAGAGCGATCGGATTCCCCATTCGCCCCGAACTCATTCAGCGCGGGCGGGTCATTGCTGCGGGCACTCTTCAGTGCGCTCGACTGGCTCAAACATCTGGCGTTGCCCTCAATATAGCCGGCGGTACCCACCACGCCTTTGCAGATCGGGGGGAGGGCTTCTGCATTTTTAACGATATAGCCATTGCAGCTAATGAGTTGCTGCACCAGGGCGAGATCAATCGTGCCATGGTAGTCGATCTCGATGTGCATCAAGGCAATGGTACGGCCAAGATTTTTGAGCAAGAAGACCGCGTTTTCACCTTCAGTATGCACGGGGAGCGCAATTACCCAACCCGCAAAGAGCGTTCGGATTTAGACATCGGTCTGCCAGATGGCACCAAAGACGACCGCTACCTCAAAACACTAGAGGATACTTTACCCGATCTGCTCGATAAGTTCAGACCCGATATGATATTTTACCTCAGTGGGGTAGATGTCTTGGCGAGCGACAAACTAGGCCGCCTATCTCTTTCTATCGCTGGTTGTAAGGAAAGGGACCGTTTCGTTTTTCAGACTTGCGCAGGTCGGAACCTTCCGGTAGCCGTGAGTATGGGCGGTGGATACAGCCAAAGGCTGGCCGATATTATAGAAGCCCACGCCAATACCTATCGGGTAGCGGAAGAGATTTTTGGATAATTAATATCCCATCCGGTAATTCCCATTGTACCTCAGCACACAGTTGGTTGTCTGTGCAGCTTTGTTCAATGCGTTATGGACGATGTGCCCAGAATGAACACTCAGCTTATCTTCTACTGACGATCTCAACTTCGAGTCGGTACGCGCCGGTATCCAATCCATTGGCGCCCGCAACACCTATAGTGACCGGGTAGCCGCGATTGACCGCCCTGAGTTCGACCTCTCTATTGGGTCCCATGCGGTCTCGGCCGCTGGCAAATGGACGATCGGATTTGAAATCAGCCTCGCAGCTGACACAGCTGGCCAATTCCGGAGGTAAGGCTCCGCCACCACCACTGTAGGCATACAGACTTATCTCATCTCTGGAATTATCGGGTATGAGTCTGATGATCATGGTAGAGTAGGGAGGAATCTCTGTCGTATATAATCGGTGCAGGCCACTAAACTTATCTCGACGAGGCTCTACAAAGCAAGCATTGTTGGATGCCCATGCCCAGGAAAGACTCGGCATGGGTACGCCATTTTCCAGATTATCTTCGAATGCATTAATAGGTACAGGTTCCAGGGCGAGTCGGGCAGCGGTGATTTGAGCAGACAATGGACCCGCGGAAGTCCAAATGAAAAAAGCGAATACGAGTAAGCGCATCAGGATGGTGTTTTGATTAATACAAAGGTAGGGTAGAATGGCATCTATGAATTCTGGTATTTTTTCTTTGAGGCGGCAAAAGTTATGTGTCAAAATGAGTTTTTTGCAGATTATTATGTCGTCAAACGTCTAAATTTCCAAATGTATGTGCTAGTCCGAAAACGTGCGTATATTGTGCCAGTTTTTACACTCAACCTTGAATTTAACTGACTTTGAGCGGAAGAAATTTGAATTTCGCATTCTTGTTTTCACACTATCCCCAAGCTGTCTCTGCCCATTACCATTGAACATTGAGGATTAGACTTGCGCAGGTGGTATGCTGCACACATACCCGAAGGGGAAAGCCGCGATAAAAGTCATAACACAATACTTCCGTATGAATATCAGAAGCAAGCTGGTTCTCATGGCTTGGTTTTCGTTTTGGTCGATCTGTACACTACTTGCCCAATCTTCCGTTTCGGGCGTAGTCACTGATTCCGAAACCGGAGATCCCCTCATCGGCGCCAGCGTATTAGTAGTAGAGACCGGCACGGGAACTGTCACAGACATAGATGGTAAATATACCGTTACAGCCGATGTTGGGGGTGAGCTACAGTTCAGCTACACCGGCTACAAAACACAAACGGTATTTGTTGACAGCCGCACAACCATAGACGTACAATTACTACCAGGTGAACTCCTGGATGAAGTAGTCGTAGTCGGATATGGAGCCGTCAAAAAAGATGACCTGACCGGCTCTGTCAATACCATCGATGCTGAGACCTTTAACCAGGGAGCCATCGTTTCTCCCACCAACCTGATCTCGGGCAAAGTAGCCGGTGTACAGATATTGAGTGGAGATGGGCAGCCCGGTGGCGGCACCAGTATTCGCATTCGTGGTGGTACTTCCGTCACCGCCAGTAATGAACCTCTATATGTCGTAGATGGTGTACCACTATCTGGCGAGGGCGGCGGTGTCACTGGTGGCCGAAACGCACTAAACTTCCTGAATCCGGGTGATATCGAGTCGATGACCATTCTAAAGGATGCATCGGCTTCAGCCATTTACGGTTCGCGTGGTGCGAACGGCGTAGTTATCATTACCACTAAGCAAGGAGAAAGTGGTGCTCCCAGGATTACATATGATGGACGGTATTTCATCAGTAATGCCATAGGCGAAGGCCAGTTTTTGGATGCAGAATCCTTCCGTAATACAGTGACTTTTGCGGCCCCAAGCAGACTGGAGCTGCTAGGCGATGCCAATACCAATTGGTATGACGAAAGTCTTCAAACAGCAACCGGTACCCAGCACGATTTAAGTGTGAGCGGTGGCGGTGAAACCAACACATACCGGGTAAGTCTGGGCTATCAGTTTCTGGAGGGGGTTGTTCGCGGCGCCGACACAGAGCGAATAAGCCTGAACCTCAATTTTGTCCAACGCGCGTTAAATGATAAGTTGACCATTACCACTAGTTTAAAAGGTAATGTAGCGAATAACAACTTTGATAATGGGCCTCTGGGTGCTGCATTGACATTTGATCCTACGCAGCCCATTTTTGATCCTTCGAATATAGAATATGCAGGGTACAACGAATACGATTTGGCATTGGCACCCAGGAATCCTATTTCTACAATCGAGCAAATAACAAACGAGGGTACTGCCTATCGAGCTATTGGTAGCATCGATTTAAATTATGATTTCGATGACCTGATACCTGGTCTATCTTTCAAAACCATTTTAGGGTTTGATATTGAAGATGGACAAAGTCAACGCTTTGTTCCTAGAACATACGCCACGTTTACCGCCAGTGGCTTTGATGGAGAATTTAATAGAGAGAATCAGCGTAGGGATAGCCGTCTGCTTGATGCTTATTTTACTTACACTAAGCCAATTGGAGGAAGTGAAATCAGCTTACTTGCGGGATATAGCTACCAAGATTTTAATAATTCAGGAAGCTCAATCAATGGCCAAAATTTGGAAACTGATGCATTTGGAGCTAATAACATTAATGTGGCCGAAGATTTACTAGTTGACAATTATGTCTTCGAGAATCGCCTGATCAGTTTCTTCGGTCGATTAAACGTCAATCTGGGAGAGAAATACCTCGTTACCGCCAGCTTGCGTCGTGATGGTTCCAGCCGTTTTGGGGAAGCCAACCGCTGGGGTCTATTCCCATCTGCAGCTGTCGCCTGGCGCGTACTTGAAGAGCCCTGGGCAGCAGGACTAAGTAACACCTTCAGTACACTTAAATTTCGAGTTGGTTATGGGGTAATTGGTAACCAGGACTTCGATGATTACCAATTTCTGCCCACCTATCAGTTTGGCGACCAGCGCGTCCGCTATCAATTCGGTGATGAGTTTGTTACAACCGTTCGGGCTAATGCTTATGATGCTGGCCTGAAGTGGGAAGAAACAGCTATGATCAATTTGGGTATCGATTTCGGTTTTCTCAACAATAGGATCAGTGGCATCTTGGAATTTTACCAAAAGACAACGGATGATCTGATTTTCACGGTTAATGTTCCTGCGGGAACCAATCTTTCCGATCGAGTGACAACCAATATTGGTGCCCTCGAAAACCGAGGGGTAGAATTGACACTAAATGCCGTTGTAGTAGATAAGCCTAATTTTGGTTTTGATCTTACAGGAAATATCGCTTTTAATCAGAATGAAATTACTAGGCTAGACGGGCAAGGTAGTGCAGACATTCAGCGCGGTGATATCGCAGGAGGTGTGGGTAATACTGCACAAATCCTTCGTGTAGGTGAGCCGGTCAATAGCTTTTACCTCTATGAGCAGCGTTATGATGCCAATGGTCGTCCCATCAACGATAACGGCAACGAGCTGATTGATATGTATGTCGATCAGAACGGCGACGGAATGATCAACGACCAGGATTTACGAGTGATCGAACAACCTGCTGGTGATATCCTTTATGGTATAACAGGTTCTGCACGCTTTAAAAAGTTTACGTTCGACTTTACCCTCCGTGGTAGCGTCGGGAACTACGTGTATAACAATACGGCCAGTAGCCGCGGTTTTCTGAATCAGATTGATATCCAGAATGGCTATGTCAATAATGTACATCCTTCTGCGGTTTTCACCCGATTCCAGGATGCTCAATTCTTCAGTGATTACTACCTGGAGGATGCCAGTTTCTTGCGCTTGGACAACGTAAATCTGGGCTACAATTTTGGACAGCTGGGCACCAGCACACTCCGTCTACAATTGTATGCTACTGCTCAGAATCTTTTTACCATTACCGGCTACAGTGGTCTCGATCCTGAAACTGATGCTAATGGCATTGATCTTGACCGCTTTCCACGGGCACGAACCATTACTTTGGGTGCACGACTATCACTTTAACTCCATACGATCATGAATACGTTAAGTAAATTTTTAATCTTTTCGTTG
>JBCBVN010000141.1:0-10540 GCA_039817625.1 Bacteroidota bacterium
CCGCCTTCAAGGCAGTGGTCGTCTTAATCTTTAGTCCTTGCAAAAAAGTGGTCGAAATATGTCTACAAGGCGATTCCCATGCTATTGTCCTTGTAGCTTAAACCGGGTAAGAGTAGTCTAAAAGTGTAATCTATTGAGCTTTGAGGCATCTTTTTTAAAGCTACCTTTGTGGCCCTAAACTAAATCACTATTCAATTTGCTCTATAAACGCCAGGCCGTACAAATATGCTGCCTGACCTATTAAAGAATTTGATATTTTTTTTGATTTATTCCGATGGCCAAATTTTTGTCGCTGTTCGTGAATGTAAACCAAGTTGAAGATTATGGATCCTGTACGGGTACGATTTGCACCTTCACCCACCGGCGCACTGCACATTGGTGGCTTGCGCACAGCTTTGTACAACTACTTACTAGCTCGCCAAACCGGCGGGCAATTTATTTTGCGAATAGAAGACACAGATCAGAAGAGATATGTGCCAGGAGCAGAGGGATATATTCAAGAAGCACTGGAGTGGTCTGGCTTACAAGCAGATGAAAGCCCTACAAGTGGCGGCCCCCATGGCCCCTACCGCCAAAGTGAGCGCCGAGAGTTATACCAGTCCCACATAGACATGTTGCTGGAAAATAAACAGGCATACTACGCTTTCGATACCCCCGAAGAATTGGAAGCGGCCAGAGAAGCCGCCAACGGCACATTTAAATACGATGCCGCCACTCGCGGAAAGATGCGAAATTCAATGAGCCTCTCTGCATCAGAGGTGGAAAAACTAAGAGCAGACGGGGTTCCAAGTGTTGTTCGGCTGCTGGTAGAGCCAGGTCAGTCGGTTCACATTAAAGATGTAGTGCGTGGAGATGTAACGTTTTCTACCGATGAACTAGACGACAAAGTACTCATGAAGGCAGATGGTCTGCCGACCTATCATCTGGCCAATGTGGTCGACGATCACGATATGCAGATTACTCATGTAATCAGAGGTGAAGAGTGGTTGTCGAGCACAGCTCATCACGTGCTCTTGTATCAGGCATTTGGCTGGGAATCAGACATGCCCGTTTTTGCGCACTTGCCACTTATCCTCAAGCCGACAGGCAAGGGCAAACTCAGTAAGCGAGATGGCCAGAAATTAGGCATTCCAGTATTCCCGCTGAGTTGGGAAAGTGAAAAAGCTGAAGAAAGACTGGAAGGTTTTCGGGAACGCGGATTTCATCCGCAAGCGCTGCTCAATTTCCTGGCCTTCTTGGGCTGGAATCCTGGGACGGAGCAAGAAATTTTTAGCCTGGAAGGTCTGGTCAAGGCCTTCAGTCTCGAACAAGTTGGAAAGAGCGGTGCTCGATTTGACTTTGACAAAGCACAATGGTTTAACCAGCAGTATATAAGTGAGCAAGCGGCAGAGGAGCTGGTCCCTCATATTAAGAGTGCGCTATCTCCTTTGGCTGATCATGAAACGGAAGACCGCTTACTCCAGATGGCCGAATTGTATAAGTCTCGTATCAGGACTTATCCCGAATTTCGGGATAAGCTCTTATACCTTTTTGAGACTCCTACTGGATACGATGAAAAGACCATCCGCAAGAAATGGAAGCCCAGTGTTGCGGCTGTCTTTCAAGAACTCATTGATGCTTATCGCAACCAAAACGACTGGTCTCCTGATGCGATCAAGGCAGCGACTATGGCATTTATGGAAAAGCATGAATTGGGTTTTGGAAATGTTCTCCCGCATTTGCGTAACGGCATTGCAGGTACGGGCAATGGACCTGGGGCTTTCGATATGCTAAGCCTGCTCGGTCAGAGTGAGAGCGTATCTCGCTTGGAAACAGCGATCAAAGCCTGGAACAGCAATACTTGATTTATATGATTAGCTGGCCTATCTTTGCCGCTCGTTAATAAGAACCATCAAATGTGATGTCTCTTATTGGGCCCATAGCTCAGTGGTTAGAGCTGCGGACTCATCAATAAATAATATTTGAAAAAACATGCGTCCTGATTGTGTGGTGTGCGGTACTTTGTTAAAAGGTAAACAGCAGCAGTACTGCTGTAATGCTTGCAAGCAAAAGCATCATTACCACAGAGTCAAGGTTCAAACCAATACATATCATTCTCAAACCATTCGAGCCCTTCGAAGAAAGCGGGAACTGATAGAACTTAAAGGAGGCGGCTGTTCTAATTGCGGATACAGCAAAAACTTTTCAGCTCTTGAATTCCATCATCTGGATTCTAGACAAAAAAAGTTTAAGCTCGACATGAGAAGATTGTCCAACTCTAGTTGGGATCGTATCTTGGTAGAGGCAAGTAAGTGCGTATTTTTATGTGCCAACTGCCACGCTGAGACCCATCACCCTGAGCTTTCTGCTGAAAATGTAGATCAAATATTATCTAATGGTGCGTTATCTCAGAAATGAGATAAATGAAGGGGGTGAATTCAGGGAAACCTAAGTTGTTATAATCATGCAATACGGCAATCCTGAGCCAAGCCTGGAAAAGGTCATTACAGTACCCAGGAAGGTGCAGAGACTAGAAGGTGAGCAGACCGAGCAATAAGCCTTCACTAGCGCCCCCCGCCTAAGTTTTATCAACAGATAAAATACGGCGATGATATAGTCCTACCCCATAGCGAAAGCTGCGGAAGGTGAATCCGTAGGTCGTTGGTTCAAGTCCAACTGGGCCCACTAAAAAGCCGGTTTGCGCATTGCGCAAACCGGCTTCCTTTTTGTAGCAATCCAGTCGGTGACTAGAAGCCCATATCCTGGATTTGCAAACCACTCACATCTAAAATAGTGTGATCGGCATCGTCTTCAACTTTGATGTTGCGCATCTTCATAATGACCTGCTCACCTCGACGATCCGTACTGGTCATCTCAATAGGGAAACCCATAAAGTCCTGAGCCATGGCACTGCTTCCCGGGCTTCTGCCTTGCGACATGCCTGCAAAAGGCCCAAACATTTCCGCTACACCCAGCTCAACATCATCCGTCACCCAAGCTTCTGTGACTTGCTCCTCTTCGGTGTTGGTGTAGATCACTTTTTCACAAGTATAGCCATCTATGACCCGTGTCTCTCCGGTGCGTTCTATGGTGATGTTCTCCATATTTTCCTCGATAGTCTCTTCAAACTCTGCATTAGTCGTCATATTAGGCATACGCATACGCATGGCCTGCGTTTCTCCATCTTCAGTTGATACGATGGTTACTTTACCCGTTTGGGTGTTAAGGATCATGCGTGTGATCGCATTGCGATCGGTCGAGCGCATTCCCCAGGCTTCTGTATCGACCGAGAATTCAACGGTGTTTTCCTCCGTGCGACCACGGCGATCTATAGTTGTCACTTCCATGGTCAAGCTGTAGGGTACGGGGTTGGTATACGGTTCCCATGGGCCTCCGGTCATGAAGCCAGGCATTTGCACAGCGTTTTCTTCAGGACTCGTCTCTGTGTTTGTCTCCGTGGTTGTTTCTTGTTCTTGGTTGCGATTCCTGTTGCGACGACGGAAAAGGCCACCTACTGCATCTACGGCTCCATCTACTGTGCGATCTACTTGCCGATCTACCGTGCTGTTGGCTCTGTTTTCTACCCGGTTGCGTGCTCTGCGCTCAGCGCGGTCAGGCAAAGTCTGAGCGGATAGACTCCAACTGCTGACAATTAATACGATGATGGAAATGAAGGTCTTGAAACCCATGACTTTTGTTTTTTTGGTGAAGGAACCTGGCCTTCTTGATGAACAATACCGAAAGCGCATCATCCTGCGTTTCCTATGTACGGTTTATGGCCAGTGTAAGGCAAGCTGTTACATCCGGAGGCAAATTTTTTCCAGAGTACTAGGGGGAAAGTAGATCTAGCAGCATCTAAAAAGCGTAAACCTCAAAATAGCCGACCCGCCCATGGTACAAAATAATAAAATGCAAGCCATTCTTTACAAGCCATCTGGTTTGTACCACATACTGCTGATTTTCTTGATCTGGACTTCCGCAGGTCGGGAGCCTTCCCTGTATGCGCAAGGGAATGATTATGCTGATATTGACCAACCCATTCGCTCGTTTGGCCAATTGAGTCTTTTTGGATTTTTTGAAATGGAGCTAATCCCGGCAGATGAGCCTCGTCTTTTAATCAGCTCTGACGATGTAGACCCCGCTAAGGTCAAAGTTGTACAACGAGGAGATATGCTGAAGATCAGCTTGCTCAGGAGTGTGATCCATGACGAAGAGATTGACTTAGTCTTATATTATGTGCCTAACCGACTGACGAGTATTCAGGTCGGAGGAGGGGCTCAAATCCACTCTTCAGAAAAACTCCAGACCGATGACTTAAGGATCAGAGCCGGCTCTGGTAGCCAGGTCTTTTTAGAGGTTGATCTCGAAAGGCTGGACGCTACAGCTTCTGAAGGGGGGCATCTCAGCCTTCGAGGCACTGCCGAGGCTATAGATTGCAACGCCAATACCGGAGGCATCATCGAAGGGCATCGCCTGATTGGACAGGCTGTAATTTGCCGGGCAGGAACCGGAGGAGAGGTAAGTATTTACGCCGAGCAGAGCATTGATGCCAAGGCCAGTACCGGTGGTGCGATCAGGTATGGTGGAGAGGCGGAGGAGACCTTTATAAGGACCATATTAGGTGGAGAGATAGATCATTTTTCTCCATAGTAGCCCAATAATTTTAAAAAATGCCCGTTTTGGGCTCAGACATTTCACGCCGCAAGTGTTTTGGCACATATAGTTTTGCCTTTGTTGTGCTTGGCTTCTCTTATGTGTTGACAGCGGACATAATCCTCACGCCCATGAAACTCGCAAACCTCGGCCGCTGGGCCTTCCTGCTTTTCCTGCTACTCTCTACTATTAGTTTATTTCTACTGCCCAAAATCGGAAAGCTCATCTGATTGGAGATGGGACTCAGCAAGCAGTTTCTCTTGGTTATCGCCGATTCATCGGATGAAATAAGAGTACCGTCTCTCTGAGGTAATCCATATCCAAATGGGTATATATTTCCGTAGTTAGAATGGATTCGTGGCCAAGCATTTCCTGTACGGCCCTCAGGTCTGCACCACCTTCTATCAGGTGAGTAGCAAATGAATGCCTAAAGGTGTGTGGGCTGACGGTTTTTTCGATTTTGGCCAAGGAAGTGTAAGACTTGACGATATTGAAAACGGCCACCCGACTAAGTGCGCCTCCTCTCAGATTTAAAAATAAAACCCGGCTGGCTTCTGGTTTTACATTGTCTTGTCGACTGCGCACTTCTTGTACATAGAGTTCAGTCCACCTTAGGGCTTGATCTCCTATGGGCACCCATCTTTCTTTGTTGCCCTTTCCAATTACCTTTACTAGCCCTCTATCCCACTTCACATGATCAATGGTCAGGTTGGTGAGTTCGCTTACTCTAAGCCCGCAAGCATACAAGACCTCAAGTATGGCCCGGTCTCGGTGGCCGGCAGATTTACTTAAATCAACGGCTGAGAGTATTCGTTCGACTTCATCGTGATCCAGGACAGACGGGAGCTTCCGGCCAATTTTTGGTGGGCGAAGAAGTTCTGTTGGGTCGGTTTCTATCATTTCCTCTTCCAGCAAAAATTGGAAAAAAGTGCGCAATGCAGAAACCAGTCTGGCTTGAGATCTGGGGGACAGACCCAGCTCATGGAGATAGGCCAGAAAATCATCCAGGTGCATTCGCTCTATCTGAGTTGGCCCCAGATCAAAATCTCTAAGCTGTAGGTATTGGGGCAACTTGCGCAGGTCGGTTGCATATCCGCTGATGGTGTGTTTGCTACGCCCCCTCTCCAATTCTAGATATGCCTTGAATGCCTTGAACACAATAGCCCATCTAGGCGGTATCTGAACGCTTGCCGACGATTCTTCGGCCATTACATACTACTGGTCAACAATAGGTCTATATCTGTAGAGCGTATTTCAAAACGCCGTCCCAGATAGGCATTGGTCAAACACCCTTTATAGGTGTATACACCTCTTCGCAAACCCCTTTGGCTAAAAATGAAGTCCTCGAAACTGCGGGCATCTGCCGCTTTCAATAGCAGCGGGGTGAGGATGTTGCTAATGGCAGCGCTGGCGGTTCTTCCAACGGTAGCAACCATATTGGGCACACAGTAATGGATGATGTCGTGTTCTATAAATGTCGGTTTCCCCAGGCTTGTCAATTTGCTGGTAGCAAAACAGCCGCCCTGATCTATACTCACATCAATAATAACAGAACCCGGCCGCATAGCCCTGACCATGTCTTCGCTGACAACCACTGGGGCACGCCCCTGCTCAGCGTGTATGGCACCTATAGCTACATCGGCATCAAGGAGCTCTCTTTTTAAATTGACAGCATTTATTGTAGAAGTATATAGCTGCCGGCCTACCGCATTTTGAAGCCGCATCAATTTGTGCACATTGTCATCAAAAATGCGAACTTCTGCCCCCATGCCAAGGGCCGCTCTGGTCGCATACTCTGCTACGACACCTCCGCCCAGGATGACGACCTTGGCGCTGGGCACTCCCGAAACGCCTCCGAGCAGCCGACCGGTACCTCTGCCACTGGTACTCAGTAAGTGAGCGGCTGTTTGTATGGCCGCAACACCTGCTATTTCACTCATGATGCGCACTATAGGAAAGGTTCCCGATTCATTCTGAAGGTACTCCATGGCCAAGGCAATAATGCGCTTGTGCTTGAGCCTGTACAAATATTCGGCAGTGATGATGGGAAGCTGCAAAGGAGAGATCAGTACGCTTCCCGGTTGCATCATCTCGATCTCGTCCAGGGTTGGCGGAGCCGCTTTAATGATGACGTTGGCCTTTTGGTAAACCTCTTGAGCAGAATATGCAATTTCGGCACCCGATTCACTAAAGTCGTTGTCTTTGTATGCGCTGAGTTTACCTGCCCCGGTTTCGATTAGAACCCGATGGCCTCTGTTTGTCAGATTGTAGGCTCCGCTGGGGACTAGCGCCACGCGACTTTCTTCAAGAGTAGTTTCGCGCGGAATACCTATGTAGAGTTGGGCTGATTTAGTGGGAACCTGCAGAGTCTCTGCCTGAGTCTGCCTGAAAGTTTCCGTCAATTCGCCGGGCAGGGATATTTTCTTGTCCTGATCGCTCATGCTATTGGTGTGCTCAACTCTAAACTTCGGCTTGCTCCGTTGTCAGTTGACCTAAGCCGTAAAATACAAACATCTTCGGGTAATATCGGTTCGATCACTCCGGCCCATTCGATGAGCACCCAATTGTTGCTATCCAGATACTCCTCTACACCAATGGCGAGTGCCTCGTCCAAGTGCTCCAGGCGATAGCAATCTAGGTGAAAAACAGACCCACTTGAACCAGTATATTCATTGACAATACTAAATGTTGGGCTGCTTGTTGGCTCATCGACACCTAGCTCTTTGCAGATTGCAGCTACAAGGGTTGTTTTTCCGGCCCCTAGTTCCCCATCCAGACAAATGACCCTGGGATTGTTGCCCCAGGACAATAGTAGCTTTTTGGCTACCTGATTTACCTCATCCAGCCGGTAGTGGATAACTTGCTCTGTCTGTTCTTTAATCTCCATGATGCATGGTTAAAAACGACTTAAAACACAAATAAGTTAAGCCATCCTGCATGACCAATCGTTTCGTTTGTGGTCTAATCAATGATACAAGCATCAAATGTATGTGTATGAAGGTCCGACTATCTATTCGCTTTGTTTTTGCTTTTGGGGCTATTCTGTTTGGGGCCATCAACTTGCTCGGTCAGCTAGAGTCTACTCAATATCACTGGCTTAGGCCGGCAGATGTTGGTTTGTCAGATTTTAATCCCGGCCCAGTACCAGAATATGTACGCCCTTCTTTTAGAGATAGGATCAACTATAAACCTTATTTACCAGACACGCTGCATAAGAAATCTCGTCCAAGGAAGTACGTTCAAATGGCCTTCCATTATATGAACACGGCAGACACTTTTTATACAGAGTACGAAGGGCAGGAAGGCCAGGAATTTGCGCGCTCTCTGGTTTATTACATGAATACACATCTGGATAGGAACAGCCCTTATTTTCTCAACCCTGATCTACCTGTATATGACCCTACATGGCGATTCCAATTAGGGCGAAAGCCTGGGACGGAGGAATATGCAGTATATCACCACTACAGCGACACAGATTATGACTATTTGCATGCTGGCCCCGATGTCAATCGCAGTCGCCGAAATGTGAATAAGTACACTGAAGGACTCGATAGTCTACTTCATGTTTTCATTATGGCACCGCCTCGCGATAGTGTAGAGTCTCCGACCTTCAAGCCAGAAGACCCTCTGGGGCTGTGGAATGGTCGAGCCATCAAGGTTACAGGCTATTATCCCAGGCTGGATCCGTGGCGGTATCGCCGTAATTTAAACCATGAAGCCGGTCATGCTTTCGGGCTGCCGCACGCCTGGCTACGTCGAGATGGTTGTGATGATACGGTGCCTCACCCCAACAGATGTTGGAATGAAGATGATGAAAGGCCGGGATGTGACACTTTGCTCAGCAACAATGTTATGGACTATAACAACTATCAGCAAGCGCTTACTCCCTGCCAAATCGGACGAGTTAATGCGACTTTCTCCAGAAGAGGGGGGCCTCAACGCGCCTGGATCAGGCCCGACTGGTGCCAGCACAATCCAAACTTTACGGCCCGAATTACCCAATCTGACGAATGGACGGGAGACCGGGATATAAGGGGAGATCTGATCATAAAAGAAGGTGTTCGACTCCGGATCGATTGTCGGGTACATTTGCCCAGCGGGAGCCGTGTACGCATCGAGCCAGGAGGTATTCTTGAGCTGGGTCCCAATGCGCTTTTGCACAACGATTGTGGTCTGAGTTGGTTAGGTCTAGAACTTGGCCGAGACAATGAGCGTGAGGCTCAAATTGTTACAGAGCCAGGATTTAGAATTGAAAATATCAGCCAAGACCAATAAACATGGCAAATGCAGACAAGGCTAAAGTATATGTGATCACTGGGGCTAGTCGAGGGATCGGTAGAGATACTATTATTGAAATAGCTCGGACTGAGAGAGCGACTCGCATTCTAGCCATGGCGCGAAGTGTGGAAAAGCTTTCAGAACTTGAGGAAGAATTGAGCGGAGTGTCGCAATGTGATTTGCATACTATGGCCGTTGATTTGACCGTCCCCGAGCAGAGTCAAATTGCCGCTTGGCTTGATGAGTTTGGCCCTGTAGACGGACTTTTAAATAATGCAGGCCTTTTAATAAATCGCCCGTTCGAAGAGCTGGATGAGGCAGATTGGCGAGCATTGATGGAAGTAAATCTGATGGCTCCCGCGCGCTTGGTTCGTCTGATGATTCCGTACTTCCGCAGGTCGGAACCAAACGCGGAACCTCAGGATTCAGGTTCTGGTGCACACATTGTCAATGTCAGCAGTATGGGGGGCTATCAAGGTGCTGCGAAGTTTCCTGGCTTAAGCGCATACAGCGCAAGTAAAGGAGCTCTTGCGATCTTGTCTGAATGTCTGGCCGAAGAGCTTAAAGATCGGCACATCAGTGTTAATTGTTTGTCGCTTGGTGCTGTGCAGACTGAAATGCTGGCCCAAGCTTTTCCGGGTTATCAAGCACCCTTAGGAAGCCAGAAAATGGCAGAATATTTTGCCTGGTTTTTACAGTTTGGCCATCAATTTTTTAATGGGAAAGTATTGCCTGTCAGCATATCCACCCCCTAAAAGGATGTTTGCATAAATTGCAAAGAAATTTCAAGATGAACGCCTTTTCTACCTTGAGTCGCCTATTGGCTTTTTTACCCGTCTTGGCGATGAGCCTCAGTTTCTATGCCTGCCCAGGCGCTGGCGATCAGCCAGTAGCGCTGGATGTTGATCAAATGACCAGTCAGGAATGGGTTTTGCAGAGCTATGAAATAGAGGGTGCCCGACACACAGCGGTAAATAATCCCACCCTCCAGTTTGTAGAAGGTAAGATGGCTGTTGGCCACACAGGATGCAATACTATGGGTGGGGCATATAATGTTCAGGGTGCGCGCCTGATGATGGGACCACTGAGAATGACTAAGCGATTCTGTTCTGATATGGCTCAGCAAGAGCGGGCCATTACGCTCATCCTTGGCGATACGGTAACGGCAGAACTCAAAGATGATCAGCTCCACTTTTACAATGACTCTGGCCGTCTGGTCTATGGCATTAGTAAAGGAGAGGTCAGCATGCTTCCAGAGGATGAAAGCCAACCCCCTGCTGCAACTCCAGTGCTGCAATCAACACAGGTTGTTATAGGTTCAGAGGCAGATCAACCAGAACCAGAAGAGACGGCGGAGGAGGAGATCGTGGGTTTATTTGTCTATATGGCTGATGCTGCCGGATTTACGCCTTGTGGTAGTTCTGTTTCCTATCCGGTCAGTATGGAGAAAGGTTATATGGCCTGTGAAAGTGCTTACTCGGGAATGGAAAAGTTTGGTGAGCCAGCACTAGCGCGTGTACGCGGATATACCCAAGCGAACAGGAATCCTGAAGGTCGTCGAGAAATGTTTATCATCGAGGAACTCATCGAAATGACTGTCGATAGTGAGTGCCCCTGATAAATGCCTTAA
>JBCBVN010000142.1:0-10528 GCA_039817625.1 Bacteroidota bacterium
GATCGAACGTCTTTTCCGTCAGTCGGATACGGATGACTTTGTCCAAATCATCGATGGTCACTTTTTCGGTCTGAAAAAGATGCTTCAAAAAGAGAAAACAAAGCAGTTTTTTGTTGCTCTGGAGTGCTTTTAGAGGAAAAAAACAGGGCATCACACGCAATTTTTTGCATTATTAGCATAGATAAAAAATACTATGCAAAACTATTTTAGTCAATAAAAACAAATATAAAAAACTGATTTACAGAAACTTATACTTTTTGAAGCATCTTTTTTGTGGTCAAAAAGTTGGCGTATTGTACGTGTGAAGAGTAATTGGATGATGCACATTTGTATTGTCAACGGGAACGACCGTGGCACTACTAACAAATTTTTACTTAGAACGACCCACAGGCTATCAGTGCAATCAGGCACAAACAATGTAATCTCATGACAGACGAAACGGGGTTTAAAGCCCCAAAGATTGGTATGTAGATAGCCTCTCAAAGCTCTTTTCGGGCCGGCTGACGAAAGTCAGCCGGTTTCTTTTTTTACGAGAAGCTGTGTAGAAATGTTATGCCTTTGGAGATAACTGGCTCAAAAGAGTGATCAAAGGTAGTATTTTCCCGCCATGAAACAACATCTTATCGCACCTTCTTTACTAGCCGCTGATTTCAGGCGGCTGGATTTAGCTATCGATTTAGTCAATAATAGCCAGGCGGACTGGTTCCACCTCGATGTGATGGACGGTCACTTTGTACCAAATATCTCATTTGGGATGGGTATTATTGAGCAAATCGGAAAAGATGCAGAGAAGCCAATGGATGTTCATCTAATGATCAGTAATCCAGATTTATACTTGGAAGCCTTTGCAAAAGCAGGTGCTTACAGCATAAGTGTACATGTGGAAGCTTGCCCACATCTTCATAGAACCATACAGAGAATTAAAGAGCTCGGATGTAAAGCCGGTGTAGCTTTGAATCCGCATACCCCAGTTGCCATGCTCGATCATGTTATTGAGGATATAGATATTGCGCTCATCATGACGGTAAACCCTGGTTTTGGAGGGCAAAAGTTCATTTACCAGTCTATACCCAAGGTTCGTCGATGTAAGCAACTTATAGAAACCAGGAATGCCAATTGTTTGATAGAAGTAGATGGAGGCATTGGACTTCAAAATGCCCAGGAGATTTTAAAAGCAGGTGCGGATGTACTCGTGGCGGGAAGTAGCGTTTTTAAGGCTGATGACCCGGAAGAAGCCATACGCAAATTGCGGTCCATACGCAGCAATCCAATTGGGTATGCATAAAGCAGGCATTACATTTCAGAGATACTTTATATAGCAGTATCTTTGCGCTTCATTTGAATAAAATGCCCGAAAATATCCACCCGGTCTTTGACCGAATGTTGAGTCGAAAAGAGCGCGAAGAGCGCCTTGGGCAACAATCATGTGTTGTTTGGTTTACTGGTTTGTCGGGCTCGGGAAAGAGCACCATTGCCATAGCCCTAGAGCACAGACTGTTCTCCTCAGGATATTTTGCTCAGATGTTGGATGGTGATAACATACGATTTGGCCTGAATGCCAATCTGGGGTTCAGCCTGGAAGACAGAGCGGAAAACATCAGGAGAATTGCCGAAGTAGCCAAGCTGTTCAAAAACAGTGGCCTCATTTGTCTTTGTTCGTTTATAAGTCCAACCAGGGCTATGAGGGATCAAGTCAGCCAGATTGTTGGATCAGATGACTTTCTGGAAATTTACGTAGATACTCCTTTGGAAATCTGTGAAGCCCGTGATGTAAAAGGCCTCTATGCCAAAGCCAGAGCCGGTCAGATTAAAGGCTTTACTGGTATAGACAGCCCCTATGAACCACCAGAAGACCCCTTTTTGCGAATTACTACCGAAGGTAGAGAGGTCGATGAATGTGTCGACCTCATAATGAAGTCTCTGATTGATCGAATAAATCCCAATACACCGAATGTCTAATTCGACCTTACAAATAAATCACTTACGGGAGCTAGAAGCCGAGAGTATCTATGTACTCAGAGAAGTGGCAGCTCAGTTTGAGAACCCAGCCTTACTCTTCAGTGGAGGCAAGGATAGTATCCTAATGGTTCATCTGGCAGTTAAAGCTTTTAGTCCTGCCCGCATTCCTTTCCCCCTCGTACATGTAGATACAGGGCATAATTTCAAAGAAACGATTGAATTCAGAGATCAGCTGGTCGAGCGTATAGGAGCTAAGCTTATTGTCGGCTCTGTGCAAGCGGCGATTGATCGTGGCGAATTGAGGGAGGAAAGCGGATACAATGCCTCCAGAAACTATCTCCAAACCCCTGTTCTCCTCCAGACGCTAGAAAATGGCAAATTCGATGCTGCCTTGGGCGGTGGCCGTCGAGATGAGGAAAAAGCCAGAGCAAAAGAACGCTTTTTCAGTCATCGTGATGAGTTTGGGCAGTGGGACCCCAAAAACCAGCGCCCGGAGCTCTGGAATATTTTCAACGGTAGAAAGCATTACGGTGAGCATTTCAGAGTGTTCCCAATTTCAAACTGGACAGAGCTGGATGTATGGCAGTATATTCAAATGGAAGAGGTGGAACTTCCCAGCCTCTACTACGCCCATCAGCGCAATGTGTTTAAGAGAGATGGCATGCTGCTGGCCGAAAGTGAATTTATACCCAGACGGCCCGAAGAAGAAATAATCGATATGCAGGTTCGGTGCAGAACTATAGGTGACATCACCTGCACTGGCTTGTGGGAGAGTGAGGCAACTGACCTAGATGGCATCATTCAGGAAGTGGCCGTTGCCCGCCAAACAGAAAGAGGTGGCCGGGCAGACGATAAGCGCTCTGAAACCGCCATGGAAGACCGTAAAAAAGAGGGTTACTTTTAAAATCATTTATGGAACATACTGAACTACTCCGTTTTACTACAGCAGGTTCTGTAGACGATGGTAAATCCACCCTTATTGGCCGATTGCTTTACGACAGCAAGTCTATATTTGAAGATCAATATGAGGCCATCTCTAAAACAAGTGAGAAAAGAGGAGAAGTGGGCGTAAATCTGGCTTTGCTAACCGATGGTCTTCGGGCCGAGCGCGAGCAAGGCATCACCATTGATGTGGCTTACAGATACTTCAGCACACCAAAGAGAAAATTCATTATTGCAGATACCCCCGGCCATGTACAGTATACCCGAAACATGGTCACGGGTGCGAGCACAGCCAATGTAGCACTGATACTAATAGATGCTAGAAATGGTATTGTCGAGCAAACGAGAAGGCATGCCTTTATATCTTCTCTTCTCCAAATCCCTCACCTTGTAGTTTGCGTCAATAAGATGGATCTCGTAGACTGGGATCACGAAACATACGAGGCGATTAAGGACGAATTCAGCACCTTTAGCAATAAGCTGGATGTCAAGGATGTGTACTTCATCCCCATCAGTGCACTTACGGGCGACAATGTCGTAGATCGCAGTGAAAACATGCCCTGGTATGAAGGTTCTACCTTGCTGTACTACTTGGAAAATGTGCACATCGGAAGCGATCACAATTTCATAGACTCCCGATTCCCTGTTCAGTATGTCATTCGACCTTATACAGACGAGCACCACGATTACAGGGGTTATGCGGGCCGTGTAGCAGGTGGTATAGTCAGGCCAGGAGACGATGTAACCGTTTTGCCAAGTGGGTTTACCAGTAAAGTGGCTTCCATTGACACCATCGAAGGACCGCTAGAAGAGGCATTTCCGCCTATGTCGGTGACTTTGCGGCTGGAGGATGACATAGACATCAGTCGTGGTGATATGATCGTACGTACAGCCAATCAACCTGAGATTACCCAGGATCTGGAAATCATGGTATGTTGGTTCAACGAAAAGCCACTGCAGGCTCGAGGTAAATATGTACTGATGCATACCAGTCGGGAGGTGCGTTGCATTGTCAAAGACATCAGATACAAATTGGATGTCAATACCCTGCATCGCAATGAAGAAGACAAGCACATTGGAATGAACGATATAGGTCGCATTCTACTGCGAACCACTCAGCCACTTTTTGTCGACTCTTACCGCCGCAACAGGATAACCGGTTCACTCATTCTGATCGACGAGCAGACGAATGAAACGGTAGCCTCAGGAATGGTCATATAGTTGAAGGATTGATTTTTTGGACTACCGCAGGTCGAGCACATTCCGCGAATGTGCGAGATCCACGCACGACTGCTGGTAGCAGGAGTTGCGGGATAGCTCTATTCCGCGAATGTGCGAGATCCACGCACAGAGCTAAGCAGTTAGGCCCCTTAACCCAACTGTCGCCTGAGCAGGGGTTGCGGGATAGTTCTATTCCCCGAATGTGCGAGATCCACGCAACGAAGCTAAGCAGCTAGGATACTTAACCGAATTTCACCCGATCAGGATGGGTGGATGAACTTACTCCTAAAATGTCTACCGATCTACGTAAGTCTTCTAAATCAATCTAGGTAGACGAGTTTACAGACAGCCTATTGGACTAAGCGGAAAAATCGAAGTTTGCTGAAATTTCCTGTCTGTATTTGAAGACTTGCTCCAGCTGTCTTCGTACAAACAGCCAGTTGGCCAGGGCGCCTATCGGGCCAAATGGTGGCGCATAGTGAAGTATGTCTATGATTTCGGTGCGATTATCATCTATTGCTACAAATCTATGCTCGTGATGCCATTGGGCGAAAGGGCCGCTGAGTTGCTCATCGATGAAATAGTCTGGTGCCTGAATCTGAGTGATTTTGGAGTGCCAGTGGAGCTTTGGAGCCCAGCTCGGTCCCATTTTCAAGTGAACAATGATGCCGGTATACATGAGTATTCCCGGCTGAGGAGATACGATGACCACCCCGGCATCTTTGGGACTTAGACGACTTAGATTATGGGGTTGTGAGAAAAAATTCCAAACTTTTTCGCGGGGGTGTTCGACGACTTGTCGATACTCCATATAGTAAGTAGGCATACCCAATTCTAAGAGAAGAAGGAGCACAAAGTTTAAGATTAGTGAAAAAAGGATATATAAAAGGCACTAAAACCGATGAAAAATAGCTTATTTTTGTAGGGCGGTCGCTCATAAAAACCGACCGTTTTATCCCAAAAACGTGCCTTTAAAGAAAGGAAACCGTAATCCCAAAACCGACTACATGAACATATTGTGCCCGGCATTATACGGCCGTGATTTTGATTATCCCCTCATAATCAAAAACCGATAGTAGGCCCTCTTCTGATTTAGCAAATACCCAAATCGTGTGATCAGCAGTAGAGTATCGCTATCGAAAGCTAGCTGGGTTAGGTGGGTTGGTATAAACAATGAGAAGACTATTATTGTATTGGCGGATTATCCTGCTTAGCCTGTTGGTACCTGGTTATGCAGATGGCCAGGCGCCCCTAGCTTCGGTTTCTGAAGCAGGGTATGTAGATGGTGAATCGGTTTACTACGTTTTGGGATGTAAGCACCAGGGTTGGAAGGGCTACTTTGCTCTCAACAACTGGTTTGAAACAATACGCTCCGGTGACGGTGGGGTAGATGTCACCGAAGCTCCCAATGCGATGGTTGCCGAAGGGGCTTCCGACGCTCTGTTGGTTGTACATACCTATGGCAGTGCCGACTACGGTTTACGTATCACGGTACCTGCTGATGGGTATCTGTACTTTCGATTGAAAAAAGTTGGGAGCTTCCTTTCTCCGCGCATCCGCTCCACCGACACCGATATTTCTCTTTTGCTGAATGGGCAGCGAGTACCGCTTGAATCTTCGCCAAACGGAAGCTACTATTCTCCATTTTTGAGAGCCGGAACAACTTTCGGTATAGAATTCAATAAGACTGAGGGAGAATTCCATCTTGAGGATATCAGTTTTTACAGCAATTCCAGTGGTGTGTGGGTAACCAACAAAGATCGCTCCGACGGTTGGACACCTTCCAGGGTTCGTCCTATAGATAGACCAAGGCTCAATCAAGTATATTTCAATTTTAATCGACCAGAAGAATGGCCCACCATAGATATGGATGGAGACCTGCTGACCTTAGATGATCAGCTAAAGCTCGATGGAAGTGATGGTAGCCTTTTTACGATTAGTTATGAAGATGAAATAGCCGTAAGATCTCAGCAGTACTGGCTACGGCGTAGGTTTGTGATCCGAGAACCTTGCTCTGGAAATCAGATTGAGGTGGAGAGATGGTGGGCGCCCCTGCCTCTGATTTATAATGCTGAGAGCGTGCGTTGATTCAATCAAATAAAAGTGTAATCACTATATTTGCATTCTTTTATTTTGTGATACTATCTGATACCATGGCACAAGGTGAACTTATACGCTATAGCGACAAGGATTTAGACGAGTTTAAATCGGTAATCGAGGATAAGCTCGCCAGCGCTCAGAAGGAACTCGATTATTATCGGGAACAACTCAAAGAACGCGCGGACAATCCCGATACTAAGCTTCGAGGTTTGGATGACGGTAATGGCACAGCTGAAGCTGAGCGACTACAAGGTCTGGCATCCCGACAGCAGAAATACATCGGGCATCTCAAAAATGCATTGATTAGAATCGATAATAAGACCTACGGAATATGTAGAGAGACGGGTAAGCTCATTAACAAGCAGCGCTTATTGGTAGTTCCTCATGCTACTCTAAGTATCGAGGCGAAGCAGAACAGGTAGGGTAGAGACTTTTTCCAAACGATGGGCGCATGATGTCTTCAAATCGGCTGGCATGGTTGATAACAGCATCTGTTATCATTTTTGATCAAGCCCTGAAGTTTTATGTGAAAACCCACTTTGAACATGGTGAGGAGTATTCCATTCTAGGGTTGAGTTGGGCCTTTCTGCGCTTTGAAGAGAACAGCGGTATGGCCTTCAATTGGCAATTTGGAGGCGAGGGCGGCAAGCTACTACTGACTGGCTTGAGAATAGTCGCTATGTTCTTATTGGTCTACTTTCTCAGGCAGGCTATCCGGGACCACGCGAAGCGCTTAGTTATTGTCGGCTTTAGCCTGGTACTAGCCGGCGCCATAGGCAATATAGTAGATAGCGTTTTCTACGGGCAGCTATTCTCTGCCTCTTCCATCGATGGTGGCGTAGCTCAGTTCTTGCCTGCCGAAGGCGGATATGCTCCACTATTCTACGGAGCTGTTGTCGATATGTTTTACTTTCCAGTTTGGATAGGTGAGTACCCTGATTGGTTCCCGTTTGTTGGTGGTCAGGTATTCCACTTCTTTCGCCCCATTTTCAATGTGGCGGATATAGCAATCTTCCTTGGGGTGTTGTTGTTGATTCGTGAATTCCTGTTTGGGAAGCAACTCGCAGCACCAACTGAAGAAGTGGCTAAGGTTGCTCTCGAAGAGCAAGAATAGTATTAGTCAGTTGATCAAGGGTTGGGATTAAGCTGCGTTTTGCTTACTGCGTTCGATAGACAAAAATTCACGGATAGCGCTTCCTGCATGCTTCATTTTGCTGTAGTCTATGCTGTATTTGACGAATTTGCCATCACGCTCTGTTCTTACCAAACCTGCATTTCTGAGAATTCTTAGATGCTGTGAAGTAATGGATTGCTCTAGCCCTAATGAGGTGTAGATCTTATTGACATTGATGCACTCGTTCCGATCGATGAAACTGAGTATCCGCATTCTAAGCGGGTGAGCAATAGCGCGTAGTATTTGCGCAGAAATGTCTAATTCTTGCTGGTTGATATGCATGTTCCGGGATAACTTCTGGAGCACAAATATGCAACAAATTAGACAAAAGATCAAGTATTTTTAATGATAAACGGTATGTTTTGACAAGAAAGCGGTGCAATTTATTGAGAAAGCGGATTTTCGCTTAGGTTTTCAACAAGTTGCGCTATCTGCCCCATACGGTCTCTCGCGAGTGAATAGTAAATAAACTTTCCCTGCCGGTCGGGTTGTACAATACCTGCTTTTCGAAGTATGGCCAGATGCTGTGAGGCTACGGATTGTTCTAAGCGGAGCTTGATATAGATCTCTGTGACGGTGAGTCTTTCGTGCTCTTCCAGTAGAGATATTATCTGTTGCCGAAGTTCATGATTGATGGCCCTTAGAACCAGTACCGCTTTGCGGAGATCTGTATAATCGAGTTCAATGGTTTCTTCACCGTTCCTGAGGACGATATGTTCATTCTTAACCTTTTTCATCGGGACCTAGTTAGCTCTTGCTCAATCTATATGGGCGAGGATGTATCAAAGTATTACGTTATCAAAGATAGATAAAAAAATTAAATATGATAGGTGTGAATTCAAACATGCTTCTTAATTAACAGGCAGGATGGATAATGCCGTATGGCAAAGATTGGGATGTGCGTTACAGGGACAAGGTTTGATCTGGAAACAAAAAAAGCCTTCGACTATGTGCCGAAGGCAATAAACAAACACTATGAACAACACAATTCTTATCGGTTCTAGAGCGCCTAGAACCTACCGATGGACGGTACTTGGTAAACTGCTAGAATGAAATATGGTTTAGCAGCTATCTGAGTGAGGTGGTCGAAAAGACTGGGGTACACAAAATTAGTCTAAGCGTACATAGCGCGCAAGGAATTTAACAGTTGAGCTGTCCTGATTGATCCCCAAACTAAAACTGGGTCTCCCAAACGGGGAAACCCAGCCACAAACATATCACATGAAAAAATTACTTCTTTAGACGTAGAACGTCTTCTGCAAAGGTATGGACAACATGGAATATTTCCAAAATTGTTATGTTTAAAATATCATTAGCCACTCACACCTGTTTTTGGACTTCTCAAACCGCGTAGCCACATTCTGAATCTGTATATGCCCCAGATCATTACAGGAACAACAACAAGGGTCAGGAATGTAGCAAATACTAGGCCGTAGATAACCGTCCAAGCCATTGGACCCCATAGCGCAGTGTTGTCCCCACCCAGGAAGAACTGTGGATCCCATCTACTGACTAGCGTAAAGAAGTTGAAGTTAAACCCGATGGCCAGCGGGATGAGGCCTAGCACGGTAGTGATAGCTGTTAATAATACGGGTCTGAGGCGAGTAGATCCACCTTCGATGATACTATCCAGAATAGCGTCTCTTCCGATGCCATTTTCGTCGGTGATGCCTTGCTCCTCGGCCTTTTGCTGCATAATGAGCTTGGTATAATCGATGAGTACAATGGCATTGTTGACCACTACACCTGCTAGTGAAATGATACCAACCCCGGTAAAGACGACCGAAAATGTGCCACCGAAGAAGAAGTAACCCAAGCCAACACCAATGGTACTGAACAGCACAGCCATCATAATGATGAATGGAGAGCTTAAGCTATTGAACTGGGCAACGATTATGATAAACATGGTGAACAAAGCCACCAAAAAGGCACCGCCCAGGAAGGCACTGTCTTCTGCTTGCTGTTGCTGTTCACCGGTAAATTCCCAAGTAAAACCTCTGGGCAGCTGATAACCTTCCATAGCCTCCTCTAGTTGAACAATGATTTCATTGGCATTATAACCGGTTAGCACGTTGCTGAAAACCGTAAGTACCCGCTCCAGATCCTTTCGCTTAATGGCGCTGTAGGTGGAGCTATACTCTACATCTGTGACGGTTTGGAGTGGTACTTGCTTGATCTGGCCATTGGATGGGTCCTGGAAAGTGATTCGCTGACTGAGTAAATCTTCGATGCGATTGCGTTCCTGCTCCCGTAGACGAATGAAGATGGGGTAATCATCTTCACCCAACTTGTACTTGGATACTTCTCGACCATAGATGGCTGTGCGCAATGCAAGCGCTACGTCTTGAGTAGAAATACCGAACCTGCGAGCAGCTTCCCGATCGACGTTGACAATCAGCTCTGGTTTGCCGAGTTTGATGTCTGGGGTGAGTTCTTCAATCCCAGCGATGTTCTGCGCATTGAGATAGGCAATCAAGTCATCACTAAGGTCTACAAGTTTGTCGAGGTCATCTCCACTAACCTCCAGATTTATCGGTTTTCCTGTAGCTGGGCCATCTGCATTTTTGTCTACAGTAATGATGGCGCCGGGAATGCCCCCCACTGCATCCCGAAGTTCTGTCATGATGTCTGCTGTGCTCACTCCATCTCGTTCCTGATACGGAACGAACGATATAGTGATCCTGGCTCTGTGTGGGGTGACACCAGGTTCGGGCAATCCATTGGGGTCAGCTGTGTTCTCACCTATTTGTGTTAATACGGCATCGACGACTTCACCATAGGGTTCGATCACGTCGATAATGCGTTCCTCTACGGTACCAGCGATGCTGTTTGTCGATTGAATTTCGCTACCGATTGGGAGCTCAACAAATGCATTTACATAAATTGGATCAGCTGAAGGGAAGAAAACAATTTTGGGCGGGCTGATCACCGATAAGGCAATGGAAACTACTAAGAGTAGAATGGTACCGAAAAATACTTTTCCGGCGTTTCTCAATGCAAAACGGATGAATCTATCGTATCCTCTTTCCAGAGCTGGAAGTGCTTTATTCTGGAAATAGAATGAGCCAGGTCGCAGAACAAAGAAGTAGAGTAGGGTAGCACCGGCAGTTAGAATCATCAGGTTGAGCAGCC